>BPTK01000033.1 GCA_023705905.1 Candidatus Heimdallarchaeota archaeon
TGCTTTGACTTTCTTCTCTGGTGCTGCTTTGACTTTCTTCTCTGGTGCTGCTTTGGCTTCCTTTTCTGGTGTTACTTTAGCTTTTTTAGGTGCTGTCTTCTTTGTTGTAGTTTTCTTTTTCTTTGAAGCTACTTCTGTAAGACGAAGTCTAGAAGTTGATTTTATAACAACTCTATAATAAGCTCCTTGTTCTCCCATAACAGGGTTTCTGACTATTCTAAGAACATCACCCGGTTTTGCTTGAATAGCTTTAACAGCAGGATCTGTTTCCAGAATTTTTGGAATTTGATGTTTTTCGATTTGATAATTTATTAAGAATGAGCGAATTTCCTTATTTGTTAACTTGGTGTGATGGGGTACTAGTTCATGTTCAAAAATATTGAATAGTGGGTTTGTACTACTGATAATTTCTATCCCAAGTTTCACAGATTCTTTCTTTGCATAATGAGTTAAAGGGGATTCTGCAACTAGTAATGCTTCATCTAATTCTTCCTCAGCTTGAAGTTTACCTAAAACTCTAATTGTTTTTACTCCAACTTGAGGGTTTTTAGGAAACCTTGCTAATGCTGTTTTTTTCTCATTATCTTCTCCAATCTTTACAGCATAAACGTCTATAAAGTCGTCGTCTTCTTTTATTTTAGTTATTTCAAATTCTCTAAATTCGAGAATTTCTTTAACTCCACTTGCGATTCTTTGCTCTTTTGCTAGCTGTTCTTTAGTTGACAAGAAAGATACCTCTTCCTTTCTTTAATTAATGACATTTAAAATTTTGTGAAAAGTGAGAGGTTTTAATTTTTTTAACTTTACTCTTCTTTTGTAGTGAATTTAATGAAATAAGAACCGTCCTTATTTCTGCTGATAATTGGTTTTTCCTTACCTGATTCTGTCAAAAGTTTCTCTAAATCAACCTCAAAAACCCCCTCACTAGTTAATCGAACTGATTCTAATCCTTCTTGAATATCTGTATTTTCTACTTCTTTTTCAACTATTAAATCTAACTCCTTCTCATCTTGAAATTTGATGTTTCCTTCCTTGAAAGTTTTAAACTTGAAAGATCCACAGTCTGGACATCCTTTGAGAAGTATATCGCTTGAAAGGGTAATATCTTTTTCACAATTTGCACAAATAGTTTTTCTCTTTGATGGTTCTGACATGAAATCACATAGTTATATAGTATCTGTGATAGAGTTTGTGTATGATTATTTATTCTTATTCTAGCATAATGCTTGATGTGAACCGAAAATTCTCTGAATAACCGCATTCCGGGCATCCTTTCTCTTTTAGTTCTTCTATCGAGCTATACGTGCCACCTTGACCCACAGAATGTATCCTACCACATTTGCATTCGTAAGTTTGAGGAACTTGTGTACTCTCTCTATAATATGTAGGACCAAAATAATGGATAAGTATAGTTTCTTTTGAATTTTCATTTACATCCAAAACAAATAAATCAGAGTTTCTAGTTCCAAGTGGCGTATCGAAATCATATTCATTAAATGATTTTTTAACATTCTCAATTGTTAAATTCATTTTTTCAACATACTCATCAATTAACTGCTGTTTATTGTCAGCATCGAATGAAAGAAAAATCTTTGCTGGTTCATTTTTCTTTGCACATTGTACAGCTCTTGAGAGACCTACTTCTAACCCTTCTTGTGTCATGGGTGGTTCAATAAAAATATAATCAAATTGATTATTCAAGACACCAAGCATCTTCGTTCTAATATCATGATTAATAAACCGAACAGAACGAATTTTCTGATCAAATTTCATATTAAGAGCAATTTCTGACATCCGTTTGTCGAGATCCAGTACTGCAAGATCTTTAGGTTTACTTATAATCCCTATCCCTAATGAAACCAGGTCCATATCCCCTAAAACAATGATTCTCTTGTGATTATAGTCTTCGGGGGTTACTGATAGAGCTCTTTTAAGACATGTTTCTCTTGTTACAAAATACTGATCAAGCTCAGGATTTGGTTCTCCTCTAATTTTATCAATTATTTCATAAGCTTGATTGAACTTAGTAATTGTATCATCAGAAATGGGTAGATTACTCATCTTGTTAGGACTAAACATACTGGTTTAAAAAAAATTCGCTATTTGTTATCAAAATACAAATTTGTATCGAACAATAAAATCAAGATAGAAAAGTAAGTTGCTTCAGTGTGTTAAATATCTGATCCATTGGAAGATTCTGTAACTTTTCGTTATTTCTAGCCTTTCTCTCCAATTCTTTGAGCAAGATACTATACTCATAGGCAGTTTTTGCCAACTGTGCAAACGTTTCATCATAATGTGATATTGGTTGCATCGTCTCATTTGAGTTTTTAGCGTGTTTTGATGCATCATTGAAGTATGAAGCAGCTTTGTATGTGTCATTATTCTTACTTGCTCCGTATCCGAGAATAGCTTTCTTTGTAGCTTCAAGAAAATCTATCAAAGTGTCAGTTAACTGTTTCTTTACCTCTATAGCTTTCCAATTGATGTCAGAAGTTTCTATAACAAACAACTGTCTGTGCTTTAATAACTCACTACAATCGTCAGCAATACGTATATTAATCGCATCAAAAACTGCAAATTGGTTGAAAGCATGGTTGATAATTGTTTGATAATTTTCTGAAATCGTTTTATCCTCAGTGTTTGCAACCTTGTAACCATTAGCAATCTCATCAATTACTGTATTCAGAAAGAGATACTGTCTGGCTAATTCAAATAGACGTAATTCGGTGTCTTGACCTTGAATAAATGTTTGACTATATCGCTTTTCAACCCATTCACTATCAATTCTTGTAAAGCTACTTAATTGAGTTATCTCTAAAGCTTTTGTTGAATAATAATGAGCTTTCGCATGATAAATTAAGTCAAGAACCTCATTTGTTTCCTTGTCCCTCAAGAATTGTTCTAGCTGGATTGAGTTTGCAATGAATTCTAGACACTCAATATCTTTTACAATGTACAGCTTATCTTCACTTTTTGGTAAAAAGTAGGTAGCTAGTTTTATATTCTGGATATTCTCTAGCATTTGAGATACTGTTTCTTGTTTTATCTTCTTACCTTTTTTATCTAATTCAGTTAGCTGTGATGCAAGGTCACTGGTTGCAAATTCTAATCTTTCAAAGAAGCGTGCAAAATTCTGTTCAGCTCTCTTCATTGCTTCTTCAACAGGTGTATTTTCAAGTAACGCAATTTTAAATTCTTGAACATAATTTAGATATACAAATGGTAAACTACTTACGTAATTCTTATTGATATTGAGATCCGGACTGTTAACTATTTCTTCAATTTGTTTTATTAAATCTTGAATCTCTTCTTTCTTAGCTATGTTAATCATAGAATTCAATTGAGATGTCTTAGCTGCTAATAGTGATATGCCATGTAGAAAGGTGTGAATGGTTTCTTCCTTTACTATATTTTCCTTTATTTTGAGATTTGCTGCTTCCTGATGAATATTTGCTGAGATAGCTTCTAGAGCTTCGTTACCTAAACCTAACACTAAATTGAGATATTCTACACTAGCCATAAAATTGTCATTTTTAGCTGCTTCAAAACTAAGTCTAAGATAATGTTCAATGAGTTCCTTATTCCTCATTGCAAGATTTGTTAGCATAAGATTTTGTTCAATTTGTTTTGCTATAAATTCGGGATCCTCAGGAAGTTTTTTGTAAATGTTTAATGCATTTTGTAGATGTGTTAAACTTCTTTCATAAATAGAATAGGATGCAATAGCATCATTCCACCACCAATCATTTCGAAGTTTCTGAAAGAACTGTGCTGTGAAAGAAACATCAAATTCTGCTTGCGATAATTCATAAGATGCTTTTTCTTGAGAAGTAGTGATTTTTTCTTTGAAATAGGGGGATTCTTCAAGAAGATTAAGTACCTGTTGCTTCTGATTTACAAGTAGAATTGTTAGCATCAATTCCTCTATACTAGAAGCTCTTGGATGATTTGAATCAAAGTATGTTTGTGAAATATTATTCAGAATTCGATAACCCTCAATAAATGATATACAATAATCGTCAGAAGGAGCTGTACCAAAGATACCAGTATTTACTATTTCTGCATAAACAATCATTAAAATTGCAGATTCCATTTGAAATTCTTGCAAATCTTCGATTTTTCCAGTTAATGATTTTTTACGTTTGTCATCAGTACCTATTTGTGCTTTATCTCTGGTCCATTCATCGATGTAACGATCATAAAGCAGGTTTGCTATAGATGAGACATCTGCGAGTGATTGAGCGCATATTTTCGAAAAACTTAACCATATTTTGCTTATTTCATCTAATTCATCAATCTCTATGAATGATTGATACAATCTTTCTCTTTCCAGCTCCATTAAAACAAATTGCTTGAATGGTGAGTCACTCAACAGTTCTATAGTTTCTTTTGAATAAGGCATTAGTAATATGTTTGAGTGAGAGTAAAAAAATATTGTGACACTTTCTTTTTCAATATATATTACTCTATTACTGAATTTTTTATGCTAATTATCAGACTTATACCACCAAGGTTCAGTCATTTCTCCTAGTTTTTTATTAAACTCTTGAACAAGTTTCCTCGCATGAATTACAGAATTAACTTCTGTTTTGCTTGCCTTTTCAACCGTTATTCGATACTCACAATAGGGACACATTTTGGTTTTTTGTTTAGCTTTACAATAACTAAATTTTCCACATCCTTTCTTCGTACATCGAATCACATAATAATCTGAGCTCAATCTCATTCACCGACTATAGTTATAGCTACTTTTCTTGATCTGGATTTAACATCTAAACACACAAAAACAGGTTGTTGCCATGTCCCTAATTGCATCCTTCCTTCATGAATTGAGATTGTTAAACTAGGACCAATTAATGATGCTCGTAAATGCGAGTGAGCATTGGAATCGATAATGTCATGTTTATACCCTGCTCCTTTTGGAACTAATTTGTGTAGAATTTGTCTAAAATCATCTAGTACACGGTGCTCGTATTCTATTGCTGTTAGTGCTCCCGTTGATCCTATGACATTAGCTGATAATATTCCATTGTAAATCCCAGAATTTTGAACACATTTACTGAATTTTTCAGATAAATCTATAATATCAATTTCTCCAGTCGTTTCAAATTTTACTGTGTCATTAAACGTTTTCAAACATATCACCAATGATTACTATTAAATTTGGGATAAATCTGTTAATAAAGTAACGCATCAGATGATCACAAAAACATTTGTAATAATTTGCACTGATATTATGCACTTGGTATCTGTCTTATGATGTCATGATATAAGAGTCCTTTTGCTGCTTTTTCAGCATCAGTTTCAGAAAGTTTCATAAGTTTGATAATATCGTGAAGTGTTGCTGTACCTTTGTATTTTAAGAGAGAAATAACTTTTTCTTGATGAGGACTGAACTTGCTTTTCAGATTCTCTTTTGTGACAATCGGGTTTAATTCAAGTTTAGAATCTGTTAATTCTTTGATTGGAAGACTGTATTTTTTCAAGTGATTATCAACATAATCTGATAAATCAGCAAATCTCTCAACTCTCCCGTTCCATTGTTTTAAATCTTGTGAGTATCTGCCATAAAATTCTTTTTCAATCTTTACAAGTTCTTTACGAATTATGTTTTCATCATCTTTGCAATCCACACATGCAACTGTAACGGTTTGTTCTCCAGTTATGTAAATGAATTTATAGCTGGAAGTTTGAAGAAAATCGCATCCATTATCTATGTTCTGAGCAAAAATCTCTATAGCACTCAAGAAACTAGTGATTAGATTCTCATCTTGATCTATGCTACCATACTTTCTATGGAAAAGACATTCACCAGTATCTTTAGCTATCCATAAGTTGTGTAACATGAGTTTCATATGAAGAAGTTCGGATATACACAAAAAGGCACATAATACATGGATATGTTTACTCATATACAAAGAAGTGAATAATATTTTAATTTCCTCTCTGAATTAAGAATAGACTTTTTCGTAAAATTCTCTCAAATTTCATACAATTAATCAAAATAGCTTTTCTTCACTAAAGTAAAACCACACCTTGCACATTTTAAAACATATGAATCTTCCCTTGATCCTTTTCCAGCATGTTCTAACTTGTATCTGCAGTTTGGACACAAAATATCGTCTGGTTCTAACGTAAGTATTCTTTCCATTTCGAGATTGAAATGCTGTTGTTGACTTATTGTTTCAGATAACGATGTAAGGTAAAATCCTTCCGAATACTTCGATATGATTATGGTGTCGTTTTGTTTGATTGGATAACTTTCAAACCACTCATCTAATCCTGTGATACTTCCGTTTTTTGTGATATGACCTCCATAATATTCGTTAAGTGATTCAATAAAAAATAACACACCTACTTTAGGGAACATTTCCCTGTCTTTCTCTGGTATATCAATTGCCTTTGATTTAATTTCTTCCGGCTTCAGTTGTTTTGTTAAAAAACCTATATGCACTATTGGTCACCAGAGATTTAATTGAAACACTATCTCTAGAGCACTTATGAAAATTGCCTTATAACTTATTCGAAAAAATTGAAAGAAGAAAGTGGATTATTATTGTTTGTCTTCCACTTCTGGTTTCTTATATTTTTTAACTGCAATAGCACCCAAGGCTGCTAAACCGACTGAAACTACAAATATGATTGTTGCTGTTACTTCAATACTAATTGGTCTTCCTATGACTGCTTCAAGAAACACTTCCACTAATTCTGTCTCATTATAACCGTAACCTTTTTGATGCAGTCTAATACTAATATCAACAAAATTAGCTTTTATACCCTCAGGAGTGATTGTTCCATTGAAATTGATATTGTCTTCATGCTTAGTTAGTGTAATATTGTTCCTATCTGATTTTAATTCCTGTACAACTACCCAGGCTCTTAAATCAGTTAAAACTGTATCATTATCACCAAGAGCTGCAACTGTAACGCTTATTGATTCTCCTTCTATAATATCAACATCTTCAACAATATAGTTTTCAAAGTTTATTGCATTTTGGAGTTTCATCAACCATTGGATTTGCCTCAAGAAGAATATTTTGTTGTCTCTTTCTGCGATGTAACTTGCATTCAGTAGATCAGCAGAAGCAGTAACTATGAGTCTACCTCCCCTCTGTAACTCTAACCCCGCTTGAACTATTGTGTCGTTAAGTGTTATGTCTTCTGTATTGAACTCACCGTTATCATCAGAATCTATGTAATAATCTCCTGTAAGATTTATGATTGGATAAAGATCACCTTCTTGGTACATGAACATACCTTCCCCTAGATCTGATGTGAAGTTAATTGCTGTTCCTGTGTATAATATTTCATTTACGCTTTGATCAGTAAAGATATTTGTACCAGTCATATATGGAAGAGATTCGATTTCGGATACGTCAATCTCAATCGAAGAATTAACTGCAGTATCTGTCGAGTATAGGTATGAATTATATACTTCCATACCGAATTTAGATAATAATTGATTCAATTTTCCATTTTTGCTAACAGGATCTGCGAGGATATATACACTTCCGCCCGAAGCAACATAGAGGGCGATTGCATCAATTTCGTCTACACTTAAATCGGATTGCGCTCCAACCAGGATTAAAAGATCTACATAAGATAAACTACGATAAGTGATATCTGAGTCAACGGATTCAAACATAAATGTTACATTAACACCATAATTTATTAGAAAGTAATCAACACTGCTTAGATTATCATAATTTGATGCTTCTGATTCTGAAATATGTACTATTACGTCTAAATCTACTATGTCTTCTACATATGAAAAATAATTGTGCAAAGTAACGAATCTAATGATTTTCCATCCTGTGAAAGCATCTTTTTCTCCTAGTAATGTTCTATTATATATAGCAGTCGCATTTTCAACTACTATCATTTCAAAATCTATGAATTCAGCTGCGTGTAAATCGATATCATTTCCTATTGCATCATCAGATTCAAGTTCCTTCACAACTTCAATTGTTACAACGTGATTATGAAAATCATCTTCATACTCGCTAACGTTTGCGTATGAATTTTCTATGCCTGTGACATTTACATCCATTACAATAGAATTAAGTTTTGTTCCATTGATGAATGCATCCTGTGCGCCCTCTTCTCTATAATTTATCACTATAGCGTCATCAGGAGTTAACGTTGAACCAGCTAATTTATCATAGTTTCTATCGAAAACAATTGCATACCAAGTGTGAGTTTCATTATTGAAATCCTCATTTACTGGAATGGTTGTATTGACGGGTATGAATATTGAACTCACATAATTTATACCCATAAACAAGTGAGTTTCATTTGCTAAAACACGTATTGTCAAAGCTTTATTCCCGGTACCAAATTCAGTATTGTATACAGTTGCATTTTCCCATTCTCCCTCGAAACTTTCTAAATCCCCATCAATTATTGGAGATGTACTATTCAGAAAAACTAGATCCTCTGTAGATGTTAGATCTAGTTGGTGATCAGTATTAGGGTCTGTAAATGTCATAGAAGCGCCAAAAAAGCTTGTTAGAATAAGCCCTAAAATGATTGTAGATAGAAATATAAGTCCTTTGACTCTCTGTGTTCGCATTTTGAATACTCCGTTCGATTAAGTAAGCGCTAGCTTTTGCCTTTTTAAATTTTATTTATGGATAGAAATTATAAGCTAACTTTCTACTAGCGTTAACAAAATATTTATTTGACAGAGAGAATATATACTCAAGAGGATAAATAATTATCTTAACTAACTCTGGAGAAGAAGAGAAATGTCTGACCTAAAAGACAAATTACTAAAAGATGAATACAAGGACAAAAAAGATCTTAGGAACTTTCCAGTTGTCGCCTTATTAGATATAACAGAAGAAGAATCTAAACTCTTGATAGAATTGGGTTTAGACACTATTGAGAACCTCTCTATCAAATGGAGTGATCAATACGCTAAAATGGCTAAAAAAGTCCCCAAAGAGAGAATCAATAGTTGGATAGCTGCTAGCAGGCTTCTATTAGTTGAAGAAACAGAGAAAGTAACTACTGGTGCAAAAATAATAATGATTGGTATTGACAACGCGGGAAAAACATCTCTTTCAATCGCGTTAAAACACAGGGGTGCATTATCCTCTTTATTCCAGAGATTAAACGGATTAACACCTACTCGCGGCCTTCTTCGCAGCAAAATTGAAGTTTTTGGAATGGATGTTCATCTTCACGAATTAGGGGGACAAAATATTTATCGTGAAGACTATTTAGAAAATCCACAACAATATTTTGTTGGAACAGATACTATAATTTATGTGATAGATATTCAGGCTAAAGATAGATTTCAAGAAAGTTTTGAATATCTAAAACAGATAATTAATGTAGCAAATAATCTAAAAATTAAAGTTCCTTGGAAAATTTTCTTCCACAAGTCGGATCCTGAATATGAGATTGACGACAAAAGTGCAGAGGTTTTCAGTACAATAATTGAATACATGGCTGATAAATGTCCTTACTTTAATCCTGCAACAGATTTCTTTAGAACAAGTGTTAGAATTCGTTCATCTATTCTTGGTGCATTCTCACACATATTTAGAGGTATTTCCTTAATACAAGATGGTGTAAAAGAAGCTACAAAAAGTGTTGCCAAAGGACTAGATTCAGATTTCTTTGGTTTGTATGATTTCAGAAGCAATATCTGTTTTGCTAGATTTTCAAAAGAAGAAGAGCTTGAAGATTTAGCTCATAATGCATATTATGATGCAATCGAATCAATTGTTGACATAAAAGAACCATTTCTAAGGATTAGACGGTACACTATAGATGATAATGTTAATGAAATTTTCATTCTTCGTGATTTGAAATTTAGTGGCGAACGTTATATAATGGCGATGTTAACAGCTGATGAAAATATGGCTAAAGATCTAGATCAAGATGCAATACAAGAAATAATAGAAGATAAACTACGAGATTGGATTGAGTTCAGAGGATATGCTGCCTTTCCTATGGAATAGTGAGACATAAACGAAATTATCGTTATTCTTTTTTTTATTTTATGTGAACTTCTTTCTCTAACTTTCATAATATCTTTACAGATATCACCTTAATTGATGAAAATAAACCTATACATAAAATCTTTAAATCTATCTAGAAAAAGGATAAATAATGCCTCGGTAGCTCAGATGGCCAGAGCAGTGATCTCGTAATCTATCGAGAAAGTCACAGGGCAGGGGTTCGAATCCCCTCTGAGGCTCCAATTCCTTGTTTTTCGCATGAATATTTAAATAAAAGCACAGAATTCCTTGTATCATGACAACATATCTTTTCATTATTAATCCAACTGCTCGTAATGGGGGAATTGGAAAAATGTGGCCAAAGGTTGAAGAGGAGATATTAAAAAGAGGACTTGATCATAAGTCGGTATATACTCAACACCAAGGGCATGCAATAGAACTTACAAAAGAGATGGAAAAAGACTTTGATTGTGTTGTTGCTGTAGGGGGAGATGGCACAATTAACGAAGTTGCTAATGGTTTGTATGGTACTGAAACAAAATTTGGTCTCATCCCTCTTGGGAATGGTAACGATTTTGCCGTAAGATTAGATTTTGACGATGATTATAAACGGAGTCTAGATATTCTAGAAGCAGGCAAAACAATTGATATAACAGTTGGAATTGCTAAGACAGATGATAAGCAAAGATACTTTGTGAACATTGCAGATACAGGTGTTGGTGCAACAGTATCAGTTGCTTCCTTCACAGAAGCGAAGTGGCTTAGAGGATTTATAAAATACTATTATTTAGCTCTCAAGAAACTTCTTCAATATAAGCTTGTTAAATCAACGATTACAATTGATGATGTAGTACACAAAGATGTAGGGTTAGTGATTATCGCTGCTGGTTCAGGAAGTAGATTTGGTGGTGGTTTCAACATCCTCCCGGATAATTATCATTTCATGGATGACTTTGCTGTCCTTTATGGACGAGATATTGGGAAAATGAAACAAATTAAACTTCTAAATTTATTAAAACCTGGGAAGCATCTGGGATTTGATGGTGTTCATTATCTTCGAGCTAAAAAAGTTTCATTGGAGATGGCTAAACCTTTACCAATAGAACTAGAAGGGGAAATTCTGAGCTTTGGAGCAACGAATGTATCATTTGAAGTAGCCCCACAGAAGTTACAAACCATTGCATCAGATAAAATTATTGAGATGGCGAAACAGTGGAGATCTAAATAATCTTCAACTTTCATTTTCCTTTTTATTTTACTGAATAATGTTATTATACTTTAAAGGTAAACCATGTTTAAGAATTATTTATGATTACCCTTGCTATATTCTCTGATGTACATGCAAATATCGAAGCTCTTAATGTAGTTAAGGAACAAATCAATGATTTATCACCTGATATTACTATTTACCTGGGGGACACAGTAGGATATGGGCCTAATCCCAAGGAATGCATTGAAGTTGTAGAGAATATGTCACAAATCCATGTCGTAGGCAACCACGATTATGCTCTTTTTACTAATAATTTCATCCATTTCAATCCACTTCCAAAACTATCACTTTTGAGAACCAAAGATTTACTATCGGAGCAAGAAATTCAACTTCTTGGCTCTCACCCATTATTTTCCATATTTCCACTTTTCATTTCTGAAGGAAATGCAATGTTTGTTCATGGTTCTCCAAGAGAACCTTTACGAGATTATGTTTCTCCAAACTTACCTTCCTGGTCGTACAATATGTTCTTTGAAATTACAAGAGAGTTCACGGAAATAGATTTTCTATTTGTAGGCCACACTCACAAACCATTACACATTGTAAATGAGAAAAAGCATCTTTTTAATCCTGGTTCTGTAGGCCAACCCCGAGATAATGATCCAAGATCTTCTTTTATGATTTTCAAAATCAATGAAAAAAGTAAGGACTTCGAATATGAACACCTTCGCGTAGAATATGATATTGAAACAACTTGTAAAAAGATGGAAGATCAACAATTTCATCCATTTCTAATTAACCGATTGAAGAGAGGAATTTAACAAACTTAACTCTCATCTATGACATCTATCGTTTCAGTTTTATTTTCATCTTCTTGTTCTTCTTCAATTATGCTTTCTTTTTGTTCTTTTACAAAAAACGAAGATATCGCTGCAACAGATAAAGTTACTCCAGTTCCAACAATGGTTTGAAAGATTACTGATGCAGCTGCAATGGCGGGTAGGATAGATAGTTGTTCTAGCAGATATTGTGTAGTAAGTGTTCCTGTACCTAATCCAGCTGGAACAAAAGTGAGAATTCCAACAAATAATGTGATTGATGAGATAGCAGCGGCATCTAAAAGGGAAATATTTTCATAAAATGCCATAATTGTTAATTTAAATGAATAAAACTCTAAAAACCATCTGGTTAGTGTAGTAACAACAACTAACACGGCCAAGACAACTTGTTTGTAAAGATATTGCAGAGAAACATAATAATTTTCAAGTGCTGGATCTATAACTGCATTTAACCATTTTCTTCCCTTCAGAGATATCTTTCCTACAATTGCTGTTACTCCTCTCAAGAACAATCTACCGACTGGAGGGAAGAACAGCAATACAGATAGAATGATTGTTCCTGCTAAAGAAATATAGAATACAATATTTAGATAAATTGTATATTGCTCCTCTAACATTCCGGGGATTGTTGTTCCTAAACCAATAATAAACAGAATTAAAACAACAAAGAGATCCAATACTCTGAAAAACGCTATTGCTGCTAGAGACGATGATCGGGGAACAGATAATGATCTTTTGTTGATTTCAACACTTGCAATTTCTCCAGATTTCAACGGCCCCAAAGTACTAAACCCATAACCAAGGAAAAATGGTAGCAGAAATTTGTGAAATCTAAGTTTAGGGCTTGATGGTTTTATTAGAATGAAGAATCTGTATGCTTTGATTATCATACTTACTAACATCAGTAGAGCTGCTAATACTAAATATAACACACTTGCTGTTGTAAAACTTGCAAAAGCATCTCCTAGCTCATTTCTATTTGCTAGGTCTACAAAAAAGAATGTTAGTGCAGCTAACATGAGAAGAACAACCAATATTCTGAAAAGGTATTTCTTGAGAAAAGTAGTTATCTTCATAATTCGGACCTACAATTTGTGTGAAATATCATTCAATATCTCTAAAAGTAAGGAGGAAGTAAAAGTTGGAGAAAAATCAAAAATTTGATTTAACTTAGGTTATTCTGCTCCGCCCTCGGGGAACCATTCATAAGTGCAATCTCGGCAAACAGATTTCTTTTTGTAGATTGGTTGATGGTTGAAATATGCTACTACTTTCGTTTTATCCTGTACTTCCTTGAGATTTTTACTGTGACATTTAGGACACTCTCTAGCCATTCTTATTTTCACCTTTAGAATTGTTTCTTGTTGTTTCATTACTAGTTCTTCCTTTAAAAAATTTGTGTAAGAATCATCAAAATATATCAGCATTCACTTAATTTTTTAAAGAATCACTAAGACAAACTTAAATAAGCAAATTTCTTTCACATACCAGCTAAATATGGTTTTAGTGGATTCTAGTTTCTAGACCAGAGACCCATCAAATTTCCAGAAATGTCTTTAAACAAAGCATAGAACCCATGCTCATCAGAAATTTTGGTCTTTTTTTGAACAACTTCTCCATTGGCATCTTTGATTTTTTCTAAAGATAAACCAATATCATCTGTACTAATATACAATGTAACTTCACCATTAATTATCTTCTCCGATTTCTGAAAAGCTCCACCAATACCATTTTCTGTTTCTTTGAAAAAAGCATAATCGTCGAAACCTGTCTGGACTACAACTTCCCACTCGAAGACAGATTCGTAGAATTCTTTTGTTTTTTCTAGATCTTTAGAAGGGAGTTCTACATGTGCAATACCATGATTTTTCATATTGGATACCACTAGAATAAACTTGGAAAAATGATATATAAGAATTGTTAAGAACATGTAGAGATTCACCTTCTAATATGGAAAGAATTGGAGATTTATACGATGCTTATGCGAATGAACAAGCTAATTTTCCAGATTCTGCTTACTTTTACAATACTATTCCCAAAACTTATGGTGATGCTGTAGAATATGCAGCTTCAATGCCTGAAATAAAAATTGAGGACAAAAATATCTCAAAACTTAAACATATACTCACAGATTATCATGAAAGTCTTGGAATTCTCACACAGAAAACAAAGGACAATATCTCAAAATTACATGAAGGAGTTGTATTAGCCGGTCAACAAGCTACGATATTTGGTGGCACAGGTATAATTGGAAATAAGATTTCTGCAATTGTTAATGTATCAGAAATGAGCAAGGAGAAAGGAAAGTTCCTCGTTCCGGTCTTTTTAATCAATACTCATGATAGTATTCAACCGGAAATCACTACCATCCACCTTCCTAACTATCAATCCTCAGTTAGCAAGGCAATACATCTTCCAGACGCTATAGATGGTGTTATAGCTAAAACAATTACTTCTACTAACTATGCTTGGTTAGAAGAGAGTCTCTCAGTCATCAAGAATATATTTAGTGAATTTAAATCCACTATAAACAAGGACAAATTGAAACTGTTTCTCGAAAAAACTGAACATGTCCTTACTTTCCTTAGAGAAACATACAGAAGTTCTTCAGATTTAGGTGAATGGATGACACTTATCTGGGGTATTCAAACAAATATCATCAACGACTGGGGGGTTGTGTTCTTTCCAACTTCACATCCAGAAATTCGTAAACTGACATCTGAGGGATATGCACCATTCTTACAATCCCGATCTAATTATATCCAAGAGTTTAACAGAGCAACAGAAAAGATTGAAAAACTAGGACTCACCCCTACAACAGCGAAAAAGAAATCTGATTACGCACCTTTCTTTTATGAATGCCCAAATGATCATTACAGAATCAAACTATCGTGTAGTGAGAATAATGGTATCTTACATTTTCAAGGGAAATGCCCTATCGACAAGGTAGATTATTCATTCAGTGTGAATAAAGATAATATCGATTTGTCAGATCATGTAAAGAACCTTTATCCAAGGTTGGATACCAATCAAGCTCTACTTCAAACTATTATTCCTACCTATATCAGAATCTCTGGACCTGGTGAAATTAATTACAATGCTCAAGTGATTCCTGCTGTTCAAAAAATAGGTTTTAAGTTTCCATTATACGTTAAATACACTCGGATGCTATATAACACACCTTGGATTGAGAAATTTAGCAAGGATCCATCTCTTGAACCTTTTTCAATTCTTACTCCAGAATTCTTTGGCATTTTAGGCTCTCTTGCAAAGGCAAGAAGAAAAAGTGAAATACCTGAGCTGAAAGAGTTTTCTAAAAAACTAGGCGATTATATCAATGTTAGAAGATTAGCAATTAAGAAAGTAAAAAGCAAACCAACTGACCTCATTGAGCGATTTAAATCTTGGCAATTTGGTATGTATGATGATAGACATCAATGGCAAGAAGTAAGTTGGCCATGGTTTGTAATGGCTATTGTTACTGGTTTAAATGATAGCATTTCTTCATATAGAAGACACTACTCTCCAGAAACACCAGTAGGCGGAATTAGTTTCATCAATTCCATGTTGTGATTATTCCAATAATTTCTCATACCAAGCAATATATTGATCTGCAATTTTAGATGATTCGAATAATCGTTCTACTTTATCTCTCCCATTTTTCCCGAATTTTTGTTTCAATTGATCGTCATCCAAAAGCTGTTTCATATATCCAATAAATGCCGCTTTATCTTCCAAATCATACATGAATCCATTTTCGTTGTGATCAATTACTTCAGGAATACCTCCAACTCTTGGAGCAATGACAGGAGCTTCACAAGCCATAGCTTCAGCTAGAGTTAATCCGAAACTTTCGTTAATGCTTGCTGAAAGAAGAGCTGTAGCACAGTTATAAACTGATGTTAGCGCAACTCGAACTCCTTGGAAAATTACATGATCCGAGATACCTAACTTGTAGGCTAGTTCTTCACATTTCTTTCTTTCTGGTCCCTCTCCAACCATGATTAATCCTAAATCAGGATGATCTTTAACAACTTCTGCAAATGCTTCAACAATAAACGGAGCTCTCTTTACTGGTCTAAAGTTAGAAACATGAACAAAATTCTTCTCATGTTTGATTCTAAAATCACAAAGTTCGGTGTCTACCTTTTTGTATTTATTGATATCAATAGGATTATAAAAGACTTCTATCTCCTTTTTACTAGAAAATTTATTGATCATTTCTTCTTTCAAGTAATTAGATACTGTTGACAATCCATCCACATTTTCAAAAACATGGGATATTATAGGATTATATGCAGGGTCGATTCCTAATGTGTGAATATCTGATCCATGAGCAGTTATTGCTACAGGAACATTAGCGATTTGTTTAGTTAAATATGCTGAGACCCCTACTGGTATTGCATAATGAATATGCATCAAATCGATCTCTGATTTTTTAGCTATTTGTACTAGTTTTGAAGCCGCAAGAATAGTATAAGGGGCACCAATATCTCTAAAAAGTGGATATGAGATAATATCTACTAAATCAAGAGTTATGTTAGGATGTCGAAAAGTTCGTAACAAAAATGGTGTGTCATAGCTGATAAGATGAACTTCATGACCTTTTTTAGCTATTTCAATAGCTAGTTGGGTAGCAACTATCCCTGATCCTCCTACAGTAGGAAAACAATTGATGCCTATTTTCATAACTATTGCGTAACTTCCACAATTATAAGATTTCTGCTCGAAGTTGTTTATTGCCAGATTTTTCCTCAATCATAAAGCTCATCCATTATAGTTGTTTGAGCTTCAACTACTTCTTTGCTGCTTTTGGCATTGGTATATCTTTCAAGATATTCTTTGTTTATCTTTAAGAATTCATCTCCCCATTTCACCAGAGACAAAATCTCCTTTGATTGCATCTTATCACCTAAAATGTATAATGCAGCAGCTATTGCTTCAAGTGTGCTTAGTTTTGAAGGTTTCCCATAGTTTACAGGATTTGCTGCAACTAAGAAAGGTAGTGCTCTACCTGTTCCTCTGCTCAAAGCTTCTTCCCCTCCTTCTATGTTATTCCAGGAACAATCTACACCAACTAATCCGTTTCTAAGTGCTAACTCACGATCCTCTATTGAAAGAGCGGTGAAAGAAAAAGGAGTCAATACTATACTCTGAGATTGTATTTGTTTGATTTGAATTTCAAATGCTTTTTTAGATCTGATGATTTTTTGAGCTGTACATATTTTCGGGTTACAAGTATGAAAATTACATATAGAAACTCGAATCATTTTGTTATTTCTAGAACTCATGATAAACACAGAACCCCATAGTGTAAGATTTGGCGATCCCGATGCGATTCGAACGCACGACCATTTGCTTAGGAGGCAAACGCTCTATCCAGCTGAGCTACGGGACCATGTATCTGATAATTACTTGTTCCTCTTTTGAATTTTACTTTACTAAGCACATTCAGAATTGCTTTCTTTAAACTAGAAAATTATGTATTCTTTCATTTAAGTGGCAAATGGATCATATTTTGCAACTTTATCCTTCAATTTATCAATTTTCTTTGATATTCTTTGAATATCCTCTTTCAGTTTAAGTTCATTGTAAATTTCTAAAGCATCTTCAAAGGATCTAAGAGATCTTTGAAGATTTTCTGGGGATCCTTTTTTCAACTCCGCTTCTGCGTTATTTACATATTGATTAGCAATTTGAATTTGCAGTTCTTTGATCTGTTTCTTATCAGATAGTTTCTTTGCTGATCCTAGTGCATTAAGTAGAAAATTTATTTTCTCTTCTTCAGTTTTTGCTGTTTCTGCAAGTTTACTTGATATTTTGATGCTCTCTGTTAACTTTTGTTTAGCAGTGGTCGGGTCTATATACAATAAACATTCTCCTGCAACATCTAGCGCTTTTGCCTTTTCCCCTTGTTTTTTAGTTTTACTCACAATGTTATCAGCTATTTGAGACGAAAAGTTAAAAGCCAATTTTGCAATATCCTTGAAAATGAAAACTCTGTTCATGTCATTCTTTTCTTTCTTCCAACAGTCTGCAGCACGATAAGCAAAATAGATAGCTTCCTCAGGTTCCAAATTCTTAATCGCAAGAGAAATAAGATGTTCAAAAGTTCTAGCTGCATCCTTGAACCTGCTTGCATTATAATTTGCATTTGCTTCATCGATTAAGATATTCATTTTCTTTTCTATATCAGACATGATTCTCTAACTATACACCAAACATATTGTTATTATTTCTTTTGGAAGAGGTTGGTCTGAATCCGCTTTTTATTAGAAGCTAATGCTAACAGAATTTTCATCAGATTTTTGGCCACTTAAATGCTCTTCTCAAATTCCATAATCTTTGCAAAGTATTAGGATCAATTTTTTCGAAATCTGCATGATTTACTCCCAAATAGTTTAATCTTCTGGAAAAACTGATAAGCCTCTTTCTGAAATTTGCATAGTTTTTATTACTCATACTTGTCCACCCTATTTCAGAAACAGCTGCTAACCTAGGAAATAACTGCCAATCTAGTCGGTTTCTATTAGGAACCCATTCCGTCCATATTGGTGCTTCAACACCGAGAATCTGCTTGTGATGTTTAGGTTTAATTCCATTGGTATAGGGTTCATAATTATAGGTTTTTTTCAGTGGTGTAACAAAATAATTGTAATCAAGATACACATGGAAGAAATTTGAAGCAACTACTTCCCCTCCTTCGTTAATATGTTTTATAATATTCTTCTTCCCTCTCAACCACCATTGTGCTATGAAATTTCTATCTGTGGATTCAGTTAATATTTCATTCCATCCCATCAGCCTTTTGCCTTTACTGGCCAAAAATTCACCGATTCGATTTGTGGTGTAGTGCTGTAACTCATGTACAGTTTTCAAACCTTCATCCTTCATTCTTCTCTGGCAATCTTTACACTGCCTCCATTTTTTCTTGGGAACTTCATCTCCTCCGATGTGAATTATGTCAGCTGGAAATAAGCCGATAACTTCTTCAAGAACACTTTCTAAAAATTCAAACGTTGTTTCCTTCCCCGGACACAATATGTCATCGAAAATTCCAAATTTGGATGGGACACTAATTTGTTTACCTTCGCAACTTAAATCAGGATAAGATGCAATTGCTGCTGATGAATGCCCTGGTATCTCTATTTCTGGAATAATAGTTATGAATCTCTCATCTGCGTATTCTACAATTTCCTTTATCTGTTCCTGAGTGTAGTAGCCTTCGTGTGGTTTTTCCCGAAATGTTTTACTTACCCACCCACCAATCTTTGTGTCTTCTCTCTTTGATCCAATTTCTATTAACTTAGGATACTTTTTAATTTCAATACGCCAACCTTGATCTTCTGTAAGATGCCAGTGAAAAATATTCATCTTCATAAGTGCTAGTAAATCTATAGTACGCTTTAGTGTATCCACATTATGAAAATGCCTTCCAACATCAAACATAAGTCCTCTCCATTTGAACCTAGGGTTATCTACTATGGACATACAGGGAACAGTCCAGATAAATTTCTCAATTACTTCTCTACTTTCAATTTCAATAGGGAATAACTGCCTAAGGGTTTGAATTCCATAGAACATACCTTGATGAGTTTTAGCTTCGATTATTATGTTATCCGTATTTATGGATAATTGATATCCCTCTGAGTTCAATATTTCAGATGAATCCTGTAGAACTAAACTGATTGTATTCTTCATGTAAACTTCAAGATTAGATGGTAAACTGAATCCTGTTGAACTACAAATTAAATCTTTCAAGTAGTTTACCACTTGTATAAGTTCAGGAGAAAAGTCTATCCTTGTTTCACTATTTAGATTGAATTTACCCTCCTTATGTTCCACTTTTGATGGATAAGGAATCATTGCTAACTGCTACCTAATTAAGATAATAAACTTTCCAGTGAGATATAATACAAACAAGTAATTTTTCCAAAGACAAAACATTTTAAATGCTCCTTAGTTCCAAGCCACTGATAATATGTCATTTATTGAAATTCTGAATTTAGTTTGGGATTATTTATCTAAAAGCACAAATTCCATTATTGGAGTAATTATTGCTTTGCTCGGACTATTCTTTCTAATCTCTGAATTAATCACAAAAATTCGTCACGGAACTACTTCTGAAAATTTAATGCTTGCATTCATTGCTTTAACTTTTGGTGCGGTGTTAATCGTATTTGAAGACTGGTTAATGGCAATTGCACTGGGTCTATTTGTCCTTGCTTTATATCAAACGTTCCAATTATGGAATTCACCAGTTTGGAAAGAGTTTATGATTATCTCACTTACAACCTACTTAGTTTTTCTTATAGGTACGGTTGGCGATTTTGTTTATGAATATGTAAATGGGGAAGAAAGTGATCTATTCACCGCTTGGGCATACAATATTATGATTTTCGTATTCATAATCATGGCCCTGATTTTCTTTGGTAAGAAATTTGTTTTAGTTAGTAGATTGATGTCTCCTCAGGTGTTGTATCTTGTACTCTTTGGTTTAATTTATGTAACACTATACATTGTCATTGATATTTTAATAAACGTTGAAGTTATTAGTGCAGAAACAGTTTCAAACCTTTCTTGGTTCTATTTGGGACCTGAGAGCATCAGTTATGCCGAGAGAATAGTTTTCTTATCTCTAGGTCCATATGAATTATTGATTTTCGCAGCTCTTGGTATGTATTTTATTTCTGGACCACTACTAACAAAACTATTGGGAATTAAACCAATTGAGGATAAAAGAATATTATCTTTAGTAGAAGAAGTAAGAGCAAAAATGGGTATCAAGAGGAAATTAAAAGTAGGTTTTGTTGAAGCTCCTATTCTTAATGCTATGGCTTTTGGTCCTTGGTTCGATCAGAGAATAACTATAATTTGTAGAGATTTAGTAGAATTCAATGATGATGACATAAGAGGGATTGTGGCACACGAACTAGCTCACAATAAGAGATTACATGTAGTTATTTTACAAGCTATTGCTGCAACAGAGATGATTATCAAGAAAGCCCTGTTACTTCCTGCAACAACATTAGATTATTCAGCATATCGAGATTTGGAAGTTTCTTTTGGTATTTATTTCTTAATAAATTATGGGATCTTAGCCTTCCTTTACATCTTTGTAAGAATACTTGAAGGCGATGCAGACAATCAAACAAAGAAAGCAGGATACGGTAAAGAACTAGCTCAAGCGCTGTATAGGCTTGAAGGATTCTATCAGGGAGTTGCAGGTGATTTTGGTGTAAATGTCCAGTTACTGACAGGAAAGGAATTTACAGAAGAGGAAAAGCAAAGATTCTTAGGTGAAGCAGCAATTCGACTGTACCGACATGTTTATCGTCCTGGTAGATGGGATATGATCGCAAATATCTTCATGTCTCATCCAAGATCAGCTTATAGAATTCAAGCGATGATTGATGATGAATTATCTCCAATCAAAGGAGCTTTACTGCCTTATTGGTTGGTTCTTCCAAATTTTATTAGGGGTAAAACAATTAAAAAATTTGCACGAAAAAGAGACGCTTTCACCGATTTAATATCTTCAAGATATACTGAATATTATGGAAACGATGGAGTGAAAACATTCCTTGAAATAACTAGAATGAACGAACTAGTATCCAGAATAGTGGGCCGAGATGTAGTTGCATATGACCACATAGATGATTCACTAATCATCGGAAACGCTGAAAGCATCGTGATAAATGAGGTAATATGTCGTCCTCTTTCATTGAGTATCAAAACCAAAGATGATAATTTAGAAAATATTCAGGTCTCTGATTACAGTATACATGATGCTGAAATCAACGAAAAATATATTTCTAAGAAAGGAAAGACTGGAATTCTAGTGTCCTACGAAACCTCTGAAAAGAACAACGAACCTATTTTTACTTTTAAAACTCTGAATGATGAAGAAGAAACCTATACTAGCAAATATACTGGAAAACCATCTTCGTATTTTGAGAGTTATGTTGATAATGAAGTTTTCTTCTATGTGGATGGAGTTGATAGAGGAGCAACAATTAAATCTTTTGAACTAGGGATGACATTTTCTGAATCTTCATTTATATTTGAAGTTGACAAAGCTGGCAAAATTGAAGAAATTGCTTGTAGTGGTAAAGATTTGCTAATTGAATTACCTCCTGTTCTTCTCAGATTTTCTAAAGATAAAATAGCTAAACAAACAGTAACTTTGCAAACATTGATTGGAAAATCTGTTATTCTTTATACTAAAGAAGAAATAGAAGTTGGGATTGCCTGTCAATTGATTGGTGTAGATGAAGAGAAAGTTCATTATAAGATAAAAGATAAGGAATTTGAAGAAGAAAGAAAGAAAATCGATTATATTTACGTTTTCAATGATATTCCTAAAATCATGGTGAAAAGTCATGTTTCATTTGCTGATAGATTATTATTATGGTTATCAAACCGAAAAGAAATGAAATATATTTTCGGTTAACTTTTCTTTCTTTTTTTCAAAATAAACCTAAACTATGAAAAGCTTGAAATTCATCCACCTCGAGATTTATGTCAGAACTAGGGTTTTTTACGATGTTTTCAGCATATTATTGTGGTAATAATGTTTGTTTTTAATAGAATCCCATGATTAATCTTTAATGAATGAACAAGAGTCCGTCGTAAATATAGTACTTCGACAAGAATTTTCTCAAAGAAAATTCAATGTTAAAGAGAATGTAGCTTTCAAGTTAGGTCGAACAAAATATGTTTTAGATTTTTATCTTCAAGGTCCTCAAATAGGCATAATAACTATAAATTGGAGAAGAAGCATTCCTACAAACAAATTACTACAACTTGAACAATTAATAATTTCCCTTAATCTTAAAAAATTGATTTTAGTATGCAATTCGATTAGCGGGAATGCACGTGATTTTCTAGCAAGGAGAAATATTCCGATACAAGTAGTTCATCTTAATGAAATCCTGTACAAAGAAACACGGATTGAAGATCTGATAGTTAGCTCTTAAATTAAAAATAGGAGTCCAGTAGTGTCTGCTTCGACAATGGATTAGCATTAAATCCACGACGTCTTAGTTCAGCTGCAAATGCTATGTTTGAACCATAGATTGTATATATTCTATCGGGATCACAAGATTCACATATCTCTATGAGTTCTGAGAAATCAGCATGATCACTTATGGGGACGCTATAATCAACATCCATTCTGTATTTGTAATTAGATGATATACACCATCCACTAAATGCATAGAGAACTGCACCAAATTTATTTCTCAAATAAGAGTAAAACTCATCTCTACCAGATTTTAATGGTGCAAACAATATCCAGTTCCTCTCTCTTTCCATTAAACCTTCTTCCTTTGCCTGTTGATAGGAAACACAATCAATTGCTCCCTCAATACCTTCAGATTTAAGTAAAGAATTAATTTTGTAATTTGCTCCATGTAGTATTATATTTTCTGACAAGTGAGAAAAAGAATGATAGAGCATCTGAGCTTTCCCTAAGGCATACCCCATTAAAATGACTGGAGTATTGTTATCTAGATTCTCGGTTATTGAATCCTGGGTTTCCTTGATTACTGTATTATATTCCGGAAACTCATATTGTGACTTCCCAAAAGTGCTTTCAATAATCAGAGTATCACATTTATCAGGTTTAAAAGGTTCAATGAACCCCTTATTTCTGATTGAAACATCACCTGTATAGATTAAAGTACCCTCACTTGATTTGATTTTTAATGCTGTTGAACCAATAATATGACCAGCCGATTGTTGTTTGAAACATGTTTCGCCTATTTTGTAATCTTCAAAGAATCTTCCTTCTGAGAAATTAGATGTGAATTTTTTTAATAATGATTTAGTTTCTAATGAGCTTATAATATCAGTGGCTGGTAACTTCCTAGGAACATGGTCAGAGTGTGCATGACTATAGAAAACTAGAGGATAGTATTTTGAATTTGTACTATCACAAGCAATGCTCCACTCCTTCCCTTTAATTCTAATTGCTTTTGATAAATAAACTCTCATTATCCTCTCTTCAGTGTAAGAGATTCTTTCTTAAATACTTATTCAAGAATAGAGTAAGGAAAAAGAAGTAAATAAATTAGTAAAAGAAAAGAAAAGAAATGGATTAAGCCTAAACTGACATAATCTCTATAACGATATTATCATCGGATAATTCTGTGTCTCTCGATGCTTTCTTGATAGCTTCTTTAGCGATTTCAACCATTTCATCTGTGGTTAGTTCTTCAGTGTATTTTTCTTTAAGAAAAGCAATAGCTTCAGAATCACCTTCACCCATCGCTTTAGCTTTACAGGAAACAACACCACCACCTGGATCAACAAATTGTAAACTTGGACCAGTTTGATCGAGTCCTCCAAAAAGCATACCTACACCAAAAGGACGAAGACCGCCTTGTTGGGTAAATTGTTGAACGTAGTCACCTATTTTAATAGCAAGTCCACGGACATCAATTGAGTCAATATATGTGAGCTTAAATATTTCAGATTCAAGTCTAGCTCGACTTATAAGAATACGACCATCAGCTGCTACTCCAGCAAATATTGCTTGAATTTTATCAGCTATTTTGTGTATCTTATGATCAGGCTCGTTTAAATCCACAACACGAAGCAAACCTGCAAGTACAACACCATGTTTACTCTTAATACCTATTCCAATACTGCCTCTTCTTACTGATTCTCTCGCATATTCAGTCTGAATAATACGACCTTCAGGAGAATACATTAGAGGAGATCTGTCATATCCCATAGATTGTGGTCCTAACATTTTATAATGCCTCCAAAATAGTTTTGACTACTTCGGGTTTTAGCTTCTTTACCCCTTTCTTATTGACTAAAGCTACATCCATGCCATCACCAGTTGCGGTATCTCTACTAATAGCAGTTGCAAGTGCTTTGATAGCGATAGTAATTGCATCCTTTTCAGGTAAGTCTGCTTTCCATGTAGATTCTAAGACACCTATAGCAACTAACGATCCTGAGCCAGTCGATGCAAAATCTTCATCGGTTATACCTCCAGCCATATCTAAGTTAAATACGTGTGGTCCTTCATTGTCAAGACCAGCTACAATCATATTAACATAATATGGGAAATAAGCTCTATACTGTTCATACATGATAGATGCTAACAGATTTCCTGCCATTTTTGATGTGGGAGGATAACCCCTGGCTAATTCATACAAATTGATGTTTGCTCTTGTAAGATTAATTAAGTATTGAGCATCTGAAACTAGCCCAGCAATTGTAGCAACAGTAAAACCATTTAGTATGTGTACTTTTTCTGCTTTTTTAGACGCGACGAAAGTGCCCATAGAGGCTCTTTTATCGGCAGCTACAACTACACCGTCTTTAAATCTTAAAGCAATTGTAGTTGTTCCATGCTTGGGTTCAGTAAATGGGTTTCCATTCACTCCATTGAAATTTGGTGCGTTCATCATTACATTTCACCTTTGTTCATCTTTTTCTATTTGAATATTTAATGTTTTTGTACCAAGAAACGTTAATTATAGGGAATCTTAGTGTGTTCTTCCTCCTCCTCTATTACTACCTCAACATCAGCATGTTTCTGAATCTCTTCACTAACCCATTTTATAATAAATCCAGTTTCATTCGATTTTTGGTTAAGTGAAGAACATTCGATTTGAATCTCACCTTCTGAATTTAAATATACATGACATTGATTTTTCTCATTATCTTCCCAACAAAGTTCAATAAAATCTCCTATCTCTCTTCTATAAAGAAAACGATAATTACTAAACCATCGTTTCTCTAATAGCAAAGCAATTCTTCTTTTTTCTAAAGAAGGTATCGTGCGTAATTTCTTTACTAAAGAGATGTGGGGCATTTTTGTAGAATTTACTGCTTTCTTGCTAACCAGTTCTTGCAAGAGTTTTCTAGTATAAATACATCCATCATCTGTTAATTCGTAAGAACTATTCTCGTTCTTTGAAAGAAAATTACGATCCTGCAATCTTCTTATCGCTTTTGTTAATTTGTGTTGATGTAAGGATGTTCTCTTTCTCAAGCCTGAAAAGGAATAAGATATCT
>BPTK01000034.1 GCA_023705905.1 Candidatus Heimdallarchaeota archaeon
ATTGTTGTTATCATTTCTGAGTACCCTTTTGGTATCTCCATTTTCCACTTCACCAGCTCTCCTATCTCTTTGTCTCCTTCCTCTATTACACCTATTGTTGTTGCTCCTCTCGCTTTCATTTCCATTATATTACCAATCATCCTTTTATGCGTTTGATCTTTTGGTGCTATGAACACTACTGGATAGTCTTCTTCAATAAGAGCAATTGGTCCATGTTTTGATTCTCCTGCAGGATATGCTTCACTATGAATATAAGCTATTTCTTTCATCTTCAAAGCCCCTTCATTTGCTGTTTGCAGGTTTATACCCCGCCCTAAGTAAAAACTACTATTCTTTTCAGCGAACCATGAAGCTATTCGGTTAGCAAGAGATTCGTTACGTACTATTGTTTTTTTGACAACAGAGGGTATTTTGTTGAAGAGTCTTCGCGCTTCATTGTATTCCTTGTTCCCCAACTCTCCTGAAATTTTTCCTATTTCAAGACCGATATCCCACATGGAAAGTGTTTGGGCAGTATACGTTTTAGTAGCTGCTACCCCTATCTCAGGTCCAGCATAAAGATACAATACCTCATCAGAATGGCGAGTGATTGAGCTCCCGATAACATTAACAGCTGAAAGTATTTTTGCTCCAGATTTTTTAGCGTCCTTAATCGCCATTATAGTGTCCATTGTTTCTCCACTCTGACTAACTGGAAGAACAATGGTATCTTCATCGATCAAAGAGCTAATTGAATCATATTCTGAAGCAATTATGGAAATGCAAGGTTTTTTTGCATATTTCCGAATAAGATTTTCACCGGTCAAAGTGGAATAATGAGCTGTTCCAGCTGCTAAAAGAAAAACCTTCTTAGCATCATAGATTTTTTCTGCGATTTTATGTAGGGACGGTTGTTTTATCCGAATATAATCTGCTAATGAACTAGATTGTTCGTGTATCTCTTTAAGCATGAAATGTGGAAAACCACCTTTTTGTGCCATTTCTGGCTTCCAGGAAACAATATATGGTCTTCGTTCAACCTTTTTCATATTTGTGAAGTTAATTATTTCGTAACCATCATGTGATAGAGTAACAAATTCATCGTCATGTAGTAGAACAACTTGTCGTGTGTGAGAAAGAAAAGCTGGGATATCAGAAGCACAAAACATTCTATCGGCATTAATTCCAAGAACAAGCGGACTATCCCTTTTTGCACAATAAATTTTATCTGGTTCTAAACTAGAAAGAACACAAATTGCAAAAGTCCCCTCCAATTTCCTAATTGTGTGGATAATGGCATCTTTAAGTTCCATCTGCTCTTCTTGTATAAGTTGTTCAATAAAATGAGGAATAATTTCAGTGTCTGTCTCTGATCGAAAAACATGTCCTTGAGCAACTAATTCCTCTTTTAGTGACTGAAAATTCTCTATGATACCATTATGGATTACAGCAATTTCATTTTTGCAATCTGTATGCGGGTGAGAGTTTTCCTTGCTTGGGGGACCATGAGTTGCCCATCGTGTATGTCCTATAGCAATTTTTCCGTGCAAATCATCCAATTGTATTTTTTCGATAACTTCAGTGATTTTTCCTTCTTCCTTTGATACTTTAACTTGATTATTATCTATGATTGCTATGCCTACGCTGTCATAACCTCGGTATTCTAGCTTTTTTAAAGAATCAATGATGTTCTTACCGATTTTATTTGTATCTCGCTGAACTATTCCTACTATCCCACACATATATATCCCTGATTTTTTTTATTTTCCGAGAAGGACAACAATGATTTTCACTGAATTTAACTCTATTTTAGTAAAATCGTTATTCCTTTTAAATATTCTGTTTAGCTTTCTGCTTTTGAGGTTTATTAAAGAACTTCTTTTTCAATGTCCTCTTGTAAATTATGTTTTATCTTTAGAGATTGCTTTATTTTATCTATACTTGGTGTAATTGAAGGATCTATTTCGTGAAGGATTCCTAGATAAATACTAATGAAATCTATAAGAAATGTTGTACTAAGCTGTTTTGCTAGTTTAGATTTTCCTTGAGGAAATATATCTAGAACCTTTTCAGACTTCTTAGAGGCTAACTTGTTAACTTCTTCAAACCTTGTTGCTATGTTCTTTGGTTCGTCTTTATCATGTATGAAGATGAAAGCGATATCGTTTAACGAAACATTTGGGTTATCAAAAATAACTATCCCATTGTGATTTTGCTCAGGAAGAGTCTCTGCTATCGCGATAACCTTGCTATTTTCATTCAGTTGTGTCTTAGCTCGATAGGCAATTGGGGCGTATATACTGTAACCAATGAAAAGTGGAATAGAATTAAATATACCATATGAAATTTCTTTTGCAATATTCTCCTTAATTGGTGATTCTTGAGAATATTCAATAGCTAATTTTTCTAAAATTCTAACAGTTTCTTCAAGCTGTTGTTCAACACTTCCAATTAAATCCATACTCTCAAATATTGTTATTAGAGCAGTATAGATTAAAGGAAAAGCGGTTCTTGGAGGGATTCCTGAACGAATTTTAGCATGTGGAGTGCCTATTTTTGTTGCGAATTTTTCTAGCAATCCTGCTGAAGAAATAGAAACAATCATTGATTTTCTTTTAAGAGCTTCGTGATATCTTGAAAGTGTTTCTTCTGTGTTTCCTGAATAACTTATGCAGATTACTAATGATTCACTGTCAACAAACTTAGGAAGATCATACCCTCTATTGATAATAACGGGAATATTTAGTTCATTTTCGAATAAACTAACAAAATAATCCCCAGCAATGGCTGAACCTCCCATGCCGCAAATAATAACGTTTTTTGGTAGTTTATATTCCAAAGTAAGATTCTTCCAACTAACTTTGGAAGGAATGTGCAATTTTTTGCTATTTTCTCTAGCTTCTTTAACAAATTCTCCCCATTTTGACATTGATCCTAATTGATCCGAATTATCAATTTTTGCCAGTAGTTCTCTATCATCTAAATTTATCATTTTATTCACTTTCAAATAATTCTGATTTTCAACTTACTAACTGTTTTTCAATTCTTTCCCCATAGATATTCAAAGTTATTTGAGAAAATTTCTATTATACCTGAATTTGAGGAGAAATGAGGGCGATAAACATATTTTTCTTGTTTAACAGGAGAAACCCATATAACAAAAACAACTTGTTCGTTATCTACAAGAGTACCACGAGCAAGAACTGTTTCATTTTCTATTTCCTTAACCTTAGCTCCAATCTCTCGTAGCTTTTTAGCAAAAAACTTTGAGGTTTCATCATCTACATTCATTAGAACACGAACCTTAACATTCCTTAATACGGCCTCCTTTAAAGCTTCTTCGACATGTTCAAACCAGTAAAATACATTAGTAAAAATGCAAATTTCTTTCTTTGATTTATTTATTAGTTCTACTGTCTTTACTTGCATCTCCCCTAGAGAAGAGTATGCTTCTATTAACTCATCAGGTTTAATGATTAATTGAGATTGATAGATTGGATCATTTAGAAGTGTAAGAATGTGGTCAGAAATTTTAGTCATTTTGCTTAGTTCATCTTTGAATTCTGATTCTTTAAACCCAAGAAAATTTTTCAATCCTTCCTCAAGACTAAAAACTTCAAACCTCTTAGGACGACCTGCAATTGTCCTAACTAATCCTTTCTTCTGCAAACTCTCAATTGTGTCATAAATCCGTGGAGTAGGGATGTCAGTTTGTTTATGAATTTCTTCAGCTGTAGAAGCTGAAAGAGCTATGAGCGTTTTGAGAGTCTTAACCTCATATTGTGTTAAACCAAGGGATTTTAGCTTTAAATCAATTTCATCAATTTCAGACATAAGTTGTGCTCCAAGTAGCATGATAGAAAGATAAATATTTAAATTACTCGTAAAGGAAGGAAATTTAGGTAAAATTCATTAACCAAAAACTTAAATTAAAAATAATTACGAAATGAAATGAAATAACTATAAACATGGGGCAGTGATCTAGCTCGGTTTAATGATACCACTCTTACACAGTGGAGGTCGGCGGTTCAAATCCGCCCTGCCCCACCACTTCTACAAAAGATTCAAACACCTTTCTTTCTATTGTCTCTTTCTTCTTTACTATACCGTAAACAACGGAGTGTTCAAATCTTACTCAATCTTGCTAGAAGTGTTATAGTGTACATTCATTCAACTTTGCAGGAGAGAGTGGAGTTTCTTTCACCTTCGGTATTTTTTCTACGAGTTTATAGATGAAAGTGCGGATAAATAAGCCGTGCAAGGTGAATAATCACCTATAGCCTGGTTCACAGGTGTTCGATCACCTGTCCCTCAGTTAGTATCGTTAGAACCAAGGAACGCGAAGTGCAACAAATTCAACACATAGGTTAGCTAAAATAAAAAAGAAGTTAATTGCACTCAAATTTATCGACAAATGTAAATCTTTTCTATTATACTTCAGCTTATAAAGGTGAATCTCTCTGTTTTTCTTAATTTCTATTTCAAATTTTAAACACATAAAGACATAAGGAGAAGGGAAATCATCTATTCCTATTAAGCAATTTTCAGTCACAGATATATCCCTTTTCTCAAACATTGGATAAAATTCTGATGGAAGTACATTTCGTAGATATCTGTCATTATACATTGCAGAAAGCAAATCTAACACTTTGTTTGGATAAAGCTTATTTGCCCCTAAATAATCGTAATCTAGAACCTCATTATTTAAAATAATAATGCCAATTGGTTCAATAACATGTAGAAATAATGGTAATTCTATATCTGTATTTGGAGGCATTGTGTGATATAGTATTCAACTTCCTATACAAAATATAGGGCTTTCAAGAATATTCCCTATTACTTCTAATCCACTCCTGTTAAATTTAGAAAATAGGCCTTTGAAATAGCTGTTGCATTTGCCTGTGCGAAATTTCTTTCTAGAAGAAGTTGTTCTATAAAAAAATATGCAACTGATTCTATTCGATATAATTCAACAGTATCATTATCAATCCAAGGTGATCCACCCCGAATAAAATATTTAATATAACTCAATTTATTCTCTAAATCGCTCGTATATACTTCATTCAAACCATCGTGTTCAAACAAATTTTTCCAACTTAAACTATAACATGAATCTACTAAAACAGTAAAATTTAGAGAATGAATCTTATCTTTTATTTTTTCTACTAGAATGGTTTCTTCATCATTTATTCTCAGGGTTGGATGCTCTGAATACGCGCTATGACCTTCAAGGAGAATAAATAGTTTTTCATATCTATATCTTGAGAAATCACATTTAGTTTTGTAGAAGAAATAAAAATCCCACCCCCATAGGGCTCCTAATTCGCTGGTTAAATTATTCCAATACTCACCATATTGAACTTCCAGTTCCACTATTTCTTCTGCGGTGTATCTCCAATCATCAAATTCCATTTTTGGATCCCCGATTAGGAAAATGATAGCATTTTCTCCTTTTATGATGTAACTTGTAAAATAGAGAATAGGAGTTAAGATACCTATTAAAACCATAATAATCAAAGATGCCCCAATAATTGTTTTTCCCTTAAACTCTCCCATCTCTCAAGTCCAACCCTATGAATTTTGTACTATTTGTTCTAATTATCTCATTATTTTATTTAAGTTGACCCCTTTTTCGATTACAAACGTATTATTCTATATATTTCTTCAGAACAATCCATTTTGTTTACAAGCATTTTTAAAATTGATTTACATTGTGCTTTTAGATTGAAATTCTTTGATAAGTTCTACAAAAAGATTCTATTTTCTCTTATCATAATAATAATTCTAGGTAGTTTTATTCAGACTCTAGTGCCATTTTTTGTTGCTTTATCGGCATCTACAACTAGCGAAGATTCTGGTTCAATAAAAGTTACAACATACAATGTTTACAATGGTTTAGCTGACTATACAATTAGCTTCCTTGACGAAATTGATGCAGATATTCTAGCTCTGCAAGAAGCATATGAGGTCTATTATCAAGGATCTATAATAAACATGAGTCAATTAGCTTCAATTCTTTCATATCCATATTATACTTCACCAACAAATTACAATCAAAGGACGTATGGTCTTGCAATTTTATCGAATTATGAAATTGTTAATTCGTCATTTGTTGAATTATCTGGTCCTTCAAGTACTAGTCCAAGAGGACTTCTTATCGCTGACATGCTGAAGGACAATGAAACTGTTAGAGTTATTACAACACATCTTGACCTGCCTTTGTATTATCTGTCTAGATTCAATCAAGCAGAAGTCTTACTAAATCAAATTAGCAATAGTGTTCCAACAATAGTGCTTGGGGACTTTAATACACCTAACTCTATCCTTGATTTGACCTATTGGAGATTATTCACAAACTTACACGATACATGGGTTGCCTCTGGAAACGCTCCATTCTCCGGAAAAACTTGGCCAGTTGATTTTTCATATCTAAGAGTTGATTACATCTTTGTCAATGACATTTGCACAATAGTTAGGGGATCAGCTGAACTAACAAAAGATGAACAAGCATCGGATCATTGTGGCCTCTCTGTGAAATTAGTTGTCTAAATAAACGACACTTACTTACATGTAGCTTGAATTTCTTTACCAGATAAAGTTTTGAGTTTTGCCATTAAATTTGTTGTTAAACAAGCGTGTATCGGAATGATATAAACAATATCTCCAATATTTACGTTCTGAAAGAAATCTTGGTTATTTGCTTTTATTGTTCCATGTTCTTGGCTGATGGTAGAAACATATGCATCTTTTACTTTTGAAAATCCTTTGTCCATTGACTGAGAGATATAACCATATATTGTTCTTCCTGAACCATCTACTATAAAGTCCTTTGAGAGGTGTATGGCTCCTCCGTCCACTAAGATTTCATTACGTTCATCATACTTTGCAATAACTGGACACGCTAGCCTGATTGCTATCTCCTCTTCTGAGCAAGAACCAATTTGTACCTGTTTTAGGTCATAAAAAACAAAGTTTCCCGGTCTAATCTCATCAACTTGAGAGAAATCATCAGCAATACTAACTGTGGGGGTATCTCCAACGGAGATTTGTAAATCATTATACCCTTCTAGTTTAAGTTTTTCCCGTAATTGATCCATCTTATTTATTGTATTTTCGTGGATAACTAGGATTTCTGTTCTTGTTCTAGCTTTATATGAATGTCCTGCATGGGTAAGAATACCAGTTAGTTGCATATTTCTCGCATTATGAATCAGAGAGGCAATTTGGATTATTTTATGAATTTTATTCCATTCTATTCCATCTCTATGATATCCTGTATCGATATTAATCCAAACCTTAACAGAGTATTTGAGTTCTTCTTCCAGATTTTTTGCAGTTTCAACTGATTCTACCAATAGATTAAGTTGCACAGATTTTGCTAGTTCATTTATTTTTTCAATCTCGAGAATGTTAACTGGAAAAGCTATTGTGATGTCCTTCCATCCTGCTTTCGTGAAACATTCAGCCATCCTCACTGAAGACACAGTAATGCAGTTAACTCCTAATTCTTTAAACCAATTCCCTATTTCTGCAGATTGGTGTGTTTTAAAATGTGGTCGAAATCTCACATTAGATTTTGTTGCTTTCTTCTGAATTTTACTAACATTTTCAATAACTTGATTTTTATTGACAATCAATGTTGGTTCTATAATTTTCATCAAACCACACACTCTTTTTTATAGCACAAACTATAATTCTACTACCCTTTTAGGTACTTGAGCACCTATTTTAGCTCTTCCAAGATAGGAACCAAGTTCAGGAATTAATCCATCAGCTCTAGTCCCACTTTTACAAACTAGCCTATATTCTAGTAATCCTATTCTTTCAAATTCGTCTATATCTTCCATATGTTTACTCTGAATAAGAGCTTGTTTAATTGATCTTCTTGTTGTGCCACATATAATTAGAGCTTCTTTATTAGTCAAATATGGCTCTAAAAACCACTTTAAAGAGTCTTTTGATATTTTTACCCATATTTTTGATCCAAGTACTTTCTTGTCAATAATTTCAAATTTTAGAGGTAAGTTTTCAACTATTCCCAAAGCTCTAATTGTGTTAACGAGAGATGTTTTCCTCCCCCCAGCTAATTGATTTCTCATTTCAAATAAAGGATAGAGAGCATCAATTTGTTGTGTTGAAGTTACAATTCCAGCGTCAACAAATAAACCAAATTTTACCTTTCCCACATCTTTGAAGCGCCCATAAATTATGTCCCCAATTTGAAGTTCTGAGATGCTCCTCTCTGTTGATCCATATTTGTCGATTATGAATTTTTTTGCTATATTCTCATCTTCCCCATCTATAGTTACTACTGCATATCGATCTTTTGTGAAAGTTACTTCCACTATTTTTACATCTAGATCTTTTAATTCCTCACTTAAGATATAATTTAGAGCTTTCGCTGAGCTATGCTTTGCTACATTGTATGTTTTTTCTAAAACTGTTATTTTCAACATATTTTTCACTCTTTGTTTTTTTGTTTTGTACTTTTTCCCTTCTCCATAGGAATAATCTCAACATTTGCATTCGAGAGTTTCTCTTTTCTAGTTTTACCAGCTGTTAATCGATCTAAGAAAACAGCTAAGGCAGCTACTTCACTATGTGGTTGGTGACCAATAGCTATATTGTAATCTGCTAAATGATATATGGCGCTAGGAACTTTAGTTCCACCTACAATAACTAAAAGGTTTTTGTTTAATTTTTGCTTCAGCTCAACTATTTTGTCTCCAAGTTCAATACCAAACATAGTTAGATGAACAATAATCCCGCCTTCCTGTTTCCACTTCTTTATGAAAGACAACTCATTTTCTTTATGATCTATGTGGAAATTACCCCCCCAATCTTCTGTTATTCTACCAATACTTTCCTCAAGAGAGCTATCGTGACTACCTGTATAGAATAATTGCTTTGCTCCGAATGCCCTAGCAGTTAATGCAATGTGGGTAGACATACGTTTGTCACGCATAAGCCTATGGAATAATCTGAGAACAACTAAAGTCATATATTCTGTTCTAAAAAATGAACACTTAAGTTTGATGATTTTGTTGTAAATCTCTTTTTGTCGATTTTATATCCTAACATAAGTAAACTAACTCCTTCTCCATTTTGTAGTATTTGGCTATCTAACGCTCAAGTATACCATATAAACGCTTTTATATTCTTAGAGATTAGAAAATATTGAGAAAAATAAAGGGTGCTGAAACTGTCAAAAGAGAGGTCTGAACCTGATCAAAACGACCCAGCTTACTTAATTTCTTATGCTAATCATCTTGAGAGACAAGCACGTCAACTAGAGACTGAAAAGCAAATGGTGGAGAGTGAAAGGCTACGCCTTCAGAGAGAGGTCAACAATCTTAAAGTTGAACTTGAACGTTTGAGATCTCCCCCCTTGTTTATGGGTTATATCGTTGAAGTTCTTGATAATAAGACAGCTGTTGTTCGAAGTACTACTGGCCCTAATTTAGTTGTTACTATATCGCGCCATGTTGAAATCAAAGATTTGCTACCTGATACAAGAGTTGCTCTAAATCAAAGAACATTTGCTATTGTAAATATCTTGCCTTCAACCCAAGATCCAATGGTTCAGAAGATGGAATTAATTGAGCGGCCAACTGAAACATTTAAGGATATAGGTGGTCTCTCCCTACAAATTCAAGAATTGAAGGAAACAGTTGAACTACCTTTATTGAAACCTGAGTTATTTGAAAAGATAGGAATTGATCCGCCCAAAGGTGTACTTTTGCAAGGTCTGCCAGGGACAGGTAAAACCTTACTTGCCAAAGCAGTAGCTAATGAAACACAAGCGGTTTTTATTAGATTAATAGGAAGCGAGCTAGTTCAGAAGTTCATCGGAGAAGGAGCCAGACTTGTAAGAGAAATTTTTGAATTTGCTCGAGAAAACGCACCTAGTATTCTTTTTATTGATGAACTAGATGCAATTGGAAGTCGCAGGTTAGATTTAGCTACAAGTGGTGATAGGGAAGTACAAAGAACTTTGATGCAATTACTCTCTGAATTAGATGGATTTAATCCAAGAGGAGATGTGAAGGTGATTGCAGCTACTAACAGAATAGATATTTTAGATCCGGCTATGCTCCGACCAGGAAGATTTGATAGAATTATAGAAATTCCCATCCCAAGTGCTGAAAGTAGACGTGATATATTCAAAATACATGTTGCTGAAATGAATCTAAAAGGTGATGTTGATTTTGATTATTTAATCCAAATGACTGAAGGGACAAGCGGTGCTGCCATTAAAAATATCTGTACAGAAGCAGGTATGTTCGCAATTCGATCTGAAAGAGATCACGTAATCAACGATGATTTTTCAGATGCTATCAAGAAAATAACAGGAGAAAAAGAAACAACAGCAAGACAAACTACTGGCTTTATTTAGTTCTCATTTTCTTCCTCTTTTCGAACATTTTTTCTTGTCATTTTTTCAATAAACTCTTTTTGTCTTAAAAAACCCATCACAACATGGGAATCTTTACCAAATTTACTAATGAAACCATTTAGAACTTCATCAAAAGAACGCTCTTTGTTACCACAAGTAAGATTATCAGCATAAGAAACAATTATCTCTTCAGCAGTTTTTGGAATATAATCATCTGATGGTAATCCTAATTTTGCGGCTTCAAATTCTGTTATTCCAGTTCCTATGTGCTTTTTAACAATTAAAATAAGCAGTTGATCAAGATTTTCACTTTCTAATATTTTTACACCTTCAATTGCATGAAAGATTGAATGATCCTTTGAACGTCCAATATCATGTAACATTGAAGCTGCAATTACCAGTTTGTTGTTTATATTGTCAATTTGTGCACAAAATCTTTCTGCTATTTTTGTAACAATAAGGCAATGATCGATGACTTGAATGGGTGTATTATGTTTTCGAAGAATTGCTAAGCATTTTTCTTTAGTAGGAATTTTGTGCACTTTCATAATTCAATCCTTATTTTAATCTTACTTTTTTATCTTTTGCTTAAGAATTGTCAAAAAACACTGAAACAAAAGTTTTTTAAGAAAAATTTAGAGAGACATCTCGACGGAAAATGCCAAGTGAAATAACTAAAGAAAAACTTGAAGAGATTGTTCAATTAACCATCGATCAAGGTGGAGAACTCCGAACAAAGAGAAGCAAGGATAAAATTAAGCTCAAATTTAGAACAAAGAAACGACTTTATACTATTAAACTACCCCTCAAAGAAGCTGAAGCTTTAATTAGTGAACTATCTTCCAAGCTTACTGTTGTATCGTTCTCATAAAAGCAAAGGATAAGGAAATCTATTCCTCGTCTTTCTTCTTCTTCAGTACTACAACATCTCCTAGAGTCTGAAATGCCGGTCCTTTCTTCTGATCTTTTGGACTATAGGCTGTAATATTTTCTGTAATTTTAATATTGTAGAAACTCTCTAATTTTTTAATTAACGTATCTGGAGGCCTCATTTTTCCTGTTTCGATACTTTGTAACTCTTGAACAGAAATTTTGGTTTGCATGGACACATCTTTCTGTGTCATTCTTTTTTTCTGTCTGGCTAACCTTATACGTTCATGGTAATCTGAAGCGAGTTCCTTAGAATCTTCTTCTGAACGTCCTCTGTATGGTCTTGAAGTTGGTTTTCTGGTTGAGGTTCTACTTTGCAAAGATGAGGTTGTTCTTGTTCCACTAAAACCAGTTTTTTTTGGTTTGGGTTTTGTGACTTGTTTCCCGTGCTTGGCACAAGAAGGGCAAACCAATAGAACGGCCCCCTCAATTTCAATGGTTATGGGTCTTGAAAAAATCTCTCTACCGCACATTTCACATGTTGCCAAATATGTTCACCGCTTATTCAGATTGTGTTTTATAAAACAAGTTAAATTCAAAAACATTTTTCTATTAGCGTAAAAAGAAAACAATATTAACTTTAAATATTGTCTTAACAATAACAGATAGGTGATTTATAGTGGACTTCTGCCCAAATTGTGGAAAAATATTGCATACTGAGAAGGATAATAAAGGCAAGACAATCGTAATGTGCTTAAAATGTAGCTTCAAGCGCGATTTAGAATCAAATGAAACAGTAACATTTACTGAAAAAGTAGAACATAATCTTATAAGAGAATTAACTACTGTCATGGATGAAAGCGATATTGATACTACTAAACCCACAAAAGAAATGTATTGTCCCAAATGCAAAACCAACCAGAAAGTGAGTTTTTGGCAGATACAAACAAGAAGTGCTGATGAATCTCCTACAAGATTTTTCAGATGCATTACATGTGGAGAAACTTGGCGAGAATACGATTGACGGAAGTTGTAAAAATGAGTAACGATGATTCTAGTTTCCAAGACTTTTCATCTGAAAAAAAATATTTACGGAAAAAGCCATATTGTGAGATTAATCTTTCTGAATTGTCTAAACCTGGAAAATATAGGGTTGTAGGTACAGTGACTAGCGTAACAGAAGATACTTTCATCATTAATGATGGTTCTGATCAGATAGAGGCCATTCTTACTACTCCACAAAATCTGGAAGTTAAGGAAGGAATTCTGTTACGTTTATTTGGTTTCATAGAACTTGAACCGAAAAAACAAATAAAAGTGTCCATTGTCCAACTCCTTAGAGATGTAGACGTAGACACTTACACCCAAATAAAAGAATTAGAACAATCCCTAATTAAATAAGATTGAGAAGCCTCATTGGGCAATTGTTTTATATATTAAAATAATAAAGAACTAAAAGAGGGTATTTCGTGGCAACCACCTCGAAATAGCTCATTACTAAAACGTAAACGGGGTAGAATAATGACCTTTGAAATGATATTAGAAGACGCAAAATTAATGGCAAATATCTGTTCTATCATAAGTTCAATAGTTGCAGAAAGTAGTGTTAACATTGCAGAAGATGGTATTAGAATTAAAGCTTTTGACGCAACTCGCATTTCAATGATTGATTTTTTCTTGAAGAAGGAAGCTTTCAAAAAATATGACATAAAAGAAAATGCAATCCTGGGGCTGAGTTTAGAAACTCTCAATACAATATTAAAAACTGCTAGTGCCAATGAAAATCTGCGAATGGCTCTTGATGATAAAACCAAAAGATTCGTTGTTGAGTTTATAGGTAAAAACCAACAAAGAAAATTTGCATTATCTTTAATTGATATCCCTGAAGAAGGAAACATTCCTGATTCAATTCATATTGATTTTGATACAAACTTTGAGGTAAAAGCCTCTTTTATTCAGCAAGTTCTCAAAGATGCTGAGATGGTTAGTGATTATCTACGAATCAAGGCAAAAGAAGACGGTATTTACTTTGGAGCAGAAAGCGATACAAAAGAAATGGACACATTCATAGAGCCCAAAAGCGAAGAAATGGTCACACCAGCTTTTCAAGTTGCAGACGAATCAGAAGCTGTTTATTCATTAGATTTTCTTTCAAACTTCTTAAAAGGAATACGATCTTCAGATTATGTTAGATTATCCTTCAATCAAGAACAACCCATAAGAATTGTTTATGAGTTGGAAGATAAAGGCCACTTAATTTACTTTGTAGCGCCAAGAATCGAAGAAAGCGAAGAGATAGACGACTAAGATTAGCTTTAAACTGAGGGAGAATAAAGCCTTTTTCATTCTTAATAGCAGCGGTGTAAGAAAGTGTTTGAAAAAATTCAAAATAAATGGAAAGAAGAGCGTGGGAGTGAAGAATTAACTCCAATAGATGTGATATTTTACAGTGCTATGAGGGAACTTTTGAAGAAACGTACCACAAAAACAAAAAAAGAAATCAACCCTCTTATTAGGAAGATTCAAGAAACCAGATTAGATAGAATCAAATATGTAATTACTGACTTGATGAGAATACGAACTACAAAGCTAATTGAAAAGGTAATGAATAGAGAAAAAATAACTGTTAACTTGGCAAGAGAGGAGCAAGATTTTTACGATAGATTTTCGCAAATCTATGAATTATACAGGAAAGAGGTATTTTCACCAAAAGATGTAGCATATATTGATATTAACAAATTAATTGGGAAGGAAATTGAGGAAGAAGGGGAAGAAGAAATTGACTATGTTGCTATTAGATTTATAAAGAAAACTAAAGCTCAGATTCAAGGTTTAGATGGAAAAACATATGGACCATTTGAACCAGAAGAGGTTTGCTTAATACCGAAAGAAAATGCTATTGGTTTAGTTAGAAAAGAAATTGCCGAAAATATAGAAATGTAAAAATGTAAAAACAATATTAAGAAAGTACTTCTAAGACTTCTCCAAGAATTTTTGCTTTTCCACCTTTTGGTTCGGTTAAATCTGAACCACAAACATTGCACTTTACTACTATTTTTGCTGAATCAAATACAATTTGTTCATTATTACAACTTTCACACTTAACTTTAAGGAATTTAGTGGTAGGTTGAGGTACTTTAGACATAACTGAAGCAAATAAAGTGAATTTAAATGTTTTTTGATAAAAGGGTAAAAAAAATAATTCGAAAAATAAAAGGAAAATGGTGCGGGGAGGGAGATTCGAACTCCCGAACCACTAAGGAACAGATCTTGAGTCTGCCGCCGTTGGCCACTTGGCTATCCCCACGAATAAACTTCTTATTGAAGCGTTATCTGAAAAGTTTTTCCATACTTATTTAATCTTTTCTTTTTTTAGCTCTTAGTAATAAGGTTGTGATAGGTAAGATAAAAATAGCAAAAACCGTGAACACAGAATTATATGGTGCAGTTTCTGTTTCAGGGTCATATGTTACAAGAGTTGAATTAAGGTTAACATTTCCCCACACATCGACAGCAGACAGAGAAACATTATATTCATTATTAGGTTCAACGGATAGTGTATATCTGAAATTCCATGAATTTGATTCTGTAGTTTCGTGACTGCCCCATTTTTCTAAAACGTCATTAACATAACAATAATAATCGAAATCAGATCTATCCGAAATGACAAAGATTATTTCAATTTCTTCGTCATTTTCTGTAAAAAGGATTATATTCTGAACATCAATTATTGGTCCATCTTGATCTTCTTCCCAAAGATATTCTTGGTTATTTAAAATAAAATCAGTTGCATTCAGAGTTACCTCATATGGAAGGTTATTCATTACTTTTGGATGAGGATAGTTTTCAGTTGATCCAGCTACGTAACTTGCATAATCTGCTATTTCGGGATAAATTTCAAATGTTTCATTATAACATTGTTTGATATACGGCAACGAATATCCATACATCTCTTCTAGACTTACAACACCATTTCCAGAGGAATCCGCATTAATATCGGTCAATGTTTTAGCCCAAAAGTGGGATGAAATACCTCCAGCAAATATTGGTTCACTTAACAACCAAGTGTCATTATCCTCAGGAACAAATAGTAAAGCAATTTCATCCTTAGCTACACTACTCAATGCGAAACTACGAGCAAAAAATAATTCTACAAATTCACCGCTATAACATGATTCCATCAAGAAAATTTTATTGTCTGTACCAATTTGATTGAATTCAATTTGAAACCAGCTGTTAAAATCTAGAACATCACGACAATAAATATGACCATGAGCTGATAGATAAATAAAGACTAAATCATTTTCATCAACATTATCTTCAAGATAGTTTAGTTGTTCTAAGAAAATGTTTTTTGTCATATTTTCTTCTCCTAGAAATATTGAAATATTTTCTGATGACCATCCTAAACATAATAACGTGTCACTTATTTCAATAGCAGAGCACATGATAGTACCGTTAATTTCTTGTGGGAATTGATCAAAAAGAACAGCATAAACCTCTATTGGATTATCGCTATTTTCCCCTAAAACATTCTGATAACTTGGAATGGAAAGAATAAATGCGAAAGTGAAAATAATTAAGATGATTAAGTATGTGGAATCTTTCCTCATGTAATATTGGGAGTTCAAACACTTATAATTTTTATACTTCATAACCTTAATAGAGGCAATTCTAACTGTCGATTTGATAGAAATTCGCAACCATCCTTAGTAACAAGAACATCCTCTTCTACGCTCATATAGCCATGATTCTCGACATAAACATGAAGCTCCAGAGTGAAAGCTTGATTCTCCTCAACAAGCATGAGAGGTGAATTACCATATTTCTCCCATTTAGGGCCTAGGAGGCAACCTGAATCATGTACGTTTCTTCCTATCTGATGTCCTAGTGCATGCATGAATTCCTTATATCCTGCTTTAATTACAATGTCTCTTGCTATTTTGTCTATTTCCCATCCATATACTCTTGGTTTCAGTTTTTCTGCACTTGCAGTTATTGCTTTTACTACTGTTTCAAATGCTCTTACAACCTCTGTTGGAGGCATATTTTCTCCTTCTCTTAGAACATAATTCATTCTCTGAAGATCTGAGGCATACCCTTCGTAAAATACGCCATAATCAACATTTATGAGATCTCCTCTTTTGACTTTAATTTCTGAAGATGCTTTTCCATGTCCTATGGAGGTTGTTGGCCCTACATGAATTAATGGAGGATAAGAAACAGTGACACCATTTTCTTTTGTAAATTTCAGTAACATTTTTTCTATATCTTCTTCACTCATTCCAAGTTTTGTGAACTCGGTAACTTTTTTGTGTCCATTTTCACTTATTTCAACCGCTTCTTTTATCTTATTTACTTCCAACCCTGTTTTTCTCCCTCGTAAAGCAGCAAGCAAATTTTCCGAGGAAATTAACCTTTCAAGGTAAGGAGTACCCTCTAGAAACTTGTTTAATCTTAACCACATTCCATGAGTTAACCCATCTGCTGCTACATTATCTATTGAATAATTTATTGCTATAGAGCTGGGGTCTATTTCACTTAAGATTTTTAGTAAATCAGTTTTAATGCTTTCATCGTAACCTATAATTGTGTCATAAACGCTCATTTTCTCTAAATTTGGAACATCATATCGACCACAAATAACAATTTTTTTTCCAGTTTTTGTTAATAAAAGAACTGTTTGCCAAGTCAACCATGAATCTTCCATAAGAAAATAAAGACTGGGATCATGTATTTCCGAAGTTTTTCTGACATATGTTAACCAAACATCTATATCGAGTTCTTTCAGAATGTTTATTGCTTGATCTGTTTTTTGTTTTATTAAATTCATTATACTGTGCAATAATATAGTCTCTATTTGAGTTTTTGCTCAATTTTCATGTATGTTACTACACATGTATTTATTTACATCGTAGATATATTCAAAAACGATTTACCCAAATAAGATAAAGTTAAAGAAGCTTTAAATACATAACATTATTGTCTGCTGTTATCAAAAAACCCGCTTAAGAGAGGTCGTCATGTCAAAAGATGAAATTAATGGAAAGGAGAAAGGAGAGGACGTCGGAAACTCTAAAATGGCGGCAAAAGTAGATATCTCTGAAAGACAAAGGCAAACACTCATTGAAGTAGTGGATGATATAGCTGGGGAAGAGGTAAAAAAGGTCACTCTGGTATTATTAAATGCAGATGAAGAAACCACCGATGAAGAAATTTCAGAAAAATTAGACATGCGACTTAATCAAGTGAGAAAATCGTTGTACAAACTGTACGATTTACAGTTAGCTACTTTTAGAAGAATAAGAGATAAATCAACTGGATGGTTTGTTTATTTTTGGACTCTACATCCTGAGAGAATTGATATCTTTGTGGAGAAAAAACAACTAGAGGTTTTAGATAAACTCCAAACTCGTTTGCTTTATGAAACATCTAATATGTTCTTCACTTGTGATAATCCCGATTGTCCTCGTGTAATATTCCAAGAAGCAATGGACAATAACTTTGAATGTGAAACGTGCAAAGGACGATTGGAGGCTTTTGAGAACGAACAATTAGTTAAAGTCTTAAAAGAGAAAATAGTTGAACTTGAAGCAATTCGAGAAAAAACACAAAAAATTATGAAGGGCGAGAAGTAAAAACTTACTTTCTCTTATCTAAGACGTTTTTGAACAGATTCACTCTCTAATTCCCTTATTGCATCTTTAGCAATCCATCTTCCCACTGTGGAATCTAGCTGATCTAATGCTTTTGCAACTTTTATAGCTTCTTTATTGAGTTTCAGATTCCTTTTCCCAATCTGTCTCAATGCCCAGTTAACAGCTTTTTTCACCATGATTCTAGTGTCTGTAGAACCCTTCTCGATTAGTGGAAAGAACTGAACGAAAGATTGATTTTCTGCTTTTTTGTCGCTTACAGCTAATCGAGCAATCATTACATAACCTGCTCTTTTGATGAACTCTTCTTCGCTATTACTCCATTCAAAAGCTTTAGCATAAGCAAATTCTGTTTTCTCAAAGAGGTTCATTATGGTTTGATCACAGATTTCCCAATAATCAAAATCTCTAACCCATTTCTCTAGTTGCTCTTCAGTTACTTGTTCTGGAACATCAATCATACTCGCTAAAATCATAGTTTCCCTATAACCTAACTCCCATAATTTGTGAGCTAGTTTCCTATCTTTTTTTATTCTCTTAGCCATTTTTCTAAGTTCTGGTATTCTTATTCCGAAAGTTTTGTCAGGAGTAATACCAAATCTTTCCATCCCTTTGATTGATTCAATATTGGACTTCGTTTTGAACTCACGCATTATTTCCTCAAGTTGCATTGTATTCAAAATGAAAATAATGTTTAGCCTTAAAAATCTGTACAGCTTACAAACAATTCTCTGCAAAAGAATTGTTCTTTCAGTAAAGTTATATTATTCAGAAACTATTCTTAATTAACTTATATTAGGTGAATCTCTCATGTTTCCAGAAGTAACAAGAATTCAAGTAGAAATAGAAGAAGCTGGTTTGGATAAATTGATCATAAAACTAGATCATATTGCGTATCGCGTAAAAAAAGGGGAAGGAGAAAAAGCAATGGCAGAATTAGCGAATTTTGTCCCCTATAAAGAATATAAAACATTCAGAGTAGCAAATATGAATGCTATAACTAGTGCTATAAAACTACATGACACTCTACCTGTAATCGTCGTAAGTGAAGGATTGTCTGAAGATTCAGTTGTTGAGCAATATGTTAAGAAATTTGGTGGAAGAATCCATCATTTAGCATATCTTGTAAATGACATAGATAAAGTGGTTGAGATTCAAAGAGAAAGAGGAGTTCAATTTACCACAGATGCAATAATTGGCAGTGAAGAGGAAGGAATAAAACAGATTTTTACCTTACCTACGGATACTGGAAATCATATAATAGAATATATTCAGCGATTTGGTAATTTTGATGGTTTTTTCACCCCCACAAATATCGACGCGTTGATGAAATCAACTGAAAAATTAGGCGAAGCTTAGGAAATTGTGAAAAAAACTTATCTTTGCAGAATTTTATTAGTGAATCATGAAGAAATTACTTGATAATGTTTCAGCAGGTCTTTATCCAAATCCTGTTTTATTAGTGTCGTCTGAATATCTAGGAGAGGAGTCAATAATTACCTTATCTTGGGCTGGTAATTGCTGTTCCAATCCCCCTATCATATCACTTGGAATAAGAAAAGAGAGACATTCTCACAACATAATTAAACAATCTTTGGAATTTGTCATCAATATTCCAACAAGCAATATGCTTGATGAGGTTGAACTATGTGGTACAAAATCTGGAAAGGACATAGATAAATGGAAAGAATGTAATTTTACAAAAGGGCAGAGTAATGCGGTTACTGTACCCCATATCGAAGAATGTCCTATTAGTTTGGAATGCAAAGTGAATCAGATAATTGAATTAGGGTCTCACGATTTATTTCTTGGTGAGGTTGTTGCAATCCATATGGACGAGAAATGGAAATCTGAACAATATCCTAATCTTCTAACTTATGTAAGAGGAATTTACAAAAAATGTACTGAGTTGTAAGATTAATTACCTGAAAAGTGGTGGCAGGACAGGGATTTGAACCCTGGATCCTTTACTCCCGAAGCAAAAATCTTACCAAGCTAGACCATCCTACCTTTGTTTTGTTTATATTAGGACCCTTAATTAAAAAAATTCCGACAGTTCATGATTCTATCCAATTAACAGAGATAAATATAAATCTCCACCCCTTTAGAAATTTATAATGAAAGTAAGAGTCATTAGTCCTTTTTCTTTTGTAAAATGTTCCAAAAATAAAAGAATTTAGAGAGATAGATGGAATATCCTTTTGTGTGATCAGTTAACCACTTCTCTATTTCTCTAAATGTCTACACTGTTGAAATTAGCTTTTTTATCTCTTTTATCTGGATGAAACTTATCGATGTATTCAGCTGGAATACGTTTCAGAACTCTGTAAGGATCATCAAAAACGCTCAAGAGTTCCCATCCAATGTCAAGTGATTCAAAGATAGATCTATCTTCATGATAGTCTTGATTAATAAATTTCTGTTCAAATAATATCGCAAATTCAAGAATCTTTTTGTCAGTCTCAGTAAGAGACTCATCTCCAACTACTGTAACAAGATCCCTTAGATCTCTACCTGTAGCATACAGTGCATAAAGTTGGTCTGCAACATATTTGTGATCATCCCTTGTAGATCCCTTACCTATTGTATCTTTCATCAATCTCGAAAGAGAGGGTAACGGATTTATTGGAGGATAAAGACCCTTGCGATTTAGTCCTACATCTATGAATACTTGTCCTTCTGTAATATATCCTGTTAAATCTGGAACTGGATGTGTAATGTCATAATTAGGAAGTGTTAGAATCGGCAATTGGGTGATAGAACCTTTTCTATCAAAAATTCTACCTGCTCTTTCATATATTGTAGAAAAGTCAGAATACATGTAACCAGGATACCCTCGCCTACTTGGCACTTCGCTTCTTGCTGCTGCAACCTCTCGGAGAGATTCTGCATAAGCTGTTATATCTGTAAGAATTACTAGAACATGGTACCCAAGCTCATAGGCTAAATATTCGGCTGCTGTTAGTGCTAATCTAGGTGTTAAAAGACGTTCAATCGCTGGATCATCTGCTAGATTGAGGAACAATACTACTTTATCTAATGCACCTGTTGCTTCAAAATCATCCCTAAAGAAACGAGCTTCATCAGCAGTGATTCCCATCGCAGAAAAGATAACTGCAAATTCCTCATCAGTACCAAGGACCTTAGCTTGACGCGCAATTTGAGCAGCGAGCATGTTGTGAGGAAGACCGCTCCCACTGAATAAAGGTAATTTTTGCCCTCTCACCAGTGTAAGAAGCGTATCGATTGTGCTTATGCCTGTTTCAATAAACTCCTTAGGATATTGCCTTGCTGAAGGATTAATAGGTGCTCCATTAACGTCTAATATCTTCTCAGGAACTATGTCACCACCACCATCAATTGGAACACCTCTTCCGTTGAAGACTCTCCCCAACATTTCTTGGCTCACACCGATTTTCATTGTTTCTCCCAAGAATCTGCAACTTGTGTCCTTTGTCTCTAGACCTGATGTTCCTTCAAAGCATTGAATAACTGCTAAATCCTTGGAAACATCTAATACTTGTCCTCTTCTTCTTTCTCCTGTTGTTGTTGTAATTTCAGCTATCTCTCCATATGAAACACCACCCTTACCTTTCAAATCAACAAACATTAGAGGTCCAGAAACTTCAGTTACTGTTTTGAATTCTCTTGCTTCGTATGTTTCTTTTATTGTCATCATTATCACCTATTAATTGTCTTCTTCCATTCCAAATTGTTGAGAGGTTAAACCATCGATTTCCTTCATCAGTTCATTTAAACTTGTTTCGATTTCATTTCTGTCAATATACTTCATTCTAGCAATTTTAACTACTGCATCATGATTGAAGATATCTGTAACTATCGCGCCTTTTCTGTAGAGATCTGACGCTTTTTCATAGAATCGAAGTATTGTTTTTAACATGAGGTATTGTTTTTCCAGACTACAGAAACTATCTATTTCATGGAATGCATTTTGTTGCAAGAAATCTTCCTTAATCATTCTTGCCGTCTCTAAAACAATTTTTTCACTTGGGGGTAGAGCATCAGGTCCTACTAAAGCAACGATATCTTGAAGTTCCTTGTCTTTCTGTAAAAGAGCTAATGCCTCAGCACGTAGTTTTGGAAATTCACTATTTACATTTTCTATATAATAGTCTTCTAGTGCAGACCAATATAATGTGTAACTTAATAAGTAGTCAATAGCTGGAAAATGTCTTCTGCTAGCAAGATCTTTTGATAAAGCCCAAAAGACTTTTACTATACGCAAAGTGTTCTGTGTTACTGGCTCGCTGAAATCTCCACCAGGAGGACTAACTGCTCCTACAACTGTGATACTTGATTCCCTTGGTTTTGAACCTAAAGTCATTACTCTTCCAGCTCTCTCATAATATTGAGCAATTCTTGAAGCAAGATATGCTGGGAACGATTCTTCTCCAGGCATTTCCTCTAAACGACCTGAAATTTCTCTCATAGCTTCTGCCCATCTAGAAGTACTATCTGCCATCATGGCAACATCATAACCCATGTCACGGAAAAATTCAGCTAAAGTGATTCCAGTATACACACTTGCTTCACGAGCAGCAACTGGCATATTGGATGTATTTGCAATTAATACTGTTCGATCCATCAATGGACCACCTGTATATGGGTCTACAAGTTTTGGAAATTCTCTGAGTACATCAGTCATTTCGTTACCTCTTTCACCACACCCAACGTAAACAACTATTTTAGCATCAGACCATTTAGCAAGTTGATGTTGACTAACTGTTTTTCCTGTTCCAAAACCACCTGGAATTGCGCCTGTTCCACCTTTTGCAATTGGAGCAAAGGTATCAAAAATTCTTTGTCCAGTTATTAATGGAACGTTTGAGGGTAATCTTGTATGAAATGGTCTGGGTTGTCTAACTGGCCATTCCTGATAAAATTTCAAATCTATTTTGTTACCATCAGGAGCTACAATAGTTGCTGAGGTATCATCAATTGTATAATCTCCTCTTTTTGCTATAAACTCTAATTTTCCATTTATATTTGGTGGAACTAAAAGTTTGAAGTCAACTGTTGGAGTTTCGGGAATCTCACCTAAAATATCCCCACCTGTAACTTTGTCTCCAATTTTTACAGAGGGTTCAAAATCCCAAATCTTTTTATGATCTAAACCAGAGATCTCGATACCTCTTGCAATAAAATCTCCTGATTTTTCTCTAATGACAGGTAAAGGTCTTTGAATCCCATCAAAAATCTGTCGAATAAGACCGGGTCCTAATTCTACCGATAACGGTGCATTAGTCAAATAAACTGGTTCTCCTGGTGTTAAACCTTCAGTACTCTCATAAACCTGAACTGTAGCTATATCACCTGTTAGTTTAATGATTTCACCTACTAACTTCTCTTCACCTATTCTAGCAACATCGTAAAGTTTTGATCCTAACATATTAGAAGCCTGGACTACGGGTCCCGCGATTCTATCTATAATACCAATTTGTTCAGAACTTGTCATGATTATGTTCCTACTCTCTTTTCCTACTCAACTTTTAGCTTCCTTTTTTTAAGTCTTATTAAATCTCCTCATTTGCTTTAAATTGTTCTTAAATCAAGAATTAAAACCATTTTTTTCTTCTAGCTAAGTTTTCGTATTGCATCTTGAACAAGTCTCATGCCTTTAGTCATAATTTCGTTTGTTTTTTTCTCAGTCTTAGCTTCAACAAAAATTCTGAAAATAGGTTCTGTTCCAGAAGGTCTTATTAATATCCACCCTTCATCATAGATGAGTTTCACTCCATCCATATCAATGAGTTCCACTGTTTCTGGGATAGTTGTAACAATTTGATCCATTACCCTCTTTTTCAATACATTTGGGCAAGGTAATTTGTTTTTCTTTTGAAAATATTTCGGCAATTCTAATACCAAGTCACTAAAAGTTTTATTAGTTTCTGCTAATATATTTGCCATCAAAGCAGCTGCCATCGCACCATCTCGTACGCTCTGATGTAGCCCATAAAATAACCCCCCATTCTCTTCTCCACCTAGTAGAATGTTATTGGCTATCATTTTTCTACTTACAAAAATACAACCCACTGGAGTCCAAATTACCTTTCCTCCCATTTCATCAGCGATATCAACAACTGCAGATGACGAGCTAACGGGCGTCACAAATTGTTTATTTTCATGATTGCTCATAAACCATTTTTCAAACAATACTATAGATTTGTCTCCAAAGAAAATAGTGCCTTTTTCATCGCCAAATATAGCTCTGTCGGCATCTCCATCATGTGCTACTGAAAAATCACAATTACTTTGCAAAGTGATTTTGCTCATCTCAGATAGTTTATCTGGGGTAGGCTCTGACCCTCTTCCTGGGAATCTTCCATCTAAGTTCCCATTAACTGTAATTACTCTCACTCCAAGTTGCCGAAGTAATTCTGGAGTTATGACGCTCCCAGCTCCGTTTCCAGAATCAACTACAACGGACATCTTTTTCTTTTGTATGCTGTCTGTATTTACTAATTGAATTATTTGATCAATATATTCTTGTTTAAGATCCATACTTGTGACTGAACCGTTCTCATTCCAAGGAACATAGGTAAATTGTTCTTTCTCGAAAATTTCTTCGACTTTAAGTTGTTTTCTGATATCAATTTCAATTCCATCGTCGTCTATGATTTTGAGACCGTTAAATTGAGGAGTGTTGTGACTTGCTGTAACAACTACTCCCATGTTTACGTGTAAATGTTTCACTGCAAACTGAACTAAAGGGGTTGGAACCACACCTAAATCTATCACTTCTAACCCACTTGCAAGGAAACTGGAAATGACATTGTTTTTGATAGAAGGACTACTAAGTCTGGGATCTGCACCTATGACCACAGTTCCCTTGTTCTTTAACATCGAAGCCATAGCAGAACTCATTTTTGAGATAAACAAAGGTGTAATCAGGTCCCCAACAATGCCTCTTATCCCGTTGGTTCCGAAGTATTTCCTGTCCATTGTATCACATGATAAATCTCATGTTATAACATTTTCTAAATTTCATCCTAATAAATATCCTACAAGTAAACATAGAGATAGAACAAAATCTTTTAAAAACTACACCGTTGGAATATCTTAACGACACGAATTAGAGATGGTGTTTACTATGAGCGTTGACTTTCTAAAAACTATAAGAGAAACAGAAAGAGAGTGCGAACAAGATATCAAGAACGCCGAAACAGCTAAACAAAATGCTTTAATGGAAGCAGAAAAGAAAGCAGTTTTGAAAATTCGAGATACCGAAATTCAAGCTAAAGAAGAAGCTACTAAAATTTTATCTGGTGTAAAAAGCAGGGTCGAAAAAGAATACGTTAAAATGCTTAATTCATACGAAGAAGAACAAAATGAGTTAAAGGTTAAAGCAAAAAAACAAGAGAAAAAAGCAATCGACTTTGTCTTAACAGAAATAATGTAAAATATTACCAGTGATTCCAATGAGTACTCCTCAAAGAACAAAAATAGCAAGCGTAGGTGATGAAGAGACATCTATGGGTTTTAAATTGGCTGGAATATCAGAGGTTTATACTGAGGAACCTGAAAAATCTGGTCCTATCTTGCGTACTCTTGCAGATGATCCTGAATTAGCTGTTCTTATTATCACAGAAGAAGTAGCAAAAGCAAATGTTGATGTTATAAGAAGAATAAACATCCATTCCTACCCAGTTATCGTTGAAGTTCCTGGAAAGAAAGCAAAATATGATAGTGCCGAGGATAAAGTTCGTGCATTGATCAAAATGGCTTTAGGTATTGACATCGAAATATAAAAAACTATATAGTAGTTTTCTATATTCAATAGAGGTAAAACCAATGAATGACAAATTTGTTGGAGTGGTAATGATTATCAGCTCTTTAGGT
>BPTK01000035.1 GCA_023705905.1 Candidatus Heimdallarchaeota archaeon
AGATCGTTTCACGTGACTGGAGTTCAGACGTGTGCTCTTCCGATCTATTTCTCAAAATAATCAAATTTATATGGTATTTTCTCATAATGTTATTGATGAAAAACCAATCACGATTAGCGAATGTAACCGAGATCAATGTGAAATCTGAAATTAAAGCTAAAAAAACCACTATAGTAGAAATTAGAGGAAAATTAGGAGATACAGGGTGGCAATTTTCGGAAGAAAAAGTATCTATAGATAAAAACACTAATGTTCTTTCAATCAGTTTAACTATTTTCAAAAAACCAGGGATGGTGGGAATGGATGTTATAACTGACTTCGTTAAGGAAATTAATCTAACTTTTCCACATAAAGGAAGCTGGAAAATTCATTGCAATAAACATGAAATCGATGTTGAAGTAAGATAATAATATTAATCATCAGTTATCATTAGTGAAATGCTGATACACCATTATTAATAGTAAAAACAAGTAAGCAACTAAAAATGGCTACTATGGAGTCATGCTCATACAAACGTTTATAGTCTGTCGCGATTTTTGCCGGAATATGGAACGTGATAAACCTCTAATGGAATTATCATTAGAATATCTCAAAAACTTCGGTACACTATCACATGATTTGTCATTAATAGAAGGTCCTCCTAAACATGCTATTGATTTTCTTATCATCATCAAAGAACTTCTAGTTGGTGTATGGATATTAGATTGGAAAAGAAGTGTCGGGACAGATAAAATAATACATATTGAAAGGATAATCCAAAAATCCAATTTAAGTGGAGGGTTCATTCTTGCTAATAATTTTTCTCCAAATGCAAGAGATTTAGCTCTACAAACAGATACTCTTGAGTTGATAGAAAAAGCTGAAATTCTTTATCACACATAGTTCATTAGTTATCTAATTCTGTTTACTCCCGCAGAGAGGGCAATAATAGGAATCTGAAGGTAGCCCATGGCCACATCTTACACAATATGTTATTGAATCATCACTCTTTTGTTGAACTGATGAGAGAATTTCAAATGAACGATGGACTAAATCAATTAATGCGAGAAAAGCGTTGAGAATATTCTCTTGATAATTCTCATTTTTTATCTCTTTGTTATCCAGCTCAACTCTAGAATAAGCGCATAGTTTAGTTGGAACATTTGATATCTTAAGCTGGAATTCCTTCCTCAGCTTTGAAGGAAATTTGTCACGAGCACCAAGCATTACAGTTCCAAGAAATTTTTTATTAAGAAGAAGCTCAGGATAGCACGCAGCTATAGTTGCATCAGATGACAACTGATTTAATAACACCTTAGAATCACTAGAAACATTAATCTGTGAGGATTGAGGTAGGAAAGTAACAAACTCATTACTTTCGATTTTTGAGTCATCGACCATCCAGATCATATCGATAATAGTTCTCTTCCCATCGTCATATAATCTTGAAATTAATCTTGTTGGAATTACTTCACGAAGGCGAAAACCATAAAAAGTATTTTTTTTACCAGTATCATTAAAATACAATGTTGGATAAAGAGCGCTACTGCTAATTGTTCCTTCATATATTGAGTTGACAGCTCTAAATATAATGTTAGCAATAGTTTCCATTTGCTTCATGTAGTTAAAGACATACAGCAATATAAACCATTGCGAATTTGCAAAAAAATGCTTTTAAAGTAAGTTTAAAGGCAAGTACAAAAACAATCGCTATATTTTTAAGCGAAATTCGACAAAGAGAAAAACAGTACAAAATAATATTATGGTGAAATAAAAAATGAAAAAGCGTGGTGTATCTCCAGTAATTGCAACAGTACTTCTGATTGCATTAGTGACAGCTGCTGCTGCTATAGTTTTCCTAGTAGTCATACCAATGCTTCAACCACCTCCCGAAGCAATAGTTAAAGGTGTGACTTATAATGATCTAGGTGATGGTAACTTCTCAGTTGCTATTACAGTTCTTGCTCAAGGTGCCGACATGGTATTCAATGGCACGGTAGAAGCCAGTCCTACAGTAACTTACCTGGTTATTGACACTACAACGCCGTTAAGTATAGAAAATGGTGTTCAAAAGATCATAACGATTATAGGTTCATTCACTGTAGGAGAAGCATACTCCTTAACTCTAAGTTTTCTTGCTGGAAACAATGATGTTGTAGGAATAGCTAGTTTCTCCCCTGTAGCTGCGTAGTTCAAATATTCCTTTTTTTCTTCTTTTTTCATTAAATCATATTCAAAAAGCACACCTTTATTTATAACAATACTATTTCTCATCAGCAATGTTGAAGGAATTATTGAAACCAGAAACATCCACTGAACTAGAACAAATTGTAGCTAAATTATATGGCGAGCAAGTTTCTATCAAAGAGCTTATAGACTCAACATCAGCATCAAAGAAAGTATCTATTTCTCTTTGTTTGGTAAAGGAAGTCGTTATAGGCTATTTAATTTGGATGTTAGAAGTGGAAGTAGAGGAAGAAACCAAGAAAAAAATCAAAACACTGGTCATTGATGAAATAGTAATTCTTCCAGATTTCCACAAAATTGAAACGGCAAAAGAGCTATTAGTGGGGATTGATGATCTATCAAGAAACAAAGAATGTACTATGATAGAAATGACATTACCTAGTCAATCTTTCTGGATCATACCTGTTTTCGTACAAGAAGGAGATTATGTTACTTCAGCATTAAGAGTGACCAAAGAATTACTAAAGAGGACGGAATTTGTTTCAATTTATACTAAGGCTAATGAAAAAGTCAAACCAGAATTTACAGAAGTGATGGTTTCCAAGAATGGTTCTTACCAGCTTGAGATTATTGAAGAGCCAACAGATTACAAAAAACTTCTGGAACAAGGCTGTAATCCTGAGATCATTAGTATGGTCTTTTATATTGAAGATGAGGCTATTGAAGAAAGCATGAAATTAATTAATGGTATAGCAGAATGGCAGGAATATTCTATTTCACTAGTTAAAATGATTAAATAGAGATTCTTTATTCTGTTGAATATATGTTAATCATATCTCTTGTTTTCTTAGGACAATCAGTAATTATTCCATCAACCTTTTTCTTTACAAGTTTCTGAATATCTTTTTGTCTACTTACACCCCAAGAATAAACTTTCTTCCCAAGACTGTGGTAATAATTTACATGAGAAGAAGACAAAAAGCTGTGATGATTACCAATTGCGGAAATGAAGGGGTTCTTAGCCATTTTCTTGCCTTTTTTTGGTGGAAAATAGTATAGATATGCGAGGGAATAATCTAAAGGAGTATCACTTAATTCAAACATCACATCTGAGAGAAAGGAACACACAATTATTCGGTTAGTATCTACACCTATATTGATAAGAAAATTATCGAATTGTTTTTTAGTTACAGAGAATTTCATTTCAATATCGAACTCGATATTGGGAAGAAAACGCACTAGAACATCCTCCAGTAGGGGTATGTCATCTCCTGAAGGAAGTTTCATATTCTGTATAGCTTCCAGTTTTGTATCTGCTATAACATATTCAAATTCTTCGAACCTAATTATTGGATCATGATGAACTATAAAATTTCCATCGCGTGTTAAATGAGTATCTAACTCTATCATGTCTGCTTTTTGTAGAACGGCTAGTTCAAAGGCTTTCATGGAATTCTGATAAGCATCTTCAGAAGCACCTCTGTGAGCGATTACTATTGGAGAATTATGGCCTGGCATCAATTAATATGAAATCAAAGCATCTGATTAACTTTGTGCAAAACGTCGTGCTTTTATTTTTCTAATTCTCGATTCTCGACAGATTTTTAAAAAAATCAGCAAGGGGTTATACATGGAATATAAGATTAAAGACATTAATCTTGCCAGTGACGGTAGGAAAAAAATTGATTGGGCAGAATCAAGAATGCCTGTTATGATGGAGTTAAGGAAAAAATTCAGTAAAACAAAACCATTAGCAGGAATGAAAGTTGCTGGCTGTCTTCATGTCACAAAAGAAACAGCTGTTTTAGTAGAAACTCTCATTGATGTAGGTGCAGAAGTTGCTTGGAGCGGATGTAATCCATTGTCGACAAAAGATGAAATAGCTGCTGCTTTAGCTGCAGAGAATATACCTGTATTTGCATGGTATGGAATGTCTACTGAAGAATTTTACTGGGCTATCGATAAAACACTTGAGATGAAACCAACGCTAACGCTTGATGATGGAGCAGATCTCATTTTTAGAGTTCATTCTGATTTTCCTGAACAAGCTGAGCAGATAATTGGAGGAACTGAAGAAACAACAACTGGAGTTCACAGATTACGTGCAATGGATAGAGCAGGTAAATTAATCTATCCAGTTATTGCTGTTAATGATGCGGAAACTAAGAGTGACTTCGATAATGTATATGGAACTGGCCAATCAACCCTTGATGGCATTTTAAGGGCCACAAACATCATCATAGCAGGTAAAATAGTTGTAATAGCAGGTTATGGTCATTGTGGCAAAGGTCTAGCTAAGAATGCTTCAGGTCTAGGAGCTGATGTTATCATAACAGAAGTTGATCCCATTCAAGCTTTGAAAGCAGCCATGGATGGATTTCGTGTGATGATAATGGATGAGGCAGCAAAAGAAGGGGACCTATTCATCACAGCTACAGGAATGAAAGATATTCTTGTTGAAAGACATTTCAAAGACATGAAAGAAGGAGCTATAGTCTGCAATACAGGTCATTATGATGCTGAGATTAACATAAATGATTTAGAGAAATTAACAAAAACAAAGCGTGAAATACGAGAAAATAATGAAGAGTATACTCTTGAAAATGGAAGAAAAATCTACTTGCTTGCTAAAGGGAGACTAGTGAATCTCTCAGCAGCTGAAGGGCACCCCTCAGAAGTTATGGACATGTCTTTTGCAAATCAACTTCTAAGTCTAATCTATCTAGCTCAAGAAGGTAAGGAGCTTGAAAACAAGGTATATGATATTGACAGAAAGCAAGATGAAAGCATTGCTAGTCTAAAACTCTCACTTATGGGATACGTTATCGATATTCTAACTGAGGAACAAATCAAATATCGTGATGCCTATTACGAAGGAACTTAATCCCTTTTCTTATTTTTTTTTATTCTCTAAAAAAATGCCACAAGATTTTTAGGATAGAGCTTTCATATACTGAAATATAAGAAAAGGAGAATAAACTGTGATAAAACATCTACTAATTCTCACAACTTATGGTCAAATATTCTATAGTCAAGAGTTTGAGAAAACAGAACAAACAGTTGATGTTGCTCTTACTGGAGGGTTAATGAGTGCAATCTACTCCATGACTTCTGAAACTCAAAAAGAAAATATCTCTGAATTTGAGCTGGTAACATCCAGAATCATTTTTCAAGAAGAAGAACAAGATTTACTCTTCGTTCTTACTGTCGACAAAAGAATGGATATTAAGGATACAAACGAAATTCTAAAAGCGATCTCAAAAAGATTCTTTGAAAAATATGGAGAGCTAAGAGTTGATGGGTTAATTCTAACTGATTTTGAGAAAGATGCTACAGAAATTATTTACAAGAAACTTTGGTATCTGAATACTCAAGAAAGAAAGTTTAGAGTTTGGGATTATTTTGCAACTGTATTTGTTACACTAGCACTGTGTTGGTATTCTCTTCTCCTTTTTGGTTCTCCACCGATTGCAGGCATGCCTGAATTTAGCATAAAGACTTTTGTCTGGGAAAGTCTTCTACAAAGAATAAATGATCCAGGGGGGTTTATACTACAATTATTATTTTTAGTGGCAGTCATAGCAGTTCCAGCTGTTGGAGTCTACTTATTGTTTAAATTCACACATGTTAAAGATATTTTCCGTTTTCCAAGAGATTATCTCTCAAGACCAAGTAGAGCAAGTTATGCTGAACTTTTACCCAATTATTTCCTACTTACAATTCTTGTATCGTTCCTAATCTATGTAAGTTTCATGACTTTTGGAGGAGGATATTTCTCTGAATTGACAGTGTATCCTTTATTTCCTGGTGGACTGCTTGGTGACGAATTTAACCAACCTTTCGATTTAGGAGATATAGTTGGGAGCATCAAGGTGAGCGATGTAGGGGATCAGTTATTGATAGGAACAATATCTTGGTTTACATGGGTATTTGTCTTTCCACTAATTTATTCTCTATTATTAGGGGGAAAGAGATGGTTAAGAACTTACAAAAATGCAGTGTTCATTACTTCAATTACTATATTCATTCTAATAATCTGCTACATTTTTGCTGGAGTCAAATATCTTGAAGCTGTTGGATTTCATCCTACTGATCCTGCAACATTTAGAACGGAACAACAAATGTTAACCTATCAATTACTATCCACCATTCCGCTTAATATTTTCTTCTATGGATTCCTCTTATTTTTGGGTATAGGCGTGAACAAAGTATCTCCTTCCAAAACAAGAATCCCCTCTGTAATTGCTTTGGTTATTGGAATTTATTCAACACTAATTATTCAAAGACTAGTATTCTTTGCCTTGGTCGTTCCCGCTTGATGAAGGGTGACCCACTATTTTTTTCTTCTATTCTCTTTAGAAAGTTTTATATCAGAAATTTACTCTTGTAAGAAAGAAAGTGATTTCCTGTGCTAAGATTCACTATACGCTTCTTCTTCCACAATAAGAAACGGACATTACAAGCTACAATGACGCTTACATTAGCACTAGTTATTTTCATAGCTACAACTCTTTTAGTACGAGGGTATGCAGGAAATATTGCTGGAATGGCATCTATCATTAGACCTTCCAATTATCATCTTATAACTGAATCTGATAAGAGTTTGTCAGAGAGTAGAATAGACTTTGAGGTCTATGAGTTTCTTGAAGGTTACTCTATTGATACACCAAATGTGGAAGTGGTGTTACCACAAATTTACATCCAAGTAACTGTTGAAGGCGAAACAGGAGAGAGAATAGATACGCATTTACGCTTACTTAATTTTACAAGGTTTGAACTTTATCAACGTCATAGTTATACCTACACTTTATCTCAAATAGACCCAACTGAGATAATTATGGGGCAACATCTTGCATCATTACTCTCTTCAGGTGTAGGGGCAAATCTACAATTAGAAAGTTCTGAAATTTATGTTAATGAAACATTCTCAATGAACTACTCAAATAATCTAACTGTAGCAAATGTAATCACATCTGGTCAAGAGTATGATCTCGAAATATTAGGAGATATAAATGAGTGGCTACCGATATTAGGTCTAGATTATCATTCTTTTATTGAGTTCAAGGTTCTGGATACTAGGGAAATGGAACAAATCAACAAAGATATTACTGAAGAATTTAGTTTTATAGAGATTACAGAAGAAAAGCAAACACAAAATTTCATTATATATGCAACAGAAGAAGTTATTAGAACTCTGACTCTACTGCAGATATTATTTTTCGTTCTAATGTTAGTGTCGATAAGTTATAGCATTTATACACTTGTCAAAGAAAGTGAGGAAGAGATTTTTATTTTAAGATCAATCGGAGCAACAAAAATTCAAATAGTAATGCTCTTCATGATGCAAGCTGTTCTCATTGGAATAATTTCTTCAATATTAGCTTTAATAATCGGATATCTTGCAGTAACTGGAATCGTTGCTATAGTTTCAGCGACAATTGGTTTACCCTTTTTAGCATTAAACCTTGAACTAAATTTGGTAGGAGTAATTTTCCTTTTTGCCATAGGTTTGTCATTGCTTTCAGGCATATATCCATCGTTAGAAGCAGCGAAGATCAAAGTTATCAGGGAGGACACTCAATGAATTTCCGATCAATATTCCTCTACAATATCATACCTAAGAAGAGAATGTTTATTGCATTCATTGGGTTTCTGATAAGTTCAACAATAATTACGGGCGGTGGTATACTTCTTTTAAGCATTGTTGAATCCACTACTTCATATTTAGGTGAAAGTGATGATATTCTTGTGATTTCAAATCCAGCAGCATCAACACCTTATACAAGTAAGCTACCCTTAGAATTAGCTGAAACTATAAGAACAATCTATGGTGTTATAGATGTTAGCCCAGAAGTTATGACAGCAGCTGTATATGAGAATAAGGCAGTGTATTTCAGAGGAGTAGATATAATAAAATTCTGGGAGTTCACGGAAGTAGCGTATGTAGAAGGGACACCTCTAAGCGAAAACGACACTTATGATGTAAGTGTAGGTATAAATTATGCAGAGAGAAATAACCTAGAAATTGGTGAGTTGATGACAATATTTTCTACTAGGTCAGACGCTGCAGTAGAACTGAGAGTTAAATCGATATTCATCACAAATACTTTGTTAGATGATGAAATCATAGCTCCATTATGGATAGGTCAATTTTTCTCATTTGAAACATTCAATTATATAACACATATTAGAGTCAAAATAGATTTAGATTTAATCCCTTCAAAGGAAACAATAAGAGAGTTGGTAAATAGTAAATATGGTTTAACTACTATTATCAATACACCTGGAGAATCAACTGAACTAAATGCAACCATCTATATTAGAACAGGTAAGGGATCTCCAGTCAATACTACGATAATATTCGACGATTATCTAGTAAATTTTACACTGTCTTTTGGAGAGTATGAAATTCAAATAGAAATTGACGGAATATTTTCTGATCCAATTAAATTCATTCACGATCACGATATTACACTAAATGTATTTGTAAACTATATAGAAAGAGAGATTCAATTTCATGTTACAACAGATGAGGATGAACCAATTAAGGACGTAAAAGTAACTGTTTACAATAATGAAGAAGGATCACGTCTGATAGGAGCTAATACTCGACGAACAAATACGAATCTAGATGGAGATGTGTCTCTAATTGTTGGAAACGGAAGTTACACAGCAGAATTTAGGTATGGTGAATATTGGAAATCCTTCAACTTTGTAACTCAGGAGACAAATGAATATGAAATCACACTAATTAGCAGACATCCGCAAATAATAGTCAAATCACCTCTAAATTATTCAACGATTATTGGTCATGAGCTTAATATCTCAGTTAGTGCAACTACTGGGTACTCTATTCTCTTCTACCCCGACGGGGATTTAGGGGAAATTCAAGAGTATCACTATAGTGCTATTGGAATGGTTGCACCTAATAGTATGTTAGTACCTTTCGAAGATGGTTTTCATAGCGTTACACTATTAACTTACAATAATGATTATTTACAAGATTACGATAAAAGCAAAAACTATGCGGAAACAACACTATACTTCACAATCTCAAGTGATTTTCCACCTTTTATTGACTTCTTGAATGTTATGAATGGATCACAGATATATCCTCTAACTATCTTAGAACTAAATAATACACTAACTTTCAACCAAGGTTTATTGTATAAGTGGAATAATGACAACTGGATAAAAGCTGATGAAGGTTTTATTGTCAGCCCTAGTGAAGTTGGAATTCAAAAATTACAAATGAAAGCAGAAACAACTGAAGAGAGTAGAATCATCACTTACTATTTCGTTACTATAAACACTCCTAAAAAAATTGGCATCATTAGTCCACCTGAAGGACTAAATTTCAAAGAAAATGACACATTACAAACATGGTTTAATCCTACGTATCCAATTATTCAATATCGCTTGGATTCTAATCCTAATGCGCCCATAACAAAAAATGGAGAGATTATTGTTCAAGGTTTGAGCGAAGGAAATCACACGTTACATCTAGAGATTTTTACCGGAACTCTGTGGAAGTATAGAGAATATGAGATATTTTTTGATAACACCCCTCCCAACATAACAATGAGTGTTGCAAATGGATCATCAGTTGAAACAGGTAGTTCTTTAGCTTATACAAATAATGAACCTGTTACATATGTGAAGTTTGGATGGGACAATTTAGAGTATTCATATTCATATGATAACTCAATTCCAGTACCCGTAGAAAATGGTAACCACAATCTAAGTATCTTGATATGCGATCTAGCAGGTAATGTGAGAAAAACAAATTATACTTATAATGTAATCAACTTCGTTGGTTTTACACCAATCGATTTCTACTTACAAAATGAATACGGAGGACTCTTAAACCGAAGCTACATAGAACTACAGATAATTACCGAACAATCATTCCTCACAATATTGTACGAAATAAATGGTCCTTCAACCTTATCTGTCTATAGTACAAACTTAGAAAAGGAAAGAGTGTATTTGCATCCTGGACTGTATAGTTTATCGGTTACTCAAATAGGTGTTTTTGAAAGTAGACAACGAACCTTTGAATTTTATATTTGCGATGGTCAAAGAACATCTGAACTATATGCTAATGCATTAAATGAAAGCTATTTTGGCTCTATTCTATTAACGTTTCCATACTTTGATGTCTCATTTACGATAAGCGATATATCAAATATTTTCGTAACAGATGGAACCCATTACATTTATTATATGCTAACAACCTATCCGGGAGTTCAATACAATATTAACTACATCATAGATACAGAATTACCAGAGATAACCATTGTGTCACCCAAAAAAGGGGAAGAATTAACTGATGTTTATCTTGAAATTGAGAGTGATGCTGTAGAGGTTTCCTTCAAATTAGAACATGACTCAAGAATTATCCCTTACAACAGAACTAATGTGTTTTTAGAATATAATCAAGAAGGTAGACAGTTAATTACCTTCTTTCTAGTAGATTCCTATTATAATACGAAAACAGTATCTTATGCGTTTAATAATGGTCTCAATTACGTTTCAGTGAATTTAGGGTTTCAAGTCTTCTTGTCTGGAGATGTCTATAATATCTCTCATATGGATGTATCGATAAGAAGCGAATATAATAGTACTTCCTGGACAGAAAGCACTGATGATGATGGAAAACTGAGCATGCAAATTTATCCAGGTAAGTTTGAGGTTTACTTTACATATAATGCTATCACCTACAATTTCCTCCTAGATACTGATGATGGGTTAAATCAGACAATATACTTGGGAAACTCACTCGTCGCATTAACTATTCTTGATTATTATGCTGGTAACCCAATAAGCAACCAATATTGTGTAATAAGGGATCTTAGTGGTAATAGAATAGCTTTTCTACAAACAAATTCACTTGGAGAAATAAGTGCTCAAATACCTGCTGGTAATTATATAATATATTTTAAACGATCATACCAACAGCTTAGTTTACCATTCCAAGTTTACTCTCAAGGACAACAATTACTATTTGAAATTCCTTCTGCCAGAAAACTGGTACGATTTGAATTTGAATATGACAATGGATCAAAAGTATATAATCTCCCAGTCAGTTTCCAAACAATTCTAGATGGGAACATTACAACGAATACCAGATTATATTCTAGTGTTGCTTTATGGATATCATATGGTAGTGTGAATATATCATACATACAATTTGACGGAAAGTTTGTAACATTAACTCGCTCTTTTGAACCTGGGAGAGAAGTTATTACTATAATTATCAAGAGTGAAACTGATTCTCCATGGATAAAGATACCATTCCAACCAATACCTGGATTCACCTTCATAGTGTCCCTTGCTTTGGAATATATGGATTATTATCTAAGTGGCAGTCTTTTGTTCACATATACTTTAGCATATACAGAAATTATTCTGATATTATTTATTGTAATTGTAAATATGTATTCCATCCTTCAAAACATGTATAAAGAAAGCAAAAGAGAAACACGAATTCTCAGAATGATTGGAGGAACAGTTACTAATACATTAACAACAGTATTTTCTCGTCTGGGGCTAGTAGCAGTAGTAACATCATTTATAGGGTATGGAATTGGGTTATCTATACTAAAAATCCTAGCAAATGCAAATCAAACAGTATTCTTTGGCCATACATTCTCTCCCTCTGGAGGATGGTTAATGTTCTTGATAAATAGTGTTTTAACAATATTAATAGCATTTATTGCAACTCTTTTTATAACAAGAAATGCTAGGAAAGAAAAAAGGATTGTTCACTCAAAAAGATGATATTATTCATTCTTCATCAAGCATAGATGAAGCCATTAAATCCCTCAAATATCCAGGAATTCATGGTTCTGGTTATATTAACTGAACTACCTTGAAATGCTTGTAGAGTATAATCATAATTTTCTACAATCCCTTCTAGATTTTCGTACACAATTTGAATTTCTATGTTGTGTAAATATACAGTTTCATCTGGTAAAGTTAACAATGAAAGTCGTAGGAAAGTTTCTAGTACAGGTTTAGAAAATTGGAAACTGTTAGATTCTATTCTTATTGTTTCATTCGAAATAGTACTATATTCACTCATAATTGTAATATTTATTGGTCCAGCTGTCTGAGCAGCTGTTAAATCTAGTTCCGCTTCAATGGTTCCTATATTTCCCATAATTTTTGTTGTATCTGGTGTCCTTGCAAGTAGACTTCCCTTATTCAGAGGTCCTACAAGTTGCATATCAACAGGTCCTATGTATGGATCATAGCTATTTGTAGTATACACGATGTATTCTTGATTCGAAAATCTCCATGTAAAGTAGTCATTATTGTTTAAGAATCGATATACAAAGTAATTCCAATAGATACGATCTAAATAAGCAGGATACCAATCATTGGATGAATTGAGAGCAATAAATATTGAAATATCATATTGTTCGAAAAATTCAAGCGTTCGCGTTACATTTTCGATTCCTAATGGAAAGGTAGAATCTGCTAATCCTGAATTTTCTATAAAGCCAAGCATAAATAGATCGATAACTGGTTGAGAGGAATAATACTCAAGACCTGGCGTATTAATTGAAAGAATTACTAAATTATCTGCATATCCGAGACGGTTAATTGCGTCAACTAGTTCTTGATATGATTCTCTTGTAGAATATGAATACTTCATCTGAAATTCATCTAAATTAAATCCAGTGTCGATTAACAGTGCAAATTGAGCTAAGAATGGTGTAAAAAATAGAATAAAGATAAGAAAACCAGAAATTATCTTTCTGAAATTGAATTTCTTAGTATAAATCTTTGAGAAGTTAATTTTCAGTTTATTTTCTTTCCAGATAAGAAGGATGGTTACAAGGTTGAATAAAATGATATAACCTAACAATGACCAGATGTGAGTGTGTGCATAGTACCACCTTAGATGGAAGTCTTCTGATACAACTTCAAATGGCATAACGGGATAAAGTGACAGATAAGCACTTGTTAAAATGAAGATGCTAGCAAGAAAGCCATCTCTCTCTTGGCCGTCTTTTTTGTTGAAGAAAGAAACAACGGCTTCAATTCCTATTGCAAAAACGATTGCAATTGGAACAAGTATTGGGGAAAGGTATCTTATTGACCCATTGGCAAAAAATCCTTGCCAGAATACATAAAAGAATATTAGCCATAGCATCAACTCATTGTTCTTTTTGTGAGCCTTAATGAACCCAAATATCTTAAAGAATAACCATGTTCCAGCAAACATTGCTGCAATAAAAATAGAAAAAGAGGATGAAACAAACGTTGCGACATGAGCGTTTTCTAGATAGGTTGTTGTTTCAGGGAGAGAGATTCCTGCCCAAGATAAGCTTATTTGATTCTCTTGTAAGTTCACATAAAGATCAAATAGATACTCTTGTACACCTGGGACAGATAGAATATGAAGACCCCAAAGTATTGCAGCAATTAGGGGGAGAGAAAAGATACCAAGAACAAGCAACCAACGACTATATGAGAAGTTCAACGTCTCACTTGAGAAGATAAGATATATGCAAAACGCACATAGGAGGAAGATAAGGATGCCAGTTCCCAAATATACCTCAAAAATGGATTTTCGAATTAGTTGATAAGCGAATCCTGCAACAATAATTGAGCGAATAACTTTCCCTATCATATCTGAAGGCATTGCGACTAAAATTACTAATGGGATAACAAATCCACTGACTTTGCTTAAAACACATCCACTTAGAGCTAAAGACGCAAGTAGAGCATTATAGAATTGTTCTTTGAAATTTGCACTCTTTAGAAACTTTCTGAAGAAGAAGTATGCTGCTGTTGTAAAGAATGTAATGTAAATTTCTTGGTAGTATTGAAATTCATAGATGAGGAAAAAGGTAAAAGGAGTTGCTAATAAAGCAATTGAAGACAGCAAAGATGTCTTTTTTGTAAGCCCTTCAAGTTTTGCTATTTTATAACATAGGAAAACTATTCCAACAAGAAACAGCAAAGGAATCAAGTGAATCATCTCTGATTGTGTCACAAAAAATCCATACGCAAATAGAAGAATATTTACAGGTGGTTTGAATTGTGGCATAAAATTAAATTCATTAATAATTCCCAATTGTCCTGTAACAAATATTCTGAAAGAATTAGGTAAATAGAAGTGCAAGAAATCCCATCCTCGAAGAGGATAAACTAAGCCCTGTAGTGTGAAAAAGAAAATCATTAATCCTATTATTACTTGTAATAATGTCTCAAGCCCTTGTGGGAGTTTCTTCTTCTCCCTTAATGCAAGGAGTGGAAGCTTCTTTCTTACCCAGAGATAAATTTTGAAGATCAGATAAGCAAAAGCAATTGATAAGTAAACATATACAAATCGTTCTAAGATAGTTGCACTGCCTATTTTATCAGCAATTATTGCTATTATGAGCATAGGGACTACTAGAGAGATTGTTCCAAAAAGTAGAGATTCTATAAAATAATCTATCAAGGAACTTGAAGAATCAATTTTCATTATTTTCTTCTTGAACACATCGACAATCAAAAATCCCATTCCAAGTATTGAGACAATGGGTATTATGACTCTTATGTCAAGTTCTGCTCTCATGTTTGTTTGTCCTCATATTCTTTCTCGACATCATCTGCTGTTTTGGTAGCAGCAAAAACTTTCATTCTGTCTATTTCTCTGAAATGGGTGATTGCTATGATTATAGGTACTGTTAATGAGACCGCAGCAATTATAAACCATCCGAACACCGCATCTCCGCTCCAGATGGTTTCCCAACTGGCAATATAATATAGAACTGCTAGTCCAAGTAATCCTATAGACCAAAGCGTATATTTAATTTTCGCACTCATTTTACCCATAGTTCGGGTTTTCTCTTTAACAGTTCTGTCAAAGTCTTTCTTAACACCTAGAAGAGCACTCAAAACGGCCCAAATGAGGAAGGATTGCGCAGTAAGCATGAGCATATAAAATGCAGAAATTGTCCAGTTCATTCCGAAGAAACCACGAAGTTTAATCATTCTATCCTCTTTACTTTCTCTATACCAAGAAACATAAGCCATTATTAAACTTGCAAGCGCAATAAGAAGAGGAGCAACAAGTAACAATGGAACTGTGTCGTTTAATATTGGTCTATAGAAATTAAACTCTTCAATTCCAAGTCTGGATCTTAGCATATACATAATATAAAGAAGTAGATTAACAAACCACATTGTTATGCCGATTACGGGGGTGAACAATGTAGACAAAATGTCAACTTTGTTTATTGCAGAGTTTTTACCTTTCAAAATTTTCCATAATCGTTTTCGTATGATTGATGTGATTCCATTAGTCCACCTCCATACTTGATTTATCATGCTAATGGGGTTCCATGGAACCAATCCTTTAGAACAAATCTCATGAAGATAACGAGTTTGGTATCCTTTTGACATCAAAGCAAAGGATGTATCTGTGTCTTCTGCCAAAGTATCATCGTGAAAACCTCCATACTCCAGCAATAATTCAGTCCTAAACATACCTGTAGTTCCTGCAAAAATGACACCATTCCTTGTCCCTCTACTTTTCTGATAAACATGGAAAAATTGTGTGTGGATGTATGCACTACTACGTTGCAAATAATTATCTTGATTAACAAACATTGGCTTTCCTTGTACTAGTATAATATTGTCTTCAGTAAAACCAGATAAGCAGGTACGGATGAAATTGGGGGTAGGGATATGATCGGAATCTAAGATCCCAACAAAATCACATTTGATTTGGTTAAGAGCATTATTAATTGCACCAGCTTTGAAACCTTTTCTTGAATCTCTATGAATGAATTTGACATTTCTTTCTTTGCAAAAAGCTTCAATATCAGAAGATTCTCCTGCAGGACTATCATCACAAACTACAACTTCGAATCGATTTTTAGGATAATTAATATTCAAAGCTCCATCAATTGTTTTGGACACCACGGTGAGAGGTTCTTTGTAAAAGGGGAGGAAAATAGCTACTTTGGGGAGAGGATCTGAAGTTAAATATTTGTTCTTATCATCTTTTAATAAGCGATAATCAGCAGAAGATCCGATAAAATAATAAATGAAAACTGAATAAAACGCAGAAAATAATTCAACCAGTAAAATAATAAAATTTAATGTTAAACCCACTATAGCTTTCCAATTAGACAAATCATCCTTATATACATCGATAATATAAATTGTACTTGTAACTACATAGTAACCTAGAAAAGCAAAGAGAATAACTGTAAGTGAGTACCATAGTGCTTTTTTCCAACTCATAACTAAACCTCGATATCATTTTTTTTCCTTGGAGTAAAATAAGGTTTGTTATGCCTCGTTGTCATGTAGAAAAATAAGCTAACGGGAAAGGTTGCAACAAGTGAAAATCCTAGAAGACCCATTACAACCCATAAACTTTGACTTCCAATAAAATCAAAATAGGATAAAACTATTAACCCAACACCAAGAAGCGAAATAATGGCTGATACTGGAATGAAAGGTACTTTCTCATTCCATTGATCTCTCCTCCTATCTGGCTTTCTTCTTCTGAAAATGGTCTTAATAACTGCATAAACTGTGAAGGGGTTCAAAGTTAGCGCAATTAGGAAAAATAAGAGTAAGTCAAAAGTGTTAATCTTAATTTTCCTACCTTTTTTAGAAAATAGAACAGCAATTATTGCAGAAATTTGATAAGAGACCGCTAACGCAATAGGCATAATAATCAGAGGAGGAAAAATCTCTGTCGGAAGACGGAAAACTTCACTTCCAGTAAAGAACATTATTACATAAAGAAAAATTGTTAGATACATTGAGGAAGCAATGAAGAACAACAATGTACTAAAGGAAAGATCAATCTTATCATAGAGAGACATTTTTCCAGTCAGTATAGTTTTCCATCGCAATTTTAGTGTATGCATGCTTCCTTTTGCCCATCTGAGAATCTGAGATAGCAAAAGAGGAAAGTTTGAAGGAACTAAACCAAAACTACCGTATTCGTCAATTAAGACACTATCGTATCCTTTTGTTAAAATCTGAATAGTTAAATCAACATCTTCTGTGTATGTTGCAATGGGAACACCACCTACTTCATCTAGAACTCTTTTCCTGAAACACGCTGTAGAACCATTGAAAATAACTTTTTTACGTTTATTTTTTGACCTCTCAAACACCTCAAAAAATTGAGCATACATCACAGCTTCCCAGATTTGTAATTTCGTTTTTATGTTGCGAAAATTGACTTTAGCTTGTACAAAGGCAATATTTTCATCGGTTAATAATTTGGAAACACTCTTTCCTAGAAAATTTGGAGTTAATCTGTGATCGTAATCAAGAAACACTACATACTCAGCTTTAACTTGCTTAAGCATTATATTAAGCATACCTGCTTTAAAGTTATAATTTGTTTCATTATAAATGTAGATGGCTCTGTGTTTTTCAGAGAGAAGAGATATTTTTTCATCATATCCAGGGTATTTTTCAGTATCATCCCCAATAAGAATTTCTACTCTTTCTGACAAATAATTAGAATCACGTATAGATTGCAATGTGTTATGAAGAACTTCAAGATTGGGGTGATGGATGGGTACTAATACACTGACCATTGGAAGATCTTTGACTGAATCAATTATCTCTTCTTCTTTAACTAAAGGTACGGCACAAGTTGTACTCATATGCTTGAATAACATCACTGTATAGAAAATGCTCATAACTTCTACAAATAAAGATAAGAAATTTAGAATTGCTTGAACAACTATATGGGTAACAGTTGAATTTTGTAAAGGATTAATTATAGAATCTATGATTAGAACAATAGACCAGACAAAATATGTAATTCCTACAAGTAAGACAGAAATTGTAAAAACAAATAGAAAAACGCTCAGGAATTTCCATAGCTTTGATTCTCTCCTTTTATTGTGTTGACTAAATTCCATTAGAGCATCTACTCTGCATTTACAATCCTTTATATGAGGTCTACTATTTAGATTTTATGAATTATTGGGAAAATGAAGATCAGTGTGAGCCGAGTAAATCATTGACATCATAGGTTGTTCGCTATACATCATATCTATTATTCCCAACTCAAATTGTAAATAACTAAAATAAGATTTTTGTTTGTGAAGAAAATATGAAAAAAGCGAGAAAATTAAGAATCTTAGTTAAGATTCCTCTGTTGTTTTTTCAGTTTCGACTTCTTCTTTTTCTGCTAGTTCAAAATCTTCTTTAGAACTAACCAACCCTTGTCTCTGCATTTGAAGAACCTGATCTTTTTGTTGTTTTAATGCATCTACTGCGCTTTTTGGAACAGGAGGAGGGTCATAGCGTTTTATCAATGCAGTGAGAGATTTTTTCTCTTTCTGCAAATTTAATCTATCACATACAGAGTAGAATAGTTCATCATAAAGGTAAAGCTCTTCTAATAACTGATCATAATCTTTTCTTAATTGTTCATCTTTCAGATTCTTGATATCATCAGATACAATCTCTTTAATGTAAGAATGGATGATATCATCATCTTCTGTAATTTCTCCTAAGTAGAAGATGAATTTTGACAACTCTGGTTTGGCATCATGGACTGCAATATTGATGAGAAGAGTTCTGAAATCTGTAGTAAAGATTTTTGCCAGAGATACCTCATCAATTTTTAAATACTTAAGTAAATCTTCTTGCCAGGTTTCAGCTAGTTTGGAATAATTGAATACTATAGCAGGTACTAAATAATCATACAGTGATTTTCTTATTTCCTCAAGATCCTCATCTGATAATTTTTTCAAATTTTTGAAAAATATCTTGTAGAACTGATCATTTCCACTAGCTTCAAAGTAACGTACTAGAGGTAAAATCATCTGTTTTTTTTCTAAACCTTTGTAAGCTATACTTGTTAGCAGTTTATTACCACCAATAAGTAAACCAATCATAACAGGAATCAATAGAAGAAAGGCCCATATCTCGAATCCGTCCAAAGCAGGTAGTGTAAAAATGAGAATGGCACTGGCTATGGTTGTTACCATAGTTACTATCTGGATATATTTTCTGAATTTAGTAGCTTTGGGAGAATTAAAGCAGAGAGCACAAATTTTCCTGCCTTCAGCTGTGATAGCTTCATCTGAATCACATATGGGTAAACCACAGAGAGCGCATTGTACTGTGGATTTATTGTGATAATGAAAAGCACAAATCTCTTCGTTTGCAGTTTCTGACATAAATGAGAAAAAGAAAGTGTTTTTTTAACTTTATCGACATTAACCTCTTTTATTTCCAGAATTACTAGGAACAACACAGATAGATGGAGTAGAAATTAATCTCTATATGTTAAATCTCCTTTCCTTTTAAGGTGCATTTATGACAAGGGAACCGCAAAGCTGGGTGTGTTCTTGTTTCCATCACCTCTGCACGCACAAACTCAATCATCAGTAGCTTACTGTTTTTTTCCTATTAAAAACCCTCAAGTTTCTAAACCTGTTCAATAATCTGTGCAAATTCCAGAGTAACAGAGAATCATTTTATAAGTTAAAACAAAAATATAGACTTGTAAGCAAATCTGATTAAGTTAGTGATATTCAATGAGTAGTGATGATACGGTTCAGATAATTATACGTGAAGCTAAAGATATTCTTGCAAAACAATCAGCTGAGGATTTCTTGAGTTATGTTGAAGGTAAAACCTCGGAGTTAGAAAAATTAGATCAGTTTCTCGAATCCATTATTCTATGGCACTTTGTTGCAGAAACCATGGAAAATTTCGAAGAAGAAGACTATTTAGCGTACGCTTACAGTAAATTAATCAGCAGATATTTGCTAGTTGATAATCTTGGTAAAGCTGAGGAAATTTATGAAGAATCTGAGGATAAAAATCTTTCCGGTTTCCATTTAGACACAGTAAAAACAATTTTCGCTGGTAGACAACAAGTTAAAGGAAACCGAGAAATTATTAAGATTCACCAGATGGACGTTTTTGGAGATCTAGAACTAATTCCAGCTAGTCCAAATACATATTTTGAGAATGTCTCAATAATCAGAAGATATATTCATAATAATCTTCCAGAAGGAACCTTTTCCATAGTTATCCTAAATCATAAGAACAACTCTAAAGAAGAGATAGAGATTTCAACCGAAACTCTCTCAGAATACGAAGTAATATCAATGAGTGAAAAAGTGAGGATGAACTAATATGCCAGAGAAACAATCGATTTGGGGATCTGCCAGATATTTTATTAAAATTGATCCATATACTAATGTTTTCAGTACTGCAATGAGTGCATTAGTATCATTCTACGACACTCATGGACTAATCAACGAAAAAGAATGCAGAAATCTTCAAGAAATAGCTAGAACTGTGCATGAGTTCTGGTCAACAATTCTAGCTCCTCATGAAACCAGAGTTGCTAGGTGGATAGTAGAATATTTATCAGAAATAAATATTATTGGAAACTACAACTTACTCTTGCGTCTTCTTCGCTCTGATGAAGATATTGCTGAAGATTTGGATGATCTTATCAAAGATACAAAATCAGTTGCTACAGAGGATTTTGAAGAAGCCTTTAACATTCCAGAAGACACAAAAATAATTGGTCATGAGATTACCATTACAAGACTTCCTGAAGATGAATACTTGAGAAATGAGCTTCTACAAAAAATCCTGGAAGACAACAAATATCAGATTCCTTCAACAATAAAAAGTAAAAGTCAATTTAAACTTTCTAATGGCGAGATTGCATCAGTTGAAAAGGAGCATACCTTGGGAATTGGAGAAACTCAAAGAGATGTTACACTGTTCTCTGGTTTGGAAAACGAAAATGATGATCCAATTACAGAAGTTAAAATTGTAGATGAGATACCCTATTACTTTGAGATGGAAGATATGGGTATAGATAAACTTGAAATTGATCCAACTAAAGTAAAAAAAGAAAAATTCTTAGAGATTATTTGGGAAATCCCAGAAATAAAACCTAAAGAAAAAGTTGAAATTAGTTACAAGCTTGCAAGAAGAATAAACCGCACAATTCTCGAAATAGTTCATAATGAAGTTGTAGCAGTTTTAAATACATTTGAAAATATTCATGTTAAGGGATTAGAATTCAGATCTCATACAAAATACATCAACATACATAATGGGCCTTTACATGAATTACATATTGTTGACGAAATACCTCCTGAGTTTAGCATTATAAGAACAGATCCAGAAGCTCTTCCCCCCACAGGCGTTATAGAAAAAGCAAAATTAAAGGGCATTAACATTCAATGGAAACAGAAAAACGTAGGAGCGAATCAAATTCTTGAAAAGATATATACATTAGATTATTTTCCATACCTTTTCCGAGGTAAGAAAATCATAGAGAATGAGGAAGGAAAAACTATTTTCAAGGTTGCAAAATTCATAATGCCTTCAGAAAGAGAGATGGGTTACACCATATTGTATGTCATAAAGAACGAAAAATCTGAAACTACAGACTTGATTTCTTTGATGGATAAACTACCAGCAAATCATGCAATTGTGGGAAGAACACCTGAAGAATCTCAACTTATGGAGCAAATAGATGATGAAGGAGATAAAATTATCACATGGATAGTGGAAGCTCCTCAAATCACAAAAAGCACAACTCTGAAAGTTGTAGTAGCAGGGGATACACCTCCGTTATTTGAGACGTTCAAGATATTCATAGGAGACAAAGAGGAAAAAGAAGTATCAGAAAAAGAGACTACTGTTAGAAGAGAGATGGTTAAATCTCCCTAATTTTCTTTGTTTATTTTATCTCTAGCTTTTTCTATCATCACAGAATTTATTTATAACTGTGTTTAGTAGTACTTCGAACATGAAAAATCACTTTGATGTTATTGTAGTAGGAGCTGGTCCAGCTGGTGTCAGCGCAGCAATATCTTGTATCAACAACGGATTGAATGTAGTTTTAGTGGATTCAAAGAAGAAGGAAAAAATAGGTGACAAAGTATGTGGAGAAGCCATTTCAAAAGAAACATCACATACAGCATCTGATTTATTAAAAGTACAATATCCTCATGGAGAAGAAATAAACACTGATGTAAAGGAATTGGTTCTTCAAACAGCGATAGATGAAGACCACATAGCTTTACCTGCAATTGGTTATATGGTAGACAGGCACAAATATGGCCAAAGATTACTGCAAGATGCATTAAAGAGAGGAGTCAAATTACTTGATCAAACAAAAGTGATCAAATCTATTACAAAAGAGATCAAATCTATTACAAAAGAGAAGAAGGTTGCTGGAGTAGTAATTAAACCTCTGAATAAGGAAGAAGAAGAACTTTATTCAAAATTAGTAATTGATTGTAGTGGAGTAAGGGGGATTGTTAGAACAACAATAGATGAATCTCTTGAACCTTTTCTATACAATAAATTAACAAAATCAGATTATGCATCATGTTATAGAGAAATAATTGAATTGGAACAGGAACATGATTTAGATGGAAAAATAGTTCTTAAGTATGAAAAAGACATCCCTGCACCAGGATATATCTGGTTTTTTGCTGATGGTGGTAAAAAACTGAACTGTGGTACAGGGTTCATCAAGGAAGGAATAAATAAGGACAAAAGTGTAAAAGCAGTCTACTTCAATGCAATGGCAAAATACTATCACCCTGAAACATACGCTGTTTTAGATGGTAGAGGAGGAAATGTTCCTATTCGTCCTCCATTATGGAACGCTGTTGCACCTGGGTTATTAGTGGCTGGAGACGCAGCTTTTCATGCAGATCCTTTGACAGCAGAAGGTCATGGACCTGCTTTATTAGCAGGATACTATGCTGGTCAAATAGCAAAAGAGGTAATTGATAGAAACGAATATTCTACGCAAGCTCTATGGGGATATAACAGACATATCTTTTCTAGTTTTGGTTCAGACAATGCCCGTAGCAGAATTTTGACCATAACATTGGAAAAACTAGGAGCAGATAATCTTGAATTTCTACTCAAAAGAAAGGTAATCAAGCAGACTGATCTAACCTCAGAAGGCATTTTGAAGAAAAATTCAGTGTTTAATCTTCTTAATAGAGCAATACGTTGTTTACCAAAAATAGGCCTGTTAATTCTAATTAAAAGAACAATTGATGTAAGCAAAGCTGTAGCGAAATTGTGCGATGAATATCCAGAAACACCAGATAAATTCGGTGAATGGGTGGCAAAAATAGAAAGTTTATATGAAAAATTAACCTAACAAACACCATAATTCTTAAGTTAATTCAGAAGAGCAGATAGATAATGAATCATATTGAAGAAAATGAAGAGTATGCTTTCAAACACTGGGCAACAGTTGTAAGCGAAGAAGCTGTTGAAAGATTTGGTAATAAACAAGTAGTTGCTACAGGTTGGGCACCTTCAGGACATTATCATGTAGGAAATTTCAAGGAAGCTGTAACTTGTAGAGCTATCCAAAGAGAGCTAATCAACTTAGGAGCAGATTCCCAATTTATACTTAATATAGATGACGTAGACCCATTTGATAAAATACCCGCATTCTTCAAAAAAGATCATGGAAAATTACTAAGACCGTATCTAGGACATTCAATCAACAAAGTGCCAGATCCTTTAGGGTGTCATAACTCCTATGCAGAGCACTTCATTTCCAATGCTTTATCCATAATGAATGATTTTGATGTTAATCCTGAGCCAATCAATACATCTAAACTGTATCTAGAAGGAAGATATGATAAGTACGCAAGGCTATTTCTTGAGAAAAAAGAAGAAATGTACGATTTAACCGAAAAAATAACAGGTTCACGAATGGAAGATTTCTTTCTTATTCAATGTCCTAAATGTAAGAACCTAGCAGCTCCAAAAATTACAAAATATGAATTTATCGATGATAAAATCAAAGTTGACCTGTTATGTCAAAGAGAGAAACGAGGTTGCGGCCAACAATCAACTCAATTTTTAGGGGATACACTGTGGAAAATAAAATGGAGATTGGATTGGGCAGCTAGACAAGATTTCCTCGGAGTGACAGTAGAATCATCAGGAAAAGATCATGGAGTAGCAGGCGGGTCTATTGATTCTTCATTAGCAATTCATAGAGATATATTTGGTAAAAAGAAATTACCGTTACTGATTCAGCACGGCTTTCTAACTTTCGGAGGTAAGAAACTTAGTGGAAGTAGTGGTAGTGGTATGCCAGTGTCTGAATTCCCTAAAATCTTAGAACCACAAATGTTCCTATACAAAATTTACAGACACAATCTCAGAACAGATTTTGATTTTAAAGTAGATTTTGATGTTCCAGGTGTGGCAAGTGAGTATGATAGAGCTGAAGAATTGTTTTATGATGAAGAAGAAATTGAGCACTTGAAAACAAGAGAAAAAACAGTTAAGGCTTTTGAATTAGCACAGATATATGAAAAACCAAACAAAAAACCAGTAAGAGTTGATTATGGCCACCTTGTTACAGTGATGCAAATTTGTATGTTTGACAAAGAACAAGTGATTCAGAAATTGATTAAAGGTAATATATTACCAAAAGACATCTCGAGTCATGATATGGATTTATTCAACAAAAGGTATGAAAAGTCAAAATATTGGATTGAAAATTTTGCAAATGAAAATCTTAAATTCAAAATAGTTGATGAACCTAGATGTGAAGATGTTAAAACAATCGAGAAAGAAATTCTGGAACTCCTACTCAGTGCAATCAAAAAGATACCAGAAGGACATCAAGGAGACGATATTACTCAAGATCTTTATAATACTGCAAAAGCAGTTGATCTTAAACCAACACTATTCTTCAGAGCAATATATACAATCATTTTAGGTAGAAAATCAGGTCCAAGAGCTGGAACTCTAATTGATGCCTTAGGAAAAGAAGAAGTAATCAGGATTTTAGGAAAGGCTCTAGATTGTTATTAATTCAATAGTAAATGTAAAACAAAAAAAAAGGGAATATGAAAAATATCTTCCTATTCTCTTATTCTTCCTTTGATTGAGGTTCAACAAAGTAAGGAGAATATTCAGGATCTTTTTTCAATAATTCCAATATATTTATACCTAATTCGGTTAGTGACCAACCCCTTTCCTCTTGTTTGATTAGTCCTATTTGA
>BPTK01000036.1 GCA_023705905.1 Candidatus Heimdallarchaeota archaeon
TGGGTCTTCATCTAGCTTACAAACGATATTGGAAAGTATTTCCCTTAGTTGAAAACCATGTCTTACTTGTTGCTGCAGAGAATGATAAGATGCATGATGCGAAAGTAACAAGAAGAGTAAAGGATCTAATTAAAAACTCTCAATATATTGATCTAAAAACCAATGAAAATACTCATTCAAAAGTTATGATAGATACGATAAGAGAGAATATACCGATTTTTAAAAATCTTAATCATTAACACATTAGATTTTAATATCTGGTTTTTCTTACTAGACTAATGAAAATCAAGAGTCTAGGTCTAGATAATATTCGTTCAGTAGAATGGAAAGAAGAGACTGAAAGCATTCAACTAATAGATCAAAGAGTGATTCCTTTTAGAGTAACTTTTGTTCATCTACCTACAGTAAAAGATGTTTGTACTGCAATTAAGGATATGTTTGTTCGTGGAGCACCAGCAATAGGTGCAACAGCAGCTTTTGGCATGGTTTTAGCTGTTAAAGAAGCAAATAACCAACCCAGGCAAAGTAGAAAGGAGTATTTTGATACTCTGTTCAGTGACGTTCTTTCTACTCGTCCAACTGCTATTGATTTAAGCAATTTTGCACGAGAAATATATGAAGTAGCTTTGAAAACAGATTTCTCTTTTGACGAAGCCTTGAAATCTGCTACGTTTCTTGTAGATAAAATGGTAGAAGAATGTAAAAGTATAGGAGAGAGCAGTTGTGATCACATTAAAGACGGAGATTCCATTTTAACCCATTGCAATGCAGGACCTTTAGCTACCATAGATTATGGAACTGCTCTTGCCCCATTTTTCAAAGCTAAAGAAGATGGTAAAGAAATCACCGTATATGTAGATGAGACAAGACCTAGATTACAAGGAGCTAAAATAACAGCTTGGGAACTAGAACAAGCAGAAATAGATCATAAAATTATACCTGATTCAGCAGCAGCTTTTCTCATGTCAAAAGGAAAAATAAACAAGGTGATTCTGGGAGCGGATAGATGTTTGAAAGATGGCACTATTTCGAATAAGATTGGAACTCTTTCAGTTGCAGTTAATGCAAAATATTTTGATATTCCTTTTTACTCATCCTTCCCATGGTCAACAATTGACCTCGATTCAGAATCAATTGAGGATTTTAAGATTGAATATCGTGACGAGAAGGAAGTCAAGTATGTAACAAGCTTTGAGGAGGAAATGTTAATCGCTAATCCACAATCCAATGCTTTGAATCCTGCTTTTGATATAACACCTCCTGAACTGATAACTGGATACTTTACGCCTGATGGAGTTCTCTCATTAGAGAAATTGAACAAAAAAATAAAAATGATAAAAAAATACAAAAAGGAAAAATTATTTTCTTCGTTTAATGATAACAACAAGAGCTGTTAAACTTAATACACCAATAGCAGTGTAAAGAACACCAGGAGCATCAATCGAAAGAGTATTACTTGGTTCTTCAGGTTCTGGTGGTTCTTCAGTTTCATTTATTCCATCATCTGGACTAACAAATACTTCAATGAAATCGTAAGCACCATTACCATAAATATCGAATGCGACTATTTCGAAAACCCAGTAACCAACAGTTAAAGAACTTAAATCAAATTCAAATTCTTCAGTTGTACTACTAGCATAAACAAAAGTAATTTCAGTGTTATTCTTCCATACAGTGTAATTAGCTAAATTATCATCGTAGATGGTCCATGTTAGATTAACGTTTTGACCCTCTTCCATGTTTATTGGTGTTCCAGTGTGAGTAAGTGTAGGCTCAGTAACATCAACAGTTCCTGAACCGTCTGCATGTATCATGAAGTGGATATAGTTTTCATGACCCATTGTATCATTAGCCATTATACTGAATTCATAATCACCATTTGTGAATATTTGCTCTTTTGGTTTGAATGTAATAACTTTGCCATCTGTATATATTCCTGAATCTATGATTGTTCCATCAAATTTGGCCTCATAATTAGTTGGATCTACATCGAATAATTGCCAATAAAAAGTTACATCGTCTCCAATCCAATACCAATAATCTCCAGTTGGTCCTGAAATTAATGGTGTGTCAGGAGATAGAACTTCTACAGTTACATATAGATCTATAATCACTCCTTCATTATCTTCAAATACAATTAGATAATCATGTATTCCTTCTGGCAATCCATAATCGTATAACCACATAGTACCATTTTGGTAACCTTCCCAATAATCTTGATAATCATATACAGAACCATCCCACTTGTAGGTTTGAACTGTCCAATTTGTATCAGAATATATATCAAACGGACTATCAAGATCTTCTCCTATGACGGTAATGTAATCTGGTCCTTCTATCCAGGATGGTCCCCAAGTTGGAATAACTGTTCTTTCTTCTTCTAGGAAGAATTCCCAAGTTGAGTTAAGATCATGGTTTAAATTATCATATACAACAAATTTTAACCAATGTCCATAATTTGTTCCATCGAAAGGTATATCGTCTACATAATAATCGTATTCATTATATCCAGAGTTGACGAAATCAATAGTTTCATGCAAAACATCATCCAAATATACTTCTACTGTAACTGATGGCCCAGCATTTAAGATTTCAAATGGGATTGTCATCCAAGTAGTATTGTATATCCTATCATCAAAAGCATATGGCAATAAAGCAGGAATTTCCACATCTATTGCTCCACCATAAGCTGCGGTCGAACCAATTAGCTTCCAAACTTGGGAGTAAGTGGTCTTGTGGTTATCATGACCTGAAAGATTAGTTCCAAGTTCTGTACTATAACCTCCAAAAGTTCCATAATTATCATAGATTGTAGTTTGTTTTAATTCGAGCATATAACCGGTTGAAGGATCAATGTAAGCTAAAAAGTAAGATGTAAAATCTTCATATAATGTGTAGTTCACATCATATTGATATTGTGTCCAACTACTACTTGAAGTGTAGAAATAGGAATAAATATCTACTGTTATTGGTGTTGCTATACCGTTTATTGTATAAGAAACAGTTGTTGTGCTATTATATACAGAAGCACTGTAAATATAAGCTGGATCAAAATTCAGTGTTGGAGCATGAGTGTCAAATGTGTCACCAGAAAAGAAATTACTATAGTTGTAATTTGTGTTATAGACATCATCATGAGAATAAATTAATTCCCAAGATGTCATAGGATAATTATATTTATAATCAATGCCTGAATAATGATTTAATCCATCATAATATGAACTTACTTCATCAGCTGTTACTGTGGTGGATGTATTTCCAGTAATGAAATAGCTTCGTAATTCTGTGTCTGTATATGAATCATCATAAATATACCAATACGAATTTTCATAGTAGGGATCAAAGTTTGGTTCAAATTCATACCAAACTTGAAAATCACCTTCATATCGATCAATATAGTTAATCTCATAGAGAAGTTGGTCACCAGGTACAACATCCTCATAAGCGGATGCGGTATTGATACTAAATCCTCCTATTAATATAGATAGTATTATTGTGCAAATAAAGTAACTTGAACCCCTTTTCAAGTTCATCACCCATTACATAATGTCCTTTCTAACTATTTAAACAGAAGGATAAGGGAAAGCGTGTAAGTAAGCCAAAATCGATTTTTGCTATACAATAATAATAAAAAAAAGAGAGGAAAAAGAATAGAGTTTATTTTCTCTTTCTAGAAATAACAACAACTAATCCGATTGCTACAAAAGAAACTATTACACCAACAATTGGGAAGGGTAAGAAGCCTGCGCTTTTTATTACTACCTCAATAGGTTGGAATTCCATTTGTGTATCCCCTGAAGTATCTTTTTCTAACGATCTGATAAGTAAACCAGATTTTTGTTCATAATGAACATCAACTTCACCAACATCATCAAAACCAAAAGTGGCTGTGTTAATATATTCAACATTGACACAATCATATGCATCTCCTCCAGAAGTAGTAATTGGTTCAAATTCGTCCACTACACCATTTGATGGTTCAAAACTAACTGTGTCAGCTACATTACCATGAGGATTAATAGCGTACGGAGTATATGAATTATAAACTAATAGAAAGGCGTTCATTAATGCCATAGAGAATACCATACCAAAGTAATCCATGTAATAATCTTCGCTGCCATCCATATCCTCCCAAATGTAAGATACACCATCAACAGTAATATTGGCTTTATTGAAATCCATCATAGCGTCTGTCTTTCCTAGATATAGAACATCTGCTGACATTTCCCATGTATCATTGCTCATGACTAATGATGCTGCTGGAAGGAAGGTTGTTCTATTATGTTCAAAAACAACAGCTGTCATTTCCATAGTCGTTAGATCATCAGCCCCTAGAGGATTTTCTCCATCGGCTTGAAATTCATATAGCACCTTGAAATTGACCATATTGAGAAGAGAATATGAATCGTTCCAAATATCGTCTACTGAAAGTGTGATATATGCCATCAAGACGTCATTGTGAGTGGTGTTTGTATAGAGGAACTTTCCTCTCACATAGCTACCTTCAGTAACTATCAACTGATCAGATAATACAGCTCCTTGGGTTAGAGCTGAGAAAAACATTGATGCGACCAGTAACCCCAAAAGTAGAATTGTAAATGATTTGATTTTTCTATTCATTGTAATAACATATATCAAATTTCCATTTTAAATAGTTTTTGTTAAAGAAAAATAGAGGAACAGAAACCGCGTCTAGAGGGTTTATTGCAGGATTTTAGGATTCGTGTATTTTGACTAGTTTTGTTTTTTTCATATAATTTTCAAGTTGTTGATAGTTCTGGGAAACATCCATATCAAGACCAAAACCAAGATCTTCAATGAGAACTGTACCCATTTTCATTTTGAAAGCTCTTTCTAAGACTATCACGGCATCTTTTAGTTTAGCTCTTCTAAGCACAAGTTTAAGGAGCTTTGTCCAAGTTGCGGGACGTCTAAAAACATACCAAGCAACTGCCCAGAAACTTCTCTTTCTTCTTAACCTACTGATATCTGCAATAACTTGTTCCCCTTCAAGTATTGCTCTCTTACTTAAAGTAAACATCTCACCTGGAAATATCTGACAATCTGTAAAGTCACCAGTTACTCTACCTGCTTCAGGAAATTCCTTCTGGCAAAGTTCATAGGGAACTAAGGAGAGAATGAAATCATAACCTTCCATCTCACTAACAGCTTCGAGGAACTCATCTATTTTCTCTACGGTTATCGCAGGTGTATCTGCCATACAAATAGCATATTCATCAAATGACTTTCCTCTAGCTTTCAAATATTCATATCCTGCAACATATTTCTCGCTAAGATCCGCATAAAAATCCACAGGAATATATTCTACAGCGTCACCAAAATCCAAATCTTCTTTCGAAATACCTAAACTATATATCCCTTCAACATGTTCAGATTGAATTAATTCATCAACAACCCATTGAGCAACAGGCTTTCCCAAAAAAGGAAGTAAACACTTTCCCTTATATTTATCTTCAGAATCTAAAACTTGCATTATCTCCCGTTTTATGTTTTTATCTCTACCAGACATTAGCAAAATGGGGAATTGTTTAGTCAATTAACCGTTCTCCTTAAAGAATAGATGAACGCCATGTACTTTATAAAGGATTGGTTGAAACATTGAGTGAAAGCCCTTTTTTCTCTCGAAATGTTTATAACTTTGAAATATTTGCTCACATTGCAATGGTAATGGATGGTTTAGTCTCATTAATATTCTTCGGAATAGAACTTGCAATATTAATAGTAGTTATCATCTTCAACAGAGATCATCCGCATTTCTGGGAGATAGTAGCACTACTAGCTTTATTACAATTATATCAGCTATCGGAATTTTTAGTTTGCATTGGTGTTAATGCTGGCCTAATAACGCGAATTGGATTCGTAGTTATAACGTTTCTACCGCCAGTTGGGTATTTCCTCTGCACAAGAGTTGTTAAATGGAAGTTTCCCGATTATTGGTTTGGTTTTGCTATAGCACTAGCATTCTCAGTATACTTCATCTATGAAACATCCTCAGTAACTTTTGGAGAATGCAATCCTTTCTTTGCAACCTATGAATCTACAGGTACTATAACTATAGGGGAAGGTGTGAAGGCTTATGATCTGCGAATTAGTGTATTGTATGGCATATTTTACCATGGTTCCCTTTTATACAGCATTTGGTTCCTAGTTGAACATCTTATCTGGGGAAAGGATAAAATTGAGAACAAATATGCAGTTATTGTGCTTATAGGCTTTCTTGCTTTTATGATACCTATGCTTTTGATGGTTATTATTTGGCCACAGTATGCTGTAGCAGTTGCAAGCATTTTGTGTAAGTATGCCCTCATCTTAGCGGTAACGTTATTATTGTTTTCATTCATGAAAGGTAAGAAACCTATCGAAAAAGCAGTGGAGGTCTAGAGATCTTCAATCTATTTTCTTTATTTTCTTCACATAATTTTCTAATTTTTCAAAATCTTGCGGGAGATCCATATCCATTCCAATACCAGGATCATCAAGTAGAACAACATCTGCTTTGCAATTGAATGCTCTCTCAAAGCCTATTACCGCATCGTCTAGTGTAGCAGTTTTCATAAAAACCTTCAGAATCTTCGACCAAGATTTAGGTTTTTTAGCAACAAATTTCAGAATTTGCCTAAATGAACGCTTTTTACGTAGATTTGAGAAACTTATGATAACTTCTTTCCCTTCATCTATTACCCTTGGACTAAGAAATAGAACATCTCCTTGAACTAAGTTATGTTTTCCTATTCGTGCCACAGCTCTTTCTGAATTGGGGATAGCATTCTCAATAATATCTGCGGGAACAGCTCCTAGAACAAAATCATATCCAACTCGATCTTGCAATGCCTCCATGAATTGATTAAATCCTTCCAATGTCATTCCAGGAATATCAGAAAATGTAATGATTATATTTTCAGGATTGATATCTTTGCTTCTTAGATACTTTAATCCTGCTTTGTATTTAGAATAAAGAGTCCCTCTTGTTCGGACTGGTACATATTCAAGATTCCCGCTCAAATCTGCGTCAGTTTCATCTAAACCAAGAACATAGATTTTATCAACATACTCGGATTCATCTAACACATCTATAACCCACTGAACTAGAGGTTTACCAAGAAAAGGCAGTAAACTTTTAGCTTTGTATTTCTCACTTGGGTCGTGAAAAACAAGCAAATCTCTTCGAATTTCATCTCTTCCTGCGAATAAGAACACTGGGAATTTTATCATGATGAATTGATAAAGGTTGAAGTAATTTATAATTGTTTTAGTGCAACGCTAGCTGTCCATAGTCATCTGCCTTGTTCTAACTGATACCTTCTGTGTATGGAACATTCTTTGTTTCACTGACGAATCTCTTTACTTTATCATAGTCTTCAGGTAGATCAATATCCATTCCTGAAGCCCCATCATGAGAGATAACAGCTTTCACAGATAGTTTGCTAATAATAGAAATTACTTTTTCAGCTCCCTTGAGGTCTAGCTTACCTCGAATAAACTTGATAACATAAGACCAAGTTTTTGGTCTTTTTAAAACCATTCGAATAATAGGTGTCAGAGCGCTAGTACTTTTTGATCTTTCTCTCCTTTTAATTAAACGTCTTCTTCGACCGAATTCATCTATCAGTTTAGAACAAGATTTTATTGCTTTCTCATTAACTGCAAAAAGTTCTCCAGCGAAGACATTGATGTCTGTAAATTTCCCAACTACGCGTTCGTGATCAGGAAAAATTGCTTTAACAGATTCTTCAGGAATTATTACTTGAATATAATCGTGAATAATATTTTTTTCAACTGCTTCGAAAAACTCATTTATTGCTTCAACTGTGATGCAAGGAGTGTCTGATGATGAGACAATAAATTTCTCAAAAGTCTTACCTTGATCGCGAACATATTTCAATCCTGCCAGTAGTTTTTCTCCATAATTAGAAGTTGCAGAGATAGGTACATAATTAACATGATAGTCAAACTTTGCCTGTTCTTCTGTTACCCCAAGAAGATATAATTCTTCCACATAGGGTGATTTGATAAGTTCTTCTAACTGCCAATCCATCATTCGTTTACCAAGAAAAGGCACAAGAGCTTTTACGCCATATTTTTCATCAGGATCTATGAAATTCAATAATTCTCGTTTTTTCTTATCACTCCCACAGAGTACTAAAACCGGATATTTAGAAGCCATTACAATTACCGTGCTATTATTCTCTGCTCCTTTAAAAATTATTGCGTGAAATTCAGCGTATTTTCAAAACTGAATTTTTTCAATTTATTTTTTTAAGGAGCAACTTTAAATAAAAGTTTAACATAGTTGTACTAGTCTTTAAGAATTCAAAACGATTCAGTTAGGATGATAAAAATGGCACTAAAAGATGGAGACTGTATAAAATTTGTTAAAGGAAAATATGAAGAAACCATAGATTTCCAGAAAAGTGAACAGACAGAGATCCTCAATTGGAAAGAAGAAAAATTATCTCTGGGTTTTCAATACCGTGATTCAAAACTAGAAAAGGTAAATGAGTGGAAAGAGAGCCAAAAACAATCTTGTATAACTTGGTGGGTTGGAGTGAAATGGATTTGCATGGCATATACATTTACCGTTTTTGGTGTATGGTTCGCATTTGAATGGGTTAAACACATAATAGCTCTTTGTTACGTATATGAGATATTTGCCTACTCTTATGCTTGGAATTGGATTAGAACGAGCTTAAAATTGATATGGCATACTATTGTAACTATCATCTGTATGATTCTCATATGGATATGGAAACCTCTAAGGCCAGCACATAAGGTTTAAATTTTCAAAGAATGTTCAATTAACATTCTCTTTTTTCACTTAAAGAGTAATGCCCAAATCCAATCTACAATGGTATGTAATAGCATAGCTGAGAACAATCCTCCTTTCCACCAAGAATAACCATAAGCTATCCCTGCGATTGAAGCGAGCAAGATATAAACCCAGATGAATTCTGGAGAGGTATTATTCCAATGGCTTGCACCAAATAATATGGAAACAACAACTAGAACTATCCATTTCCAATACTTATAGAAATTCTTCTCCTTGTCGATAACACTCTCAGTTAGCTGATGTTGGATGACTGCTCGTGCAATTAATTCCTCTGGTAAAGCAATTGTTAACCAAATACCAATAAATGATAAGATAAACATAAGAGAACCTGGCCAATTTGGAGACCAAGTAAGAAAACCTGTAGCCAATCCAATAGGAACGGAAATTATCACTATGCCTGCACTTAAAACAGAAGGATAAAGAAGTTTCCTCATTGAGGGTTTCCAATTTACTTTCTTAGTGAAATCTTTCATTTGAACAGAGTAGAGGAGAAGAATAAGAGAACTAATCCATAGAGCATTGAAAGTATATTGCTCTGAAACGAATCCAGATACTACTGAATTAGTATATCTGCTATCAAAACCTATAGCAAATAAGAGAACACTAACTATTTGAAAAATGAAGTTGAAGCGGGTTTTAGGTAAATATGCAGGTATAATGAACAGAACTGTAGGTAACATATACCATAACAAAAATGAAGTAAAAGCTGAAATTATGTCTCCTGAATAAATCCAATTAAGAATTGGCAGTAACAGGAGATATAATACTAAAATAGGATAGAAGTGCAAGTGATTTTTGAAATAATCGATTATTATTTCATTGATTGGAGGTATTAACAAGAGGACTATTATCGTCGCTAAAACAAAAATTAAGCTACAAAATAGTACAGTTTGTTCGATAAGAATATGATCAAAAATATCCTTCTGTGGTATCATTAAGCCTACAACCAAACTCAACAAACCAGTTACTACGGGTATTAAAATGAGTTCGAGTATAATAGTAGTCTTCTTACTTATCATTTATCCTCATCTTTTTTTCACAGTTGTTGATTGTTCAGATAACAATAAGTGAAGTATAATATAAAAATAGCTCATTAAAATCTTAAAAATAGAATAATTATGCAGCATTCATTTTATTACCAATTTCCTCTAAATCAAATTTATACATAGTTTGAGCGATATTAAGCTTGTACCCCATTCTATCATTAATCGATATCATGGGTGCATTTGAGATAGCATTATCAGTTTGAATGTATTTTGTATCAGGAAAATTATCTCTGATGAAAAGAAGCATATCTGCTTTCAACCATTTGCCTAATCCTCTTCCGCGGTACTCTTGTTTGACTCCTGTTAAGAGTTGCATAATGCGTTCAGGCATTTCTGGGATTTGCAAAAATTCTGTTAATCCACTAATCGTTCCGTCCTTTTCCTTTGTAATTTTAGAGTACCACTTGAGACCTTGCTGTTTAATTTGCTCCTCTTGCATTCTTCTTGATTCATGAGTAACACGCATTTCTAATTCTATTTCCCCTAAAGGTTGTTGATTGATAGTTTCAGTGTAGATGTTGACATATTCTTTCAAAATCTCTTCTGGACAATCAGTGAATGAATGTATAGTGACGCCTTCTTTTTCAGCAATCTTGTCACCTTCACTCTTCCATTTTTCAATCATTTCCCAATTAACTGCTTCCATATGTAATCGATTTTCAGCAGCTTCAAGAGCAACTTCTCCACCTAATTTTTTGCAAAATTGGTGACCTGAATCAAGATTGACATCAACTAAGAGTGTATCAACATGCTTGTCTTCCTTAGCTTTCTCTATAAGAACTTTCAAGGCTTTGCTTCCAATTCCTTTCTTCCGGTGATCCTTGTCGACATCTAATCGAATGTCGGCATTATGTTTATTTTCTTGATATGCTGGATCTTTTTTAGTCGAAAAACCTATTCTAGCAATTCCAATTGCTTTTTCATTTTCAACTTCCTTTTTGAGAATGAGCCACCAGTATTGTTTAACCTCAGGTATTTTTGTAGTCATCATTCTACGAAGTAAAGTTCGAGGAGGTGGAGTTTCACCAGGTCTTTTCTCTTCACCAAGCTTTTCTGTTAATTCAAAAAACAGATTATAAAGCTCGTCTGAAGCTTTATGAGTATCAAATTCTACAATACGCATATCACCGGAGTTCATTACCGATAATTGTTATTCTGATTTAAATAATATAGTAAAGAGGCCACTCAAGAGAAAAAAAGAGGAACTATTGAAAAGAAGCTACTATCATCCCATAATAGCTAGGACACTCATAAACGCAATCCTTATTTTTCAAATCCTTACTCTTAATAATACCCAAAAGGATTAACAGCTGCCAAACACTATCAGGTTTCGCACTCTCAATAAAATCTTTTGAAAGACCCACAACATTCTCCATTTTATTCTCTCTAATCCATTTGGCAATTAATTTATCAAATTCTTTAGCGGAGGGATCATAACCATAAGGACCTTCTTCATCATGAGCATGAGCATGATCAGCGCTGGCAATAAAGACAACTTCTTTTTCATATTCATCACTGACTTGCGAAATTATCTCTCCGAGACGGACTAAATTGTCCCAAGGAATTTCTCTTGAAGGAGTAATAAGAACAATCAAAGGAGGAGACTTGTTATTAGCCTTGTAAGCTTCCTGAATGAACCAAAGAGGTATCATAGTTCCCCAATCCATTTTGTGAGTTGAATATTCACCACTCGCAGCACCATAATTTACTGCTACTACAGGCAGATTATTTTCTTTAGCTTTCATATAAATTGCTGAACCAAATGATCGATCACAAGCACTAGATACTGTAACACTTTTTGATTTATCATCATTCCACCAAGTACCTTCACACCATTCAGAAGTTATTACACCTATATGCTCAATTATCCTAAGATTATGAGGAGATGCTATAACAATTACATCAGGGTCAATATTGCAGATTTCTAGAGACGATTTTATCATAGCTTGTGAGAGTTTCGCCCATTCTTCACCCATATTTGGGTAGAGTTCAGAGATCAAATTAAAACCGTGAGGCATAATAGCTGTATAATGAATGGTCATGTGCGATAAATTATGATATCATTCTTTAGTTTTGTGAACAAATTGATGAAACTTGGAAAATAAGAATAAGAATTAAAAACGAGTAGTCATATATTTCTTTGTGACCTTCTCCTTGAAAAGAAAAGTTATGTTGTTATTAATAATATTATTACTAACAAACTTTTCTCTAGTCATAAAAGAACCTAAATCTCAAATTAGTTACCTTCTAGGAAACCCTATAATTGAGAGTTCAGAGGGATATTTTGATGGTTACAATTTATTCGTTCTTGAAAGAAGAGATATTAGTAACTATACAACCATTGACAAAACTCTCTTCATCACAGATATGGTAGGGGATATTCTAGTCGAAAAAGATGTTGGAACAGATGCTTTTCTAAGCGTAGAATTCATTAATTCTACTACTCTGCTTTATGGTAATTATGAGGGAGCACTTTTGTGGAATATTGAGACTAATGTTGAAGAGCAATTGCACTTTAAGGGACATCACGAATATGAATGGAATCCAATAGCTAATACCTATTTCACACTTAACCAATACTTAGTATATCATGACGGTTTAGACTACGTATATGATAGAATTGTAGAATTTACTCCAGAGGGAGAAATAATCTGGAGCGTAAATATGAGTGATTTTGTACCTTTCGAGCACTGGTGCCCCTTCCAAGATACAGAGTATGAAGGAATGGCAGACATTACACATGCGAATTCAATCTTTTTTGATGATGTTGAAGATGTTATTTATGTCAACTGCCGAAATACCAATACATTCTATAAGATAAACCACAAGACAGGAGAATTGTTGTGGTCGTTAGGAGAACATGGTGATTTTGATTTATATGATATTGAGGGGAATCTAAAAGAGAGTCTCTTTTACCATGGTCATGCCTTAGAAAAAATAAATTACAATACATTCATTTATTTTGACAATGACCAACACAACCAAGAAGATGCTCAAAACAGGAAATCTAGAATTATTGAGATACAAATAGATGAAGTTTCTATGGAGGGGAGGATCATTTGGCAATGGATATCTTCTGCTGATTATCATTCTGCTTGGTGGGGGGATGCTGACGTTTTACCAAATGGTAACAGATTAGGAACCTTTGGTACATTAGACCATAGTGGTTCAACTGACATTGGTGCTCGATTAGTAGAAGTTTCCAATGATGGACAAATCACTTGGGAGATGAAGTATCCATTAGATGGAGATATTGCTCATGGAGTTTATAGAATGGAAAGGGTGGATTTTGCTCCAATAATAGAAATTAACAAAACTTACTGGGTTAAATCAGGAGAAGAAGCAAATGTTGAATGGGAAGCATACTATAATTTTCGTAATAAATTTGAACAATCTGGATCTTACACAGTATTTTTTGAAGGAATAAAAATTGAAACCAATACGATTAATTTTGAAAGATATTGGCAACCTACAAAAAATATGGTAAACCTTGCTACTCTAGATGATGGAAATTACAATTTGACATTTTCAATCAAAGATGAATCTTCCCATTATAACAATTATTATGTTAACTTAACTGTTTCAAAATACCCTCCTGACATGACAAAAACAGCTGGTTTTGAATTATTTAGTTTCCTAATACCAGCAATTGTTACAATTATTACTATTACAATTATCAGAAGAAGAAGGCGCAGTTCAGAAAGATAAGAAATCTTAATTTTTGTTTGATATGAGATCATAAAACCTTAGATCCGCTATTTTCGTAAGTATTTATGGAGACTAAAATAAATAATCTAAAAAGAGTAAAAAAATAATTTTTCCTCATTATTTTCAGAGATACTTTTTAACTTGAAGTTTAATTCTTAAGCTCTTAAAGATATGAAATGGTGTAAAAAGACGATAATCAAAATTAATAAGCAGCTTTTGACATTATTTCTATCCTAAAGGGTGGTAAAAATGAAAAAGAAAAAAATAATATTAGTATTATTTCTTACTTGTATGCTAAACTTTGCATTTACAGCTTCTGTAAGTCAAGCAAAAACATTCTCAGGAACTGAGTATTTGGTTTTTTCAGAATATATTGCTATGGGAGCTGAAGTAAAGGAAGATGCTGAAATCGATTGGTCTTTTAGCGGATCTAATCCATATGTTGGCATAATAGTAATGGCGATGGATGAATATAATTTCAATAAATTTGATGGTGGGGATTTGAGTGCTTATGTTTATTTCTTATCAAATGGGGATTATTATATTCAATCAGGAACATTCAGAGCTCGATCAGATGATACATGGTATATTGTTTTCTGGAATTTCGATTCAACATTAGAATCGTCATCTGTTACATACGAAGCAAAGTTTCCAACTGGTAGTATAGGTCTAATTATAGGAATAATAGTAGGCGTTCTCGTACTAGCAGGAATAATTGGTGCAGTTGTATACAGTATGAATAAGAAGAAAAAAACTTCTGGGATGCCAGCAGCAACACAACCAGGTATATATCAACCTTATGCGCCAGTTCAACCAACTGAACAACAATCTTATACCACAGCTCAGCCTGTTGTAAGTGCTAAAGTTTGTTCTAATTGCGGTGCATCTATGGAAGGAAGTTTCTGCACAAGTTGTGGAGCAAAGATGTAATTTTACCAAAATTGATAAGTAAGCTTATCATATTCCTTTCTTTTTTAGCTAACTTCAAAAAAAGAAGATGAGAGGATTAACCTCACTTCTGTTTATACTTTAATTTCGTAATCCTTTAGGTCTTTAAGGAAGAATGCTAAGACAGTAGCAATAGCAAATAGCACAGCGTAGATAATAAAGTTGTATTGGATATATTCTGAAGGAATAAACATCACTATTGCTATCAACAAAATTCCACTTAATTGTCCACTCCACATAAGCCAGCCATTTGAAGTTTCTTCTGGTACAGGATAAGTCATTTCAGCACCGAAGGTAAATCCTATAGGTAAAGCTGATATCAGCATGAAACCAAAGAAGAATGCAATTACCAGTAACCATACGAAATCCTTAATGAAATAGAACAATATTGCAAAAACTGTGCTTGTACTTACAGCTAGTAACAAGAAAATCTTTCTTTTCCTAAACTTATCGGACAAAGTGGAAAGAACTATTGCTCCTACAATTCCACCCAATATCATAACACCACCAAGAATTCCAACTGCATCTCCACCCAACCCAAGTGTGTTTTCCATATCTGCAAATAATAGGTCAATTCCAGTGCTTAAAGCATTGAAGACACCCGCACCAAGTAGTACAAGTATAAACAAGAGCAGAAAATCTTTTCGGAAGAGATCTCGTGTTCCTTTTATTCCTAATTCCATTGGTTTTTCACTATAAGCGTTTGGTGGGCTATCAGGTTTATCTTTTACGAATATCAAATAGAGAGCCATAAACAATAAAGCTACACCTCCAAATATGTAAAGAATTATATCAATTCCTATACTTAAAAACATTCCAGGTAAAAACATCCCGAGTGCAGCACCTAGAAGGATACCCATAGTACCTAGGCTTACTGCTAGAGCTTTCTCTTTTTCTGGAAACCAATTTATTGCTAGCTTTGTAAATGAATTGAGTACAAAAGGTTGCCCTACTGCACACATTATCTGAAATGCAAAAACTACCCAATAATTTGGAACAATTGCTCTTAAGAAACCAAAAATACCTGTTAGAATCACACCTATTCCAGTTCCCCACTTAAGTCCAAATCTTTCTATTCCTTTGCTTGCAAAGTAATTAACTGGAAGGTAAACAATCATGAACACCATCGATAATAGTAAAATTAGATTCAAGCTTATCGTGCTTTCATTACCAAAGTAATATTGAGCAGCTTCCGTAGTTATCGGAGCAAATGTAATCCAAATCATTTGCGTAATTATTGCCATTAATATAAAAAATATAAGCACAACCCATCTGTAGGATGATACTTCAAACTTTGTTTCTGAATTTACTGTAGACATAAGGATTCTTTTTTATTGCTTCCTTAAAAAGTTTAAGAGGTAGAAATAATTCAATCATGCTTGGTGAAGGATCCGTTCCTGTATTCCTCAAAAGCGAGTCTAAGTTCTTCTCGAGTATTCATAACTATTGGTCCTGACCAGGCTACGGGCTCTCTTATAGGCTTTCCAGAGATCAAGAGCAAACGAATATTGGATTCAGCTGTTGATATTTGTATCTCATCACCATCTTCCAACACAACTAGATGATGTTTTCCCACTTTCTTCTTCCGTTTCTCATCAAAGAATCCTTCACCTTCAATGATATAAGCGAAAGAATTATGATTTTCTCTTATGGTATGCTTGAAAATCGTATTTGGCTGTAAAGTTATATCAAGATATTCAGGTTCAGTAACTATGTCTTGTACAGGTCCTTTGGTCCCGTCTATCTCTCCGCAGATAATTTTAACACCGATCTTATCACTTATTTGAACTTCAGGTATATCTGATTGCTTAACTTCTTGATACCGAGGGTGCATCATTTTGTTCGATGAAGGTAGATTCGCCCATAGTTGGAATCCTAGCATCAACCCCTCAGTTTTTTCAGGCATTTCTTGATGGATGATGCCACTACCAGCAGTCATCCATTGAACATCTCCTTCACCTATCACACCCGCATTTCCTAAACTGTCTTCATGTTTAACCTTACCATGAAGCACATAGGTAATGGTTTCAATTCCTCGGTGTGGGTGCCAGGGGAAACCTGACATATAATCATCTGGATTATCTGAACCAAAATCATCCAAAAGCAGAAAAGGGTCTAATTTTGGGTGGTCTCGACCAAATGCTCTTCTAAGTCTAACTCCAGCACCTTCCATAGTTGCTTGACTTTCAATTATTTGGTAAATTGTTCTTGTTTTTGCCATATTATTCACCTAAAACGAATTAATATACTTCTGCTTTTGAATTATAAAATGGTTAACAAATTACAAAAATGCAGAATAAGCTTTTTGAATCTATACAAAGAGAAACCAATATTAAGTTCAATTTTGTTGAGAACATATGACCTCTGTTTATGATATACCTTCACCGTTTAGTGGAGAAATAGTAAAACTTAGAGCGGTAGAATTGAGTGATTTATCAGATATAATGAAACACTGGAACTCCTATGAAACAAGAGTTAGTCTAGGGAAATATGTTCCATCATCTAGCAAAGAAAGAGAGGATTGGATCAAAAAGGTAAATGAACAAGCAAGCAAAGGAGAAGCTTTCACCTTCGCTATTGTTCACAAAGAAACTGAAGAATTCTTAGGAACTGTAGCTCTCAAGAGAATAAATATGATAAATAGAGGAGCATCACTTAGCATATCCATCCACAATCCTGAAAATCAGAACAAGGGATATGGTTCAGATGCTACAAGATGTATTCTCAAGATTGGGTTCAATGTTTTGAATCTTCATAGAATTCAACTTCATGTTTACGAATTCACATCTAATGCAGTCCATGTTTATGAGAAAATAGGCTTCAAGAAAGTTGGTGTGAGAAGAGAAGCATCTTTCATCATAGGCGAATATAGAAATGATCTTGTGATGGATATCTTAGAAGAAGAATTTAATGAAATATATGGATAATTGGCACAAAATCTCTTCGCTACTTTTTTCAACAAAACTTCATACTTATATAGTGAAATCGATTGCGTGAGATATAAGCTCTGACACATATTTTGGGTGCTGAAGGTGGCTAAAGAATCAATAAGAGTTGTGGGGGCTCAAGAGAATAATCTGAAAAATATTTCTATTGACATACCACATAATAAGTTAGTCGTAATATCAGGAATCAGTGGTTCCGGTAAAAGTTCTTTAGCTTTTAATACTATATACATGGAAGCTCAGAGAAGATATATGGAAACACTCTCCGCTTATGCTAGACAGTTTATAGGTAATTTTGATAGACCTGATGTTGAACATATAGAAGGATTAAGACCAACAATTTCTATTGATCAGAAAACTATCTCAAGAAATCCAAGAAGCACAGTAGGGACTTTAACAGAGATTTACGATTACATGCGCGTTCTTTTTGCAAGAGTGGGAATTCCTCATTGTCCCGATTGCAATGTGGTAATTGAAGCCCAACCATCTGAACAAATAATTGAACAGCTCTTTGCATCTTTTGAAGGAGAAAAAATCAAGATAATTGCACCTATGTTTGAGAAAAGAAAAGGAGAATATAGGAAGGAACTTGGGCAATGGAAAGAGGATGGGTACAATCGATTAATCATTGATGGCAAAGAAATCAATCTCGATGATGAGGAAGTCAAACTAGAAAGGTATGTTCCTCATGATATTGAGATAATTGTTGATAGGAACACTTGTGATAGGAAAAACGAACCTAGTATAGCTGATAGCATAAGTCTAGCTCTAGATTTAGCAAAAGGAAAACTAAAAATCGTTGGTGAGAAGAGAACAAGAACCTTCTCAACTAAATTGGTATGCCCAGAGTGTGGTATATCTGTAAATGATTTCAACCCTAGAGACTTTTCTTACAATACTCCAGTTGGAGCATGTCAACTGTGCAAAGGAATAGGTAAAATCCCTCAGATTGTTCCAGAGAAATTTATTAATCCAGAACTCTCAATAGCAAAAGGAGCAATAGCTACAACGACTAAAAGTTTGAAATATATAACCTATAGCGGTATAAGTGTAAAGAATCTCAATCAAATAACAAAGGAAAATGGATTCGATATCACCACTCCTTTCAAAGACTTAACAGAAGAACAACAAAATCTAATCCTCTATGGATCAGGAAAGAAGACTTACAAATTGAAATGGTCCTGGGGAGGAGATACTACAACTTGGCAAGGCAAAGGAGAATATCTTACGACTTGGAAGGGAATAATCCCTTTAACAATGGAAGGATATTATAGAATTAATTCGCAGAAGAGGAAAGAACAGCTAGAGAAACTAATGGAACTCACAACATGTCCTGATTGCAAAGGAAAAAGGTTGAAGCCTGAGAGTTTAGCAGTGCTTTTCAATGGAAAGAATATGGCTGATCTCAATCAATTACCTATAGACAAATGCTACAATTTCTTCAATAAAGTGAAATTATCCAAAGAAGAAAGCATAATTGCCGGACCCTTGTTAAAAGAAATAAAAAATAGATTATCTTTTCTTATAGAAGTAGGATTACATTATATTACATTAAATAGAGGAGCAAATGAGTTAAGTGGAGGAGAGGCACAAAGAACAAGATTAGCTACGCAAATAGGATCTAAACTTCAAGGTGTTAATTATATTCTTGATGAACCTAGTATTGGGTTAGCGAATCGTGATAATGAGAAATTGCTCAACTCTCTAATGACTTTGAGAGATGGCGGAAACACAGTAATTGTCGTAGAACATGATGAGGATACTCTACGAAATGCAGACATCTTAGTTGACATAGGTCCTTATGCTGGAGATGAAGGAGGAGAAGTGTTATTCTCTTTAGATCCAAATGAGTTGACTGAGAAAGAAGCTAAGACGTCAACAACAGCAAGATATCTCTTAGGTTTAGATGAAATAGAAGTTCCTTCTAAAAGAAGAAAAGCAACTAAATTTCTAACACTCAAAGGTGCTCAACACAATAATCTAAAGAAGATTGATGTTAAGTTTCCAATTGGAAGTTTCATTAGCATTACTGGAGTAAGTGGTTCTGGCAAATCTTCCCTAATTAAGGATACACTTTATCCAATTCTTGTTAATAAACTCCATAAGGGAACTCGGAGAATAGGGAAACACAGTAAACTTGAGGGAACAGAGAATCTAGATAAAGTTGTAGTAATTGATCAATCTCCCATAGGAAGGAGTTCTAGATCTAATCCTGCAACATACACCAAACTTCTGGATCCTATTAGAGATCTCTATGCTAGATTACCTACAGCATTGGTAAGAGGTTATACTAAAACGAGGTTTACTTTTAACACAAAAGAAGGCAGATGTGAATCCTGTAAGGGGCATGGCTACAATAAAATAGAAATGAACTTACTTCCAGATGTAGAAGTTGAGTGTGAGATATGCAAAGGTAGAAGATATGATGACGAAACGCTCAAAGTGAAATTTTCAGGTCATTCTATCGCAGACATACTTAACATGACTATCAGTAACGCCAAGAAAGTTTTCAAGAACCAACCAAAAATCAGTAAGATTTTACAAACATTGTCTGATGTTGGTCTTGATTATATTAGACTTGGACAACCTTCTACAACTGTCAGTGGAGGAGAGGCACAAAGAATCAAACTTTCCAGAGAACTCTCTAAAACAGCTACTGGGAACACCCTATATATCTTAGATGAACCAACAACTGGGTTGTCTTTTGAAGACATCAAAAAACTTCTGGTTGTTCTTCAGAGATTGGTGGATAAAGGGAATACAATTATTATCATTGAACACAATCTAGATGTTATCAAAACAGCTGATTACATAATTGATTTGGGTCCAGAGGGAGGAGAAGAGAAAGGTGGTTTTTTAGTAGGGGAAGGGACACCTGAGGAAATAATTAAACTTGAAAATTCTTTTACAGGAAAAGCTCTAAAGAGGATTTTGCTCAAGGAAGAGAAAAACATATTTTTGGAGAAAACAATAACTTTCGATAGTAACCTAGATCCTGCTAATTATCTCTATGTAAGAGGAGCAACAAAAAATAATCTCAAGAATATCGATCTCGATATACCAAAAGAAAAATTAGTTGTTATCACTGGTCCTAGCGGGTCAGGCAAAAGTTCCTTAGCAATTGATACTTTATTTTCAGAGGGGCAAAGAAGGTTTATAGAAAGTCTTTCAAGTTATGCTCGTCAGTTTTTGATTAAAGCAGAAAGAGCAGATGTTGATGACATAATAGGTCTTACTCCATCTATAGCTATCGATCAGCACTCAATCTCAAAAAATCCACGGTCTACCGTTGCAACTACAACAGAAATTTATGATTACTTCAGACTCTTATTTGCAAAAATAGGCATTCCGCATTGTCCTAAATGTAACAAAGTTTTGAAACGAAGAACAATTGACGAAATTGCAAAACTCGTTATAAAAGACTTCAATGCAAAAGAGGTTACAATAGCTACTTCTCTAACTAATGGTGAAAAGATAGATGTTCAAAAAACTATCAAGGAGCTCATTAAACAAGGTTACGCAAGAATAATTATTGATGATAAAGAGTATCATCTTGATAACGAAATTAAGAAACGCAAATCAGACTCGATTTCAGTAGTAGTTGATAGAATAAAAATCTCAAAGGATATCACTTCAAGATTAGCAGAAAGTATTGAATCAGCTGTTAAGTTAGGTAAAGGAAGAGTTGAGATTCATCAAAACGGTCAGAAGAATACTTATTCCATCTACGCAGAGTGCATAGATCACGAATACGAGACACCTGAGGAAATGCATCCTAGATTATTCAGTTTCAATCATTATTCAGGTTCTTGTCCTACCTGTACTGGATTAGGAACCATAAGGAAACTGGATATGAGAAAGATAATCAAAGATTGGGATAAATCAATCGCTCAAGGAACAATTGGTCAATATTCTGCTAAACGAATGACAAATCCGAATTCATGGAGAAGGGCTATGGTTCAATCTATTGGTGAACATTATGGTTTCACATTAGATATGCCAATGAAAGATTTCACTCCTCAACAACTAGATGGATTATTTTATGGATCAAAGGGAGAAATAGTTAAAATACAGATGATCAGAGAAGGAAAGCGATCATCCTCTGAATTCACCAAAACAGCTGAATGGGAAGGACTTATACCCAGATGGGAGAAATGGTTAGAAAGTCCTTCTGAGTCTTTATGGGGGTCAGAATATAAACAAAGATACAATCAATTTTTCACAGAATATTCATGTCCAGATTGTAAAGGAAGAAAACTTAAACCTGAGATACTTTCAATCACAGTAGGAAACAAATCTATCTATGATTTAGCAAGTATATCAGTTGATGATTTCCTAGAGTATCTTAATAATTTAAAGTTAACAAAAAGAGAAATTAAAATTGCTGACAGAATTATCAATGAACTTTCTAAGAGAGCTCAGTATTTGGTAGATGTTGGTTTGAGTTACTTAACATTGGACAGAAGAGCTAGCACATTATCAAATGGTGAAGCTCAAAGGATACGTCTAGCATCGCAAATTGGAAGTGGACTGGTAGGTGTCACATACGTCCTTGACGAACCGACTATAGGTTTACATCCAAGAGATATTGATAGATTGTTAGCTACTCTAAAGAAGTTAAGAGACAATGGGAATCATGTAATTGTTGTAGAACACGATGACATAATAATTAAAGAATCAGATTGGGTAATTGAGTTAGGTCCCTTAGGTGGAGATCACGGCGGCGAAGTAGTTGTCTCAGGCCCAACAAACGATGTTCTCAAGAATGATGTTTCTCTCACTGCCAGATATCTCTCAAAGGAACACAGGATTCTCACTCCTGATGTCAGAAGAAATACAGATAAACAAATTAAATTATTAGGAGCTTCACAACACAATCTCAAGAACATTGATGTAGAATTTGGTGTTGGTACAATAACAGCTGTTACTGGTGTGAGTGGAGCGGGTAAATCTTCTCTAGTGATTGACACATTACAAAAAGCTCTTGAGAAACAAATTACGAAGAAGAAAATTGAAGTTGGTAAACATAAGAAACTTACAGGCTATGATGAACTGGACAAAGTAATCGTTGTTGATCAATCTACTTTAAGTAAATCAAGTAGATCCAATCCCGCTACCTATTTAGGTGTCTATGACGAGATTCGCAATTTGTATTCAAAACTACCTGAATCTAAAGCCAGAGGATTAACTCCTGGTCACTTTAGTTATAACACTTCAAAGGGACAATGTAAGGAATGTAGAGGATTAGGTCAAAAAAGAATCGAGCTTCTATTTTTATCTGATGTATGGATATTGTGTCCTTCATGTAAAGGTAAGAGATACAAAAAGAATATCTTGAATGCTAGATACAAAAGAAAAACTATTTCTGACATTCTAGATATGACCATAACTGAAGCATCAGTGTTATTTTCAAACATTGAAAAGGTTCGCATGCCATTGAAAATTGCCCATGATGTAGGACTGGGATATCTTAGAATGGGACAACCAACAACTACAATTTCAGGTGGAGAAGCTGAAAGACTGAAAATAACTAGAGAGTTAGCAAAGAAAGTGCAAGGAAAAAGCATCTATATTCTTGATGAACCTTCTCAAGGATTGCATTTTTATGATATTGAAAAACTAATCATGATACTTCAAAAACTTGCCTACGAAGGGAATACTATTGTTTTCATCGATCATAACATGGATTTAGTTAAAATAGCTGATAGAATTATCGATTTAGGCCCTGAAGGTGGAAGTAAAAATGGCGGCTATTTAGTAGCTGCTGGTTCACCAGAAGAGATAATAGAACAAGAAAAAGGGCACACTTGGAAATATCTAAAACAGGTTGTATAGCAATTTAAACGAATGCATTTATGTGTATTAAAAAATAAAGGAAGGTCTTTAAAAAAATCCACAAAAGATACTAATTCCACAAAAGATATGTAGTGAGAATCTTTCTCCTCTATGAATTGTATGAATTACCAGTTTGAGATGAGTAAAGAATTTGCTGAGAGATTAGACTTAGATGATAAGTTAGCAGGTTTCAGAGAAAGGTTCTATGTACCCAAGGATTCAATATATGTAAATGGAAACTCATTAGGTTTATTGCCAAAAGATGGGGAAGAAACGCTATTAAGAGTTCTAAATGAGTGGAAAACTTTGGCAGTTAAAGGGTGGATGAGTGCTAAACTACCTTGGTTCTTTCAAGCAGAAAAGTTAGGAGAGAAGGGAGCAAAATTAGTAGGAGCAACAGCTGATGAAGTCGTTGCTACAGGAACTACAACAGTAAATCTTCATGCTCTTGTAAGCTCATTTTATCAACCGGAAGGAAAGAAAACGAAAATTCTAGCGGATGAATTAAATTTTCCTACAGATATTTATGCTCTTCAAAGCCAAGTTAAATTGAAAGGTTTAGATCCTCAAGAACATCTCATCATTGTAAAAAGTGATGATGGTATAACAATAGATGAAAAGAAAATTATTGAAATGATGACGGATGAAATTGCCCTCATTGTTCTTCCTTCTGTACTTTTCAGAAGTAGTCAGTTACTAGATATTAAGAGAGTAACAGAAGAAGCCCATAAGAGAGGAATTCTGATTGGATGGGATTGTAGTCATTCTGTAGGTGTTGTTCCTCATCATTTCGATGACTGGGATGTTGATTTTGCTTTCTGGTGCAGCTATAAATATCTGAACGCTGGTCCTGGTTCAAGCGCGTTCATCTATGTCAATAAAAAACATTTTGGACTTGAAGCAGCTCTTACTGGATGGTTTGGATATGTCAAAGAAAAACAGTTTGAAATGAATCTTGATTTCGAACAATCCAAAACAGCTGGTGGATGGCAAATATCTTCTCCTTCTATATTGGGTTCTGCAGTTTTAGAGGGATCATTAAATCTAACACTAGAAGCAGGTATTGAAAATATTAGAGAAAAATCTCTTAAGCTAACTAGTTACCTCATTTATCTTGTACAAAACCAACTTGTAGATGCTCCCTATGAGTTTTCTATTGGAACACCTTTAGATGAAGAGAGACGTGGAGGACATGTTGCTTTGGAACATTCTAATGCTCAAACAATTAGCAATAAGCTCATGGAAAAGGGTGTCATTCACGATTTTCGACCACCTAACATAATTCGAATAACACCATGTGCTCTCAACAATACATTTGTGGAGATTTGGGATATTATAAATTTCATCAAAGAAATAATGGATCAAGATTAAAGCTACACTAAGATTTCCAACTCAAATAGGTAGTTTAACTATTGAATCTTAATATCACACTATTTTTTATTTTTCTTTCTGACGCAAAAAACCATTATTAATCCTAAACTTAATTGTGATATCAATACTTCAACAAAACCTATGTTTAAACCGTCTGTTGCCACAATTGTTATTTCATGTTGTGTAGAAGTAAAATAGTTAAGGATATTATTCACAAATAACTGCCCATAATGTATTCCCCCGTTGTAAACTCCATTTTCAGTTACTTGATCATACATATTCTTGTAATATGTCCAAATTGCTTCACCAGCAAGAACAATGTGACTATCATAATTCTGACCATTTTCTATTCTTTCATAAACGACAGCTGGTAGATAACCTTCCTCACCATCATACAGGTCATCCTCTGAATTGCTAAAATCTGAATCA
>BPTK01000037.1 GCA_023705905.1 Candidatus Heimdallarchaeota archaeon
ATTTTCCTGTTCATATCCATTTAGTATCTAAAGAAAAATGTCAAATCAGACACACTGCCTTAGAAGCATCAAGAATAGCAGTAAACAGAATTCTTCAGAGAGAGTTAGGGCTTGAAGGATATCACATGACCATAAGAATTCACCCTCATCATATTTTACGAGAAAATAAAATGATGGCTGTAGCTGGTGCAGACAGAATTCAAGATGGTATGAGGCGATCCTTCGGAAAACCAACAGATAGAGCTGCACGTGTCAAAGAAGGCCAAGAGATCGTAACTGTTAGAGCATATGCAAAGGATTATTTTGTAATCTTAGATGCCTTGAAAAGAGCTGCTGATCGTGTTCCAGCAACATGTAAATATAAGGTTGGAAAAGGTCAAGAGTTAGTTGATGAATTTATGAGAACGAGAAACAAATAATTTTTCTTTATTTTTCCCATTTTTCTTATTTCTATTTACAAAAATCGATAATGTTTTTAGTGCTATCTTCTATGATAGTCTATGGTTTCAGAGTTTACCCCAGGATTGCAATTATCTGAAATGTTCTTCTATGAAGTAGTAAAGGAAATTATTGAGAGTAAATATCCTCATTTAAAATATACTGCTGCATTAATCGGTCCTGGTTCGGAAGTAATTGGTTTCGATGATGTTGTTTCTTCAGATCATCACTGGGGACTTCGATTATATCTGTTCATAGATAAAGAAAATTATGACAAACATTATGATACCTTAATTAAATTATTCAGAACCAAACTACCGTTCGAATTCAGAGGTCATTCTACTCATTGGAGTTTCCCAGATCCCAATGATTCAGGAACGCAAATGCCTCAATTAATAACCGAAGGAGAAATAAATCATAGAATAGAGATTTTTACTGTAGAAAAATATCTCAAGAAACAACTTAGTCTTAATAATACAAACCTAACCGACATAGATTGGCTACTATTGCCAGAACAGAATCTATTAGAGATAACTTCTGGAAAGATTTTCTTTGATACCCATGGAGAATTGTCGAAGATTCGAGATCAGTTCGCTTATTTTCCAGAGAATGTTTGGAAGTACAAGCTATTATCCGAGTGGCATCATATAGGGGGAGAGATTGCTTTTGCAGGGAGAACTGGTGAGATAGGAGATGAATTGGGATCTAAAATGGAATCCTCTCGTCTTATTAGATATATTATGAGGCTTGCTTTTTTGTTAGAAAAGTCATATACCCCCTATGAGAAGTGGTTTGGAACTGCTTTTAGTAAACTAAAAATTGCTGAAAAACTAGAAACTCTTCTCTTAGACATTTTTGAAGAAAGAAACTGGCAACAGAGAGACAGTTTGCTATGTGAAGCTTACATGATACTAGTAGAAGAACAAAATAAATTAGGAATAACTTCGGAAATACTAGTTGAACCCAAGTCCTACTTTAGTAGAAATATGACTATAATAGATGTTCAAAAAGTAATGGATGAACTGAAAAAAGCAATTGTTCCTCCTTTAGATAAGATCCAACCAATTGGTTCTGTTGATCAACTGTTGGAAGTTAGTGGGGGTTTTGGGTCAGAATTTGCAGAGAAAGCAAGAAGGTTCTACGAAGAATGAAATCTCTGTGTTAATTATTTTCTTCAACGCTTGCTTCCCAACCTACAACATCAACAAATTGTTCTTCAAGTGCAATAACATCTTTATTTTTTAATGGATTCCACTCGTCAACTGCAAATTCAATAGCTTCTTCTTCGTTCTTAGCAGTTACTCGATAATGATAATCTCTTCTCTCTGTCCTTGTTACAATCACTAAATAATCTTCGAATATATCCTCGTCCTCAATCACTTCTTCTATAACAATAGTTTTTCGCTTTGTTTTTTTCTTTTTCTTCTTTTTCTTGGGCATACTATCTTGTCATACTATCTAGTATAAAATAATTATTCCAAAGAAAAAGTTCTGAAAATTATTGTAAGGGTACATGAATTGATGATATAGAACAAAAGAAATAAAAAGAACAGAATAAATTCTGGTCTAACAACTGGCTCGGTAGCTCAGTTGGCAGAGCGCAAGACTCATAATCTTGATAAAAAAGGGTTAGAACTGCAAACGTGAACCTCAGATGCGAAATCTTGAGGTCGGGGGATCGAGTCCCCTCCGAGCCACCATCTATCTTTTAATTTTAGATAATATTAGTAATATATAAAAACGGAAATCAAGGGAAATCCTCCCTTGGTATCTAAATTAACTTTTAAAGCTTCTGCAATTGATGATTGGCAATTATATCAGATTCGTCCTCAATGGTTACTTTAACCATCTTATCACCTTGGACAATTTGATTTACTACATTCATACCATCCACAACTTTTCCAAAAACTGTGTGTTTTTCATTAAGATGCTTACAATTATTGGGATTGAGAACTATGAAGAATTGTGATCCATTTGTATTTGGTCCCGCATTTGCCATACTTAAATGTCCCAAATTGTGTATTTGTACTGGATTCTCTACTTCATCTGCAATTTGATATCCTGGTCCTCCTTTCCCTGTTCCTGTAGGATCTCCTCCTTGAACAACAAACTCGGGAATCACACGATGAAAAACAACGCCATCATAGTAATTAGACTTCACTAAAGATACGAAGTTTTTTACAGTATTAGGTGTATGTTCATCATAAAATTCAATTGTTATTGCACCCTTATTAGTTTCCATTATCGCTTTAGTCATATTAATCTCCTAAATGTCAATGCCTACTCCCTATTTTTATTTGTAGTGGTTAGGCAATAAATTCTTAATTGAAGTAATGCACTTGATATTGGTAGGTTGACTATATTGAGTGCTGTGGAAGATATATCCAAACCTGAACCAAAACCTTTAGTGAAATTCTCTCCATGGATTTCTGCTATTCTAATCTTAATTTATTCTGTTACAGTACAATTTCTACTTGTAGCAAGTATGGAAAGTGCGTTTGACGTCGTAGAAGACTTTTTTGAACAATGGTCATCTAATTTGATATTAATCGAAATCCCCATCCCTCTGATATTAGCGGTGATTTTCTATTACTACAGTCAACATAGTAGATTACGAAATATTAACCTATTCCTATTTAGTATATCGGCATTAGGCGTTGCTGTATTGGGTATTATCATTTATGTTATCCTAAACCAATTTCCCATTCATGGGCAATATACTGATTTCATCTTTAGTATCATAATGACGGTTGTATCAATCATATTTGCATTTACTGCTCTTATAATAAGAAAATTAGTTCTTAAACACAAAACCTTGCAGTAAGGTCCCTTCACCAGAAAGTTGCCTAAACAACAAGGTTGCTTTCAGAAAAAACCACTCTTCTAATAAGGTACTTCTTTCCTCTCCTTTCCCCTCTAGATGCATTTATTTATCCTTTATATTGCTTACGAGATCAGTAAGGATTTTAGGCAGTTCATGCATATCTTTGATATAGTACTGACAACTTGGCTCAAATTCTCCAGTTAGACATGCTTGAATAACATTGGCACCACTGTTCAAAGCAGATTCGAGGAACTTTGGTTTATCTTCGATGACAATTGTTCTATCTGGTTCAAACCATACGTCATCAAAAATTCGTTTGAAAAAATTATCATTGGTTTTGTGTGTATTAACAAGATCTGGTCCATAAAAATTCTCAAAAAGATCTCTTATTCTCATGCCTTGTAAATATCCCTTTAACTCAAGAGAATCTTCTCCTGATGCTGTGTAAAGCTTAAATCCTAACCTCTTTAACTTTTTAATGGTGTCCACAACACCTGGATATGCTGAACGAATATTGGGGGTAATGGATTCAATCGCGTCTCGATATATCTGTTTATATTCTGACTTCGCAGGAAGTTTAATTCCCACATAATTAAACATCTCTTCTATCCATCTTTTTACAAAATCAGCATGATGTGTTTTGTAATCAATGTCACTACCCTTACAAATCGCATCAGAGTATTCTTTCATAATTTCTTCAATAAAATTTACATTACTTTCAGCCCACAAATATGGCTCTCCCCCAAATTTAGGCGTAAAATACTCTCCGACCAATTTTTGATATTGTAAACCTCTAATACGATTATCATTCATTACTCCCCCATCATCAAAGAACACAGCAAATTCGGAGAATCTCGTCTGTGACATTACTATTCGCTTGAGTTAATACTAAATAAAGATATTCCAAGAAATGTGATACATTTTATGCGTAGATAATCACTGAATACTTTCGCTAGCCTCTATCTCCTTGAAAACCCCCTCCTTTCGACTGGAAATTAGAAGACAACTTACTAGAAGGTGGGCATAATTATCTACATCTAACAAACCAAAAAAATCTTTCGAACTATGAAAAATTTAATAATAGAGTGCATTTGAAGCAAAGTAGATGGTAAAACAGATTTACGAAACTCTACAAGTAGAACAGTCAATATTTGATATAACTCCAGAGTTAAAACAACGAGTTAATGAAATGCTCACAGCTACTGAAAGAAAGGTTCCAAATTTCTGGGAGATTGATACAACTAAAAGTCTATATGTTCCAGTAGATGATGGTGAAATCAGAGTATACCATTTTAAACCTAATAATCCAATTTCAAAACGTCCTTTAGTTTTTGTACCTGGATGGGGTGGAACTGAAATAGGATTCATGGATTTTTATGAAGTCATCCATGATAAGATCGAGTGTTATTATATTGAAACACGTGAAAAGAAAAGTAGCAGATTGGATAGAAAAAGAGCCAAGATGGATATGAGTCAAAAAGCTAGAGATGTACAAGATGTGATCGACTATCTTGAATTAGGTAAGAATGATTTTGTTCTCTATGGTACTTGTTGGGGAGGAGCAATTATTCTGCAAGGTTTAATTGATGGAGTAATAGAAGCTCCTACAATCATTACTAATGATCCTATGCATACTCTTTGGTTTCCAAAATGGTTTCTTAGATTTGTATCCCCCATATTGCCCGTTTTTGTAGTTGAACTTATTAGATCAATAGTTAAAAGAATACAATTACGAGGTATGAAGGAAGAAGTTCAAAGAAGAAGAGCTGAAACTTTTGCGGATAATGCTGAAATCTGGAAATGGAAAAGAGCAGCTGATACCGTAAAGAATTTTGAACTCTTTGGCAAAGTTTCAAGTATAACAAAAGAAGTATTTGTAACTAATGGTACTAAAGATAAAATTCATAATCAAACTGATTACCCAAAAATCGCTGCTGAACTTCCCAATGGTAGATTTATTTATCTAAAAACAGATGAATCTAGAAGAGAGAGATTAATGGGATTGGTATCCTTAGAATTTTGTAAAGTTTACAAAAACGATGGAATCCCAACTTTACTTGTTGAATTCGAGAAATCTCTGCATCGTAATAAATGATATTAGCTTATAAAACTCTGAAATTCTGGAGTTTTAAGAGAATCTTTAAATTAAACTGGTATTAATGAGAATAAATTCTCTTCTTTTTAGAGATGTTAAAGGTGAAATAAATGTCACATGAAGATGTAGTATTAGATGAACATGATATCAAAGAAACTGCTTTAGAATCAAAAAAATCAAGTAGAAAAAACGCTTGGTTGTGGTATAGCTATGATATGGCTGATACTTTCTTTTCACAATCTGTAATAAGTTTAGCATTTACCCCATTTGTTTTATTAATGGGCGTTGCAATGGGTTGGAATTATCCAATTGTATTCATTGTAATGTCAATTTTTATGGCAGGCTCAAATCTTTTGATTGCCATATTGGGGCCAATCTTGGGTGCTATTTCTGACAAAGCAGGGAAAAGAAAACCAGCAGTACTTATCTCAGCTGGTATAATGGTAACTGCAACAGCATTAATCACAGTTTGGGTGAACTTTTGGTGGGCGTGCTTCTTATTTGTTATAGCAAACTTCTGTTATCAAGCTGGTCGAATGTTTTATGACGCTCAAATTCCATTCATTGCTGAAACAGAAACAAGAGGTTTTATGCAAGCTATTGGTGGAGCTATCGCAGCATTTGGATCGATAATTGCAATAGCTGTAAGTATTATCATAGGCCTTCCTGGTTTGTTTGGATCCCACACTCCAGTAGATTCCGGAATCTGGCAAGTAGGGTCTACAACCATTGACCCAAACACAATAAACTATGGTGGATTAAGATATTTATTTGTAATCTCATCTGTCATTATAATTTTGATTAGTATTCCTTACCTCTTCCACAAGGAAGTAGAAAACCCACCTGAGGAAACTATATCACCAAAAGAATATGTGAAATCATCCCTAGTTTCCTTTAGAACTTCACTTAAAGATATTGTCTCTGACAAAAATTCTTGGTTGTTTTTCTTAGCTTGGTTCTTCATTACAGATGCCGCCAATACAACGATTCTTTACATGGTGCCTGTAGTTTCAACGGTAGGTGGAGAAGCACTTGAAGGAATGACGAATTATATAATTTTAGGAGGAATAATTTTCTCAGTATTCTTTGGCATCATTGTTGGAAGACTTATGAATAGATTAGGACCTAAAAATCTCTTCATGGGAGTCGGTGGTTCATGGTTTATTGCATTAACTATCTTTATCCTAAGTGGACTGCAGATAGGTTCAGTAACAATTCCCGTCGGGTTAATATGGCTTGGTGCGATATTCATAGGTATAGGTTTTGGTGGAATTTGGATAGTGGGGAGACAATTTATTATGGTTCTTGCACCTCCATCAAAGCTGGCGCAATATGGTGGTTTTCAAAAAATAGCCGGAAGAGTAAGCGCAATAGTATCTCCACTACTATTTGGTTTGATGATATATGTATCACGCTCATTAGGTTTAGCTAATGCAATGCGTGTAGCTTTAGGAAGTTTACTCGTCCTCTTTACAGCAGGAATCATATGTGCTTCCTTTATCGTAGACCCCCATAAAAGATACTTACAAGGAGAAAGAGCTCCTTACAAAGGAATCTATAAAAAACAAAAATAAACTGTAAGTGGGTATTTTTTCCACTTATCTTTTTCCTTTTAATTTATTTTTTTTGGAAAAACATTTTCTCTAAGAGTTTTTTTATGGAGACCGCTCACAACTTTGAAACTTTTTAATATGAATCGCGAGGATCGCTTGTAATTCTTTCTTAAATTGAGAAGTTCATCTAAAAGAGGATTATCGTAATTCTTTTGAAGAAAAAATTGTACTGCTTTTGCAGTAGTAGCTGGTTCTAAGGTATAGCTGAAGTAACATGTTTGTAAACTCCACTTAACAGCTTCCATGGCATATTTTGTTGAATCTGGGTGAAGGATATAAGTTGCAAGAGATGCAGTGCAAAGAACAAGATTCATCACTTTACTTTTCTTGATTTGACTTTTGCTAACTTCAGCTAAGCTTGCTTTGTCAAGCAGGTTTTCCCCCCACAACGTTGTAGCTGATTTTACAACACTAGCCCAAACAACATCTGTTGGAGCAAGTAATTTACACAGAAGCAAATTTATGTTGAATACTTTTGAGAATTTAGCAGCAAGAAATTCTTTTCTATAGCATACAAAGTGTGAAACATACATCCCTGTCATATCTTCAGCACGTTTGTAAACAGTGTCCACTATAGAACTAATCTTCTTTCTAAAAGTGTGCTTATATTCTAATTTTGTTAACTCTCTTTTAATTCGTGTCTTATCTTTCTTAGATGTATTATCATTTATCACAAAAATTATGTCTACGTCAGATAGATCTGGTTGATATTCTCCTCGTACAGCACTACCAAAAATAATCAAACTGAGTAGGTCTATCTTATTCTTTAATATCACCCCAATAGATTCTCCTATGTAATTTCTAGCTCTTGGAGCTAAATTTTCAAGTAAATCTATCCGAGTTCCCATTGATAAGCCCCCTTTATAATTCCTGTAATATTTCAATTTCTCTGTAATCAATCCTATATAACAATGAAGAGTAGTGAAGTCAGCATTAACAATATAGCAATAATTAGCAAAATCTCACTTACCAATGTTCTCTTTTTAATATCTGGTTTCAATGGTTCCTTACCTTCCCAAAATTTGTCAATATCCTTCCGATTTTTAATCATACCTTTTACCAAAGGTTCAATCTGTATCCCTAGGCTTAATAGTAACATAATAATTGCAGTTGAGGCAATAATTGCATATGTTACAAAACCTATTTCATTATCTCCAAAATTAATTGCACCTGTAACATCTAATGTGGTGATAATTACCCAGAACAGCAATATAAAAATGGAAATTCTTAACCTTTCATTTGTTAGTCTTACTTCATTTTGCATAATTTCTGATACCATCAACAATCACTTTTTCATGATAATATTTTCAAGTTCTTTAACGATTTGCTCCACCCATTTGAATCTCTCCGATGTTGGTGATTCATAGTAAATCCTGATTTTTGGTTCTGTTCCTGATTTCCTTATTAATATCCACGTACCATCATTCAGGTCATATCTAAGACCGTCTATAGTTAACTCTTTTCCTTCATGATTTTTCATTCTTTCAATTAGCTTCTCTTTGCATTTTTCAAATATTGTTAGAACATCTTCCGCATCGACCACGTAGGCTTTTCTCTCAGCAATATGATTTGGAATTTCTCTCATGATATCAGAAACAGTTGTTTTGCGCGTTGTAATCACTTTCAATAATTTCACTAGTGCAAATAATCCATCTATCCAGAAACCCCAAGAAGGAAATATTGGTTTCCATGGTTCAGCAGCGAAAGTGATTTTTTCATTTTTCTGTGTTAACTCAATTATTTTACCGTGAAGTTCCCCTAGATTTGTTCTGATTGTTGTCACACCAAATTTATTGACAGTTTTATCGATGGTTGTCGAAGAATCTATGCTTACGATAATTTTTCCAGGTCCTTCCTCTTCTATGGCAATAGTTGCTAGTAGGGCATTCATCCTCGAGAGTTCAACAAACTCACCAGACTCATCAATGACTGCAATTCTATCTCCATCTCCATCGAAAGCCACCCCCATAGTTTTCTTCTCCTTACATAATTCTAACAATGTTCCTAGATTAGCTGGGCTAGGTTCAGCCAAACGACCAGGAAAATGTCCATCAATGTGTGAATTAATTGTCGTAACTTGAAAGCCAAGTTTGGATAGAAGTTTAGGAGCTAGGTCAGACATGGGACCATTAGCACAATCTAGAATGATTTTTTTACCATCTCCATGAAAATCTAGTTCTTTTGTAATTCGCTTACTATAAGTTTCATTAGCATTTGCTACTTTGTTCTGTGGTAGTATTTTATCCCAATTTGCATAGTTGAATAGTTTGTTTTGAGTTGATCTTTTTTCTAATTCACTTTCTATAGTTTCTTGTTCTTCTTGGACAAATTCTCTCCCGTTTCTTAGTACCTTAATTCCATTGTCTTGTGGAGGATTGTGAGATGCGGTGATATATATGGCTACAAGGTGTTTTTCATCACGAGTTAAATTCGCAATTACTGGAAAAGTGCACAATCCAACTGAATACACCTTTCCTCCAGCTAGTGAGATGGCAGAACATGCACATTGACCTAAAGCCTCAGAAGAAGTTCTAGCATCATGTGCGACCAAAATTCCTTCACTTTTGTATTGATCAACGAGTATTTGGCTTATACCAATTACAAGTTCAGCTGTTACTTTTGTACCGTAAGGGCCTCTAATACCAGCTGTACCGAAAAGCTTCTGCCTCTTATTCATTGTTCCTAGGGATTCACCAAGAAATATAACTGTTTTCATAAGCTAAGCATACATGTGATTTTTTCAGAAACAAATCATACTCACATAAAATCTGTTAATGATTTCTGCTCACTTCTTTTGGATTCTTTCCTTGGTTTTATTCCATCAGTTTTGTCATAAACTTCAGCCATCTTTTGAAAGTGAAGACTATACTCTTCTATTTTATTGTAATTTCGAAGAATATACGCGGGGTGAAACGTTGCAAAAACTGAGTACCCTTCTTTTGATGTCAAAGTATTTCCTGCACTTTTCGTTACTTTTGCTGTTGGAAAAAAGAATTTTAATGATATGCCACCAAGAGTAACAATTAGTTTTGGGTTCAAAAATTTTAATTGTTTGAATAACCACCTGTCTCCACAAAACCTCAATTCAGATTCCTTAGGCGTTCTATTATCTCTATTTTCGTCTGTTGGACGACACTTTACAACATTGAGAATACTTACATCTTTTCGTGAAAAACCAACGCTATCTAGCATTTTATCCAATAATTTTCCAGATCTTCCAACAAAAGGCACCCCATCCCTATCTTCATAAAACCCAGGTGCTTCACCAATAAAGCACAAGCTATTCTTAGGACCATAAACACCAGGAACAACTTGAGTCCTATTTTCTTTAAGATGGCAAGCCTCACATTTTTTAATCTCTGAGGTTAGCTCTGCAAGTTTATCATCCATTTGCAATATATTCTCCTTAAATTACATCTAGAAAAAAGAATTTATTAAGATATTCCCGATTAGTGTTCTGATTAGAGTGAAAGATACAATAATAGAAGCTGATTATTTAATTACTGTCAACCCTTCCAATTCTGTTTTAAAGGATGCAGCAATCTTCGTAGTTGATGGTGAAATCACAGCAGTAGGCACTAAGAAGGAAATTCATAAAGATTATTCTGCACCTCAAATTATTTCTGGTGAAAACAAGATTCTTATGCCTGGATTAGTTAACACTCATTCTCATAGTGTTCAAAGTTTACTAAGAGGTAAAGCTGATGATCTAGCTTTGCTTGATTGGTTGGAGAAAGTGATTATACCTGGTGAATCGAATTTTACAGCTGATGATGTACACACTTCTTCTTTGCTCGGTTTCGCTGAAATGATTCGAACAGGAACAACCACAGCAAATGATATGTTGTCTTCTAGTAATGCAGAATCAGGTATCAATAGCGCAATTGAATCAGGGATTAGAACTAGAATAGGACAAATGCTAATGGACGTTAATCCATCCTCACCTACTGAACGTATAGAAAGCGCTGAAGAAATAATTGAAACTATAAATCATCAAATTACTAATTTTCATTATACTCATAACAAGAGAATTAAGTACACATTAAATGCAAGGTTTTTGCTATCTTGTTCTCCAGATCTGATGAAAGGTATCGTTGAAACACAACATCAATATGATGATTTAATGATTCATACCCATGCTTCAGAGTCACAAGCTGAATGTAGAGAAGTAGAAAAATATTACAAAACCTCCTACATCAGAGCTCTACGAGATGTGGGGGCTTTGGGTTCCGAAACAATTGTTGCACATGGGATTTGGTTAGATGATGAAGAATATACCATAATGAAAGAAACAGATACAAGACTTACACATAATCCATCAAGTAACTGTAAATTAGCTTCAGGGATTTGTGACGTAAAGAAACATTTGGATCTTGGAATTATTGTAGGGTTAGGAACAGATGGTGCTCCATGTAACAACAATCTCGATATGTTTAGAGAAATACGTTTGGCAACATTTTTACAGAAAGTGAAACATTTAGACGAAAAATTACTTCCAGCAAAACAAGTTTTGAGAATGGCAACTATAGATGGTGCTCGAGCTTTAAATTGGAACAAAGAAATTGGTTCAATTGAAAAAGGGAAACGAGCTGATGTTATTCAAATAGATATAGATACCATCGATGCTATCCCCATATATGATCCTATATCTCACGTGGTATATTCCGCGTCTGGTAAAGATGTGAGTATGACTATGATAGATGGAAAAATTGTCTATCAAGATAACAATTTCAACACTTTTAATTTTGAGAGCTTAAAGAACAAGGTTAGTAAATACAAAGAAAAGTGGTCACACTAAGATGAAGGAACTTCACATTTCAACACCAGGAAGAATATGTCTTTTTGGTGAAGATGTTGACTATATGGGGTTAGAAGTTATCTCATTAGCTATTAATAATAGAATAGAGTTAACTGGAACAATAACAGATGACAATATTATTCATATCAAGTTAGCGGATTTAGATAAAACAATTGAATTCGAAAATAGGAAACAACCAATAAAATCAAAAAATGATCATATCTTTTCAGCGTTTAACATGTATCAAAAACGGCTACCCAAATTGTTTGGAGCAAAAATCGAGGTTAAATCGAGTCTATCAATGGGAAAAGGTCTTTCTTCTTCATCAGCCTTTTGTTTAGCATTAGTAGCTTTCTTTGATAAAGCTTCGGGGGTGAATTCATCAGATAAAGAACTAGCAAAACAAGCATATATTACGGAGGTGATAAACTTAAACCAAGCAGGAGGGATGATGGATCACTTTGCTAGTGTATTGGGGAACATTATTTACCTCGAGTGTAGAGACGAATATAATTTTGAAAGATTGAATGCTAAACTGGAGGGATTGATAATTGGAGACACCTTGAAACAAAAAGAAACAATTCAAACATTAATAATTCGAAAAAAGGAAATAAACCAAGGTATAAGATGGATGGAGGAAAAAGATCAGAGCTTCAATTTAATAGATTATCCAATCAATAAGGTGAAAAAGGAATATCTAGAAAATGAGAATATTGGTTTAAAGAGATTAATTGGAATCTTAGGGATTAGAGATATCGTAAGAGAGGGGTACAATCTTCTAAAAACAGAGAGTGATAACAAAAAACAGATTGCTGCGTTAATAAATCAACATCATAGTATTCAACAACAGTATTTTGAAAATGTCACACCAAAAATGCAAGAGTTGATTGCTCATGCTCGTAAAGCAGGTGCTTTAGGATGCAAATTAATGGGAAGTGGGAATGGTGGTTCATTTTTGGCATATGCTCCTGGAAGAGAAAAAGAGGTAATAAAGGTTATAGATAAGAGTGGAGGAAAAGCTTATCAGGTGTTCCAAGATCAAGGAATGCAAAGTTCTATCAAATGAGTTTTCATCTTTCTTTCCATAATTTAAAGTAACACATCAACACATTAGTGGGTTTTCGATAGTGGTTAAGCCGACTAATATGGTACAAGAAACAGTTTTTATGTCACTAAAGAGATAGGCAAAAGACTGAAAAAGAACAGCACTAATTTTAACGAAAAGAAAGAGTTAGTTGAAATGACTGAAGATTGTCTATTTTGTAAGATTGTAAAAAGAGAAATACCAAGCGATATATTATATGAAGACGATGAAATACTGGTTTTTCTAGATATATATCCAATAACAAGAGGTCACACTCTGTTCATACCCAAAAAACACATTACAGATTTGTATGAGCTAAAAGAGGAAGAAATTGGTTTCATGAGAAACCTGCCTAAAATTGTTAGAAAATTGAAAGATGCGACAGGTGCATCAGGTGTAAATCTCATACAGAACAACGGAAAAGATGCGGGACAAGTAATTTTTCATTTACACTTTCATTTAATACCAAGATATTCTAATGATGGATTAACAATATTACCCCCCAGATTAGAATTGGATAAAGCAGTCGCGGAAGAGTTGATACACAAATTCGTAGAATAGCACAGTTACAGAAAAAAGGAGCAGAAAACTTAATAAAATTAAACAGTATGAGCATGAAAAGGGGAAAATAATGACAGAAGAGCAGGGCAAGAAATATATCTTCAAGATTGTTTTACTTGGAGATCCAGGGGTCGGGAAAAGTTCCCTAATCACAAGATTTGTACATAATAGATTTCAATCCTCATATTTGATGACAATTGGTGTCGATATACTAAGTAAACAACTTTTTGTAGGAAAGGATGAAGTTCTTTTTCTTATAAGTGATATTGGAGGTCAAGAAAGATTTGCTTCAGTCAGGGAGAAATTCTATCGTGGATCGAGAGGTTGTTTTCTGGTATTTGATTTGACAAGGGAAAACACCTTAAATTCAGTAAAGGCTTGGAAAAAAGGTCTAGATGCTGTTGAAGAAGATGTAATTTATTTCTTGATTGGAAACAAAGCAGATTTGAAAGAACAAGTATCAGTTTCAGATGAAAGTATACAAGCTATAATTGAGGAACTAAATCTACCAAAAGAAACATTTTTCATAACCTCAGCTAAAACTGGAGAAAAAGTTGAGGAAGCATTTGTTACTTTTTCAAAGGAATTGATGAAAGCAGTAGAGCGGAAACGTGTAGAAGTAGGATTAGATTAGACGCAATAAATTGGCATTTCGCTAAAATATATAGATAGTTATGCTTTTATTTTACGATATGTTTTTATAACTAAGACTGATTTTTTACTGTGATGGCAACTGAAGAAGATCCTCTTTCCAAAGGCAAACCCAAAGCAGGTCCAAAATCCAAAGCTAAATCATCCAAGAAACTTATAAAAGAATCTAATTCTTATGAGACGGAATTAGCTGAAATAGAAAAAAAAAGTGAAAGTGTTCTAGAAAAAATCGAAGAAATTAGAGGTCGTCGTTGTTATGTCCTTTGGACAGGGATCAATAATCAAACCGTTGATGCTGTTTATGATGATTTAAGGACTAATTACATAGATTCAAACGGTAAATTAGATGTTGTTATTGATTCTGGAGGCGGTAGCATAGATGCTGCGTATAATCTTGCTTGTTTGTTTCAGCAATATGGAAGTGATGAACTTACCTTCATAATTCCAAGATGGGCAAAAAGTGCAGCAACTCTACTGGCTTGTTCAGGTGAAGAAATACTCATGACACCTGTAGCTGAATTGGGCCCCTTGATCCACAGATTACAATTATAAATCCTTTAGAAGAACGCATTGAGCAATTTTCCCCTCTTCATATAAAAACAACATTAGACTTAATTAGGGAAGAATTTTCACAGGGAAACAAGGATTTGGCAAATGGTCTACTAAAGAGATTACAGTTTCCATTAACATTAGGGAGCTACATAAAAGCTCAAGAAATAGGTGAACAATATCTTATAAGAGTTTTAACAACAAAGATGACAAAGAAAAGTAATGAAACAAAACCAGAAGACATAGCAAAATGTCTTTCACGTGAATATGTCGATCATGGTTTTTGCATAAATTTTCCAGTAGCCAGAAAAATTGGCCTAAATGTTAAACTATTAGAAGATGAATTACTAGATATTACATGGGAATTACATAAATTATATAAGTGTAGAGAAGAGATTATGTCTAACCTGCACAAGGAAAAAGTAATGGAAGATATTGCTAAACTTCCACCAAGCATTATTGACAAAATCATGTCAGAACCACGAAAATCTTCAAATAATGAGGTTTAATGGAATGAAAAAAGGTATTGAAGCAGTAAATATTCAAAATATTGCACTAAAGTTAGCTGAGGCTATACTTATACACAAAGGCGAGATAACAATTGATGATATAAAAGCAATGCCCATGGTTGATGATCCACAACTAGCGATACTAATCGCTGAATATTTAGCCGCTAAATTTAAAACTGAAATTACAACCGATAAGAAAAAGCAAAAAGGGCGCGGTTCTTGGGAACAACAAATAATTCTATGTGCTTAAAGAATTTCTTTTTCTTCTTTTTTTAAGTAGAATTTGTCTGAAAAATTGCATTTATAGAAAGAATATTATTTTTAAGGTACATTCATTAAAAGGCAAAAAACATAATAAGAGAACATTTCTTTAAGTTTTGTTTATCGATTTAATATGTAAGATGGCGAGGCAGCCGGGATTTGAACCCGGGTCCATGGAGTGACAGTCCACGATCATCGGCCGAGCTAAACTACTGCCCCGCAGTTATTTCTTTTCTACTAAAACTTTTTTTAAATATGTCGGTTACTACTATTATATTATCTATTTCCATGACTTTGTATTCAATTCGATATATTTTTAATTATAATCTATTCATACATATTAATGAAAAGAACCCAGCTGTTTTTAGTGATTCTCCTTTCGTTAATTGTGGTACAATATGTGCCATCTGATAGTTTAGCAGTTATTCCTGTTGTTGAAGATGGTGATATGCTCTCTTTTGGTTATACACTAACAGCAAATGCTTTAACTGTGGAAACCTATACTGAAGCTAATCCTCGAAAAACTCGCGTTTTTGAATCTAGTTTTACACCTCCGGGACTTTTTAATGCTCTATTAAGCATGCCTCTTGGTACAAGCAAAAAAGTAGATGTTCCTCCAGAAGAAGGTTTTCTTCATACAGACCCTAATCATGCCGAATTGGCTGGTTTAACATTATACTACACCAATCTCAAGGTTTTCGAAATAAATGGATTATTTTATACTGACCTTCCTACAAGTGGAACTGAACCTGGTTCTTTTGGATTTTATGCTATTAGAGTGGGGTTGGGACTTGTTGGAGCTGCAGCTTTTGTAGGGTTGGTATACGGAGGTTACCGTTTATATCCTAAGGTTTTTGGGAAGAAATGTGCAATATGTAAAACCCTTGCAGTTGGTTCATGCACAAAATGCGGAAGAAAATTCTGTGAAAGATGTTACTCTAATGGTTGTCCTTATTGCAAGGCTAGAACACTGAGAAGGTTTAAATCCTCCTCTTAATGTCCATCTCCGAAATTCTTTTAAGTTTCTATAAGTCATACCTCATAATGGTTTCCCGCAAACAACTAGCAGGATTTTTTGTAGTACTAGTTGCCCTCTTAATTCAAGGTACAGCTCTATCTGGTGCATACGATGACGTTCACGGAGTAGAATTAAACGACATAATTGATATTTCATTTGAACGTTATATAAATGGCTATCCAGATTCAGGTTACAATGAAACGGCCCCTTTTCAGTTAACTGTGAACTCAGCATACATCAATGAAATATTCGTTAACGAACTGATTGGCATGAAAGTTGGTGAAGTTAAACCAAGCATTGAGTGGACAGTGGATGAAGGTGGAGGAGTTTCCAACGAATATGAATATGTTAATACAAAGATTGTTCGACTAGTTTATGATGCCACACCTTCACCTTCTCCTATTGGTCAAACACTTCTAACTATTTTAGGGATTATTCTCGGAATTGGATTAGTAGTTGCTGCTATTTTTTTGTATTTTAGAGTTATTCAGCCACGTTTTCTCAGTAAGAAATGTTTGGTATGTGGAAACCAAGCTTCTTCCAAATGTTCTAACTGCGGATTATTCTTCTGCTCAGAATGTACGGTTAAAGGCTGTCCAGATTGTGGAAGTCGGAAATATATCCGTCTCTAATTTTTTTCAAATTAATCGAAGAATTTTTTAATTTCATCTAAACCTTTGATACAACACCCAAATAATTGCCAGGATAGCCAAGCGGTACGGCGGGGGTCTCGAAAACCTCTGGCATTAGCCTCCGGGGTTCAAATCCCCGTCCTGGCTCCAATTTTGAAATAGATCTTTTTCTGTAATCACTTCTTTTCCTTGTTACTATTATTTCATTAAGTTTTTATTTGTTTGAGTTTTATTTCGTTTATAGGTTTGAGAATAATGGTTTCTCCAAAGTTTCGTGTTAGAAGTATTTATGATGTACCCATTATCAAATTGATTTTGGATAATCTTGATTATGAACTTGTTCAACCAGATTTTAAACAAGCAAAACTGTTTGATGTAAAGGATAAGATGGTTTCCTATGATATTGAAATCATTGATATATTAGACGGGTATGGGGCTTCGATTGAGGGCGAAGAAGAGTATGTGTCATCAATAACGTCTCTTCTTCTAGATAAGATACCCAATTCGATAATACTTCAACACCCCGTGCAGTTACATGCTGTATACAATGGCAAGGTTGTTCATGTTAACCATGAGAAAAATCTGTCTGTCGTTGATATCGGAGAAAATATTAATACTATTATGTTTGGTTCAGATTTTCATAGAGGGCAGAAAATAGTTGTTCAAATAAAACAGTTAAACATTTTTGAGGACCAACTTCCGGTTTGTTCTACTATAATTCATTTTCCCGGACAAACAGTAATTCTTGAAAGAGATGCAAATTTCGTAAGAGTTTCTAGGAAGCTTCCTAAGGCAGATAGAGATAGATTATTTGAATTAGGTAAGAAATTATGTCCTATGGATCACGGGCTAATTATGAGAACTAGTGCAAGTGCTTCATCCTCTGAAGCAATTCAAGCTGATATTGACCACCTCGTACAGGGGGCAGAAGAGCTTGACCTTCTTATATCTGGTTCATCTTATGGTCCAGGCATACTACAACCAGGTCAAACTGTTGCACATACACTATTCCCAAAAGATGCAAAAGATACGCTCACCAACATCAGAAATGAGGTTATTCCAACAATTCCCTTGTATCACTGGTTTATGTCTTATTCCCCTGAACTTAAAATTACTACAATGTTTGCAGAAAAAATATCTTCCGAGATAAAAGGAGAAAAGCTCTCGCAAATTTTGAAGCAACTAATATTAGAAAAGGACTTCTCAGATAACACTCTTATTCAACTACAAGAATATAGATTGACCTCTCCTCCACAAGAGAGAGTATTAGGTCAGTTGAAGATCAAGGATGATGTATTAACAATAAAAAGAAGCTTCCGATCTTCCCGTGGAGTTCATTATGGATTAAGTTCTGATATACAACAAGGTGACACTTCAATCGTCATTACAAAGGAAGGCAGTTGGACAATACACTCTAAAATATCACGTAATGAGAAGATTATCGGTGAACTTGTAAAAGTCGTAACACCCATTGAGCTTTTCGAGGGGAGTCGTATACGATTCATCGATTTAGGTTTAACTATTATCAAGCAGAGTGGCGATATAGAAGTTAAAGATGAGGGATTAGTACGCAATTTATCTGATCAAGGCATAATTTCTTCAACTTTCAAAGACAAGATATATTCATTATTCGAAGAGTGTCAAAAACAAATGGAAGATGGAAACGAGCAAATTTTAATCCTTTCTGAATAAATTTTCTGGAGATTAACTTGAAAGAACACTTAACCGCAGTTAAATGGGATCCTGATATCCCTCCTTACTCTTTCCTTCTTGTAAGAGATTTTGAAAATGCTCCCGATATAATCTACAAGAAAGCCATTGAAATTAATCAACTGTTCAACCTTGAAATCAAAACCAATAAAATCTGCATAGGACATTCAATCGATAAAGACAACTATCACCTTTGTTCAAATGTTACAGATGAAAAATATGTTCGATGCTATAATTGTGAACAAAAAGATTTTCAAAAATGCTTTATTCTTTGTGATGCAAGTAAACCTTTTGGAAATTGTTCTAATAATCCTGCAGCATACGAGTATTGTAAAACACATCTGTCTTCTGTTTATCTTGCATTAATCGCAAATGAAGTGAAGGTTGGCGTTTCTTTTTCACCTCTTAAGCGGTGGATAAATCAAGGAGCCGACGTAGCCGTAGAAATTTTTAAAGCTAAAAATGGTTTTGATGCTAGAACACTTGAAAAAGAAATATCAAAATCGTTTAGCATATCACAGTCTATTAGAAAGACAAACAAAGCTAGAAAACTTAATTTTGACTTGACCAAATCCCTTCCAGAGTTTCATAAGTTAAGGGATAAGGTCATAGAATTTTTAGATCAACAAAATTATGTTTCACGAGAATCTGACTTATTACACAAGGAACAACGCCTTTCTTCTTACTATGGAGATATTCCCAAACTAGTAACTTCTCCTATAATTAATAATGTCGAAAAAACAAATCAAATTGTTGGGACAGTTGTAGGTGTGAAGGGAAAACTGCTTGTCACTCAAGTAAATAGTAGTTATTATGTAACAAATCTATCTAAAATCATTGGACGAATCATTGAGTTCTCAGACAAACCATTAAAACTTAAAGGTCAAAAATCATTATCTGATTACTTTTAGTTGACCAGCTTGCATAGTGAGTGAGTGTAGAATAGTTTAAATTATGGTGGAAAAGATGATTAATTGATAATGTATGAGTGACTTCAAAAATCGTAATATTGCGTGTATTATGGCTATTCTGAAGGAAAAGAGCCCAGCGACAACCAAAGAATTACTTGCTCTTACTGATAAATTCCCAGATTTGTGTATAGGCTGTTCTTCTGGCGGAGACGTGATCATGGCAGGTAAAGAATTAGTTGAACAAGGGCTTGTTGAACGAAATTGGACTTCTAAAGGATACTCTTGGAAGTTAATTAACGATACAGTATAGATTTGATAAGGTGTTAATATGGCAGTTTGGTCTAAGATAAGAAGAGATTTTCCTGTGTTAAGTCAGCTTTACGATGGTAAAAATTTGATTTATTTTGATTCAGCTTGTATGGCACTCAAACCTATTCAAGTTTGGGAAGCTATGGAATATTACTACAAATATTTGGGAGCATGTGGTGGTGCCGGTAGATCGACCCACAGTTTAGGTCAAGAAACCAGTATGTTGACTGAGGAAGCAAGAGTAAATATGGCGAAATTCATTAATGCAGCCTCTCCTAACGAAATAATCTGGACGCGTAATGCCACTGAAGGTTTGAACATTGTAGCTGCTACCATACCGTTGAAAAAAGAAGAAAATGTTGTGACAACAACATTAGAACATCACAGTGGCATGCTTCCGTTCTATAAGAGGTGTCAAGAAACTGGAAGTGAAATGAGGTTAGTACAAGCTGGTAAAGATGGTACATTAGATCCTGCTGATTTTGAAAAACAAATTGACGATAATACTAAGATTGTATCGTTTGTTCATGCATCTAATTTAACCGGAACTATAGCTCCCCTGGAAGAAGTAGTTGAAATAGCTCATAATCACGGAGCTCTAGTGGTATCCGATGAAGCACAGTATGCTCCTCATAGTAAATTAGATGTCCAAAAAATTGATGTTGATTTTAGTGCTTTAAGCATTCACAAAGCTTGTGGTCCTACTGGAGTAGGTGTTCTATATGGAAAATATGATCTCCTTGAAGAATTAGATATGTTTCTAGTTGGTGGAGACGTAATAGAAGATGTAATTTACAAAGATGGAAAAATCTTTCCTAAGTATCTCCCCCCTCCACATAAATTTGAAGCAGGGTTGCAGAATTATGGTGGAATGATGGGTGCAGGAGCTGCAATAGAATATCTGCAAAAAATAGGTATGGATAATGTTCATAAAAGAGAACAAGTGTTTTCCCGAAAACTCTTAGAGGGAATTCTTGAACTTGATAAGTTCGAGGTAATGGGACCTTTGGATTATAAACAAAGAGCAGCTCTTGTTTCGTTTAGACCGAAGTCTGGAAGTGTAAACCACAACGATATTACTGAATATTTCAATGAAATGATTCCAAATCATAAGATACTAATGAGGTCTGGAAATATGTGTGTTCACCCCTTCCAATATCAAATTGGACTGAATCCTGGCAAAGGTGAAGGTGTAGTTCGAGCTTCACTATATATCTACAATACAATGAACGAAATTGAGATATTCTTAACTGAACTAGAAAATTTTGCTAAATTAATAGATTAGTTCAATGAAATCTGTACAAAGTCTTTCATTTACTAATCACTTTTTCCCATTTTTTATTCTAATCAACCGAAAGCATTAAAAAACAGATGTGTTTTGAAGATATTGGACAAAATTTTTCACAGAGGTTTTTAGAGTGAGTGACGAAACCCTCGAGCAGGTAAACGAAGCAATTCAATTGTTGGATAGAATAAGCGAGGATACAACTGTACCCCGAAATATAAGAAGAGCTGCTACAAACTCTCTTGAAATCATTAGGGAACATGATCCCGAATTGAGTTTGGCAGTCAAAGCAAATAATGCAATAGAAATACTAGATGAAATATCCCAAGACCCAAATTGTCCTGCCCATGCAAGGACGATGTTGTTACAGATAATAACTCTTCTAGAAATAACAGACTATGATTACTAACCTCGAGTGTTAGTCAATTGTGACTATTCAATCTATTGCTCTCTTTTTTTTTAATTATTTACTCTCTTTATTTTCCGATTTATAATCCTCTTTAATCGTTGTTCCGGGTGCAACAATGGAATTAGTAGGTATTTTCCTGCCAGCAAAAATGAGTGTGTTTACACCTATGTCACAATTATCTCCAATTATGGCTCCGAGTTTTAAACGACCTGTACTCACTTTTTTGCCATTAATGTTCATTGAAACTTCTTTCATTCCTGTTTCAGTAATTACCGTCATAACTCCTGACGATATACATGTTTTTTGACCTAATACACTGTCCCCAACATAACACAATCGGTAAACTTTAGTTTCGTTAAATAAAACAGAATTCTTTATCTCACTTCCAAATCCGATAAGAGACCCTTTTCCTATTGAACAATGATCTCTAATTAATACATTGTTTCCAATATATGTGTTAGCACCAATATATAACGGACCATTAAGAACAGTTCCAGAACTTATTTCCACATTCTTTTCGATTATTACTACGTTTTTTAATTCTACATTCGATGCGATTGATACATTCTTGGCTATTCGTGATTCTTTCAGATTTGATAATAACAACCTATTTGCTTCAATGATATTCCATGGTTTTCCAATATCCACCCATTCTTTTTCCCATATCGCAGCTGATACTTTGTCTCCCTTTTCTATCCTCGCATTTATTGCCAAACTCAATGATTTTTGTGCTCTAATTTCATCAAATAAGTCAGTTCTAATGATAAAACAACCCGCATCAACATATTTGCTCTCTGAAGTTTGATCCAGCTTCTTTATACCAGCTTTTTTTACCATTCCCATAGAATCTATCTCAACAATACCGAAATCTCCAGTATCTCCCCGTAAAGTTAGAGTCATTGTCATATCAGCTTGTGTATTTTCAAAAGCATTCAATGCTCGTTGCATCAAACCTTTTTCAGGAACAATATCACCAAAAAGCAAGAGAAATTCTGACTCATTTTTAACGAATTCTTCAGCTGCCAATAGTGCTGATTCAATCCCTTCTTTCTCGCCTTGGTCTGCATATTGAATATTAACATTGAAGGCTGTTCCTTTTTGGAAATATTCCTTGATTTGTTCACCTTTGTATCCAATAACAATAATGATGTCTGTTAAACCCATGTCCCGTAGTTCTTCAATCAAATATTGCAAAATGGGCTTACCTAACAAAGTTATCATGGGTTTAGGTCTAGTTTCAGTTAATGGATACAAATCCAAGCCCTTACCACCAGCTAAAATTACTGTTTTCATTCTATTCCTAGACATTATCTCGTCACCAATATATCTTCTTTTCCTAAATTTTCTTTTCCTAATGCTTTAATAGCCACTATACTTTTAAACTTTTCACTCTAATTAACTCAAAACAAGTTAATTTCTTGACTTTATATGTCATTTTGTTTATTATGAATTAAGAATGAGCTCGATTGTTTGGGAAAGAAAGATTACCAAGGGTAATAGTAAAGGAACAGGATGGTTATCTCTACCAAGAGAACTAAAGTCCAGCTTAGAACTAGGTTCATACTATGACGTCACTCTGTTTGATGAAAAAATAGGCCGTCTAGAGATGTTACTCAAACTAGTTGAGTATAGTAGCTCTCTGGGCTTTTATATACCAAAGAAGATATGTGAAGACTACAAGTTGTTAAAAAAGAAACTTGAGGTAACAATCGAAGATTCAGAGTATTTTCCCGGTCAGGTACCTACAGATAGAAGAGTATACTTGCCTTACAGCATCATAAGTAGATATGGGATAAAAGAAAATGAATTGTATGAAGTAGAAATAGTTGCTAACGGAATGGTCTTTGGTGAAGTGGTAATAATATCAAAAACCGATAGATCAAAAGCAGCACGACAAGATGAATATGCTATAACCATTAGATTATGTAAAATACCTACTAAAGTTAGAGTGAAAGTGAGGTTTATTAGAAAAATAGAGATTCTTACACCAATAACTCCTCCCCATGAAGATGAATATTTCTACATTCCCTCACTTTTTCATGATGCAGTAATGGGGAAAATACATGAGAATGAGATGGTAATCTTTTTGGGAAATCATGTACCACTTTTTACACCTATCAGAATTAATTTGTTAGAGTTTATTCACTATTTTGGATGTTATTATGCAGATGGAACGAAGAAAGGGTGGGCATGGAGTATAAGTGCATCAACACCAGAACAAGCAGTGTATTATATTGAAAAGTACAACCAGATGATCTTTGGGAACCAACTTTCATTTAGATTAACATATAGTAAAAAACCATCAGATAAAAGAACAAATGAAAGAGTGAAAGAGGATCTCATCAAGTATTGGAAAGAAAAAACAGATGTGGAAATAGAGAAGAAAAAAATATTACTTAGGGTAACAAAACATGATAATGTTAGAAAATGGAACAAATGTGGTTCATTAGGAATAAAAGATAATAGAAACTTAGTGATGGAAATACATCTGAGAATTATGAAAAAGATAATACGACATTTGGATAAATGTTCAAATGATAACCACCTATGGGATTTCTTGTTTGGAATATTGGAAGGGGACGGTTCTGTAAGTGGTGGAAAAAGTCGGTTTGGTGTAGGCTTTTCGTTTCACAAAGATGATAAAATTATTCGTGAATTCTTAGATAAGCTAGATATCAAGTATTCAGTAGATTCATCACGTGTTAAAAGAGGAACAGGCTCTTGTATTCAGATCTCATTTGGTTTATTCGAAATTTTAACGAATATCGGCATATTAGTTGATAGGTTATTCGAATTTTACCCTAAAAGAAGAAAAACATTTGTTGATAGGTTGTTAAATCAGCAAACCATTAAAAACTTGCTTAAGTATGATTCACAGATGTTTTTACGACACACAACAATCAAAAAGAAGTATGTATTAGATGTAAATGAGATTCGAGAAAAAATATTAAAGGTAATAAAGGAAACTTCTATTTAATTCATAAAACAGTTACACTTTTAGATAAATTCTTGGGGGTGTCGATTGAACATCCTTTTCTCATTGCTGTATAGTATGCTAGTAGTTGCATTGGTATCACATATGGTATTGTTGTTATC
>BPTK01000038.1 GCA_023705905.1 Candidatus Heimdallarchaeota archaeon
TAATTGCCATATTACCAAAAAGTGGTAAATTCGTTGCTTCATCAACTATGTATGAGTAGTAAGAATCCTGAGCAATTCCCTTTATAGTAAAGTTAGTTGTATCTTCAGGAAATGTTACTGAAATCTCATCATTCAAACTTACATTTTGTCCAAGAAATCCAAGTGCCTTACCAGCAAAATGCGTTTCAACTAAACAACTCGTATTTGAATCTAAAATAGTTGATTCATCACCAAATTCTGATGATTTTTCTTCTATTACTAGTTGATTTAGCTGATTCGGAAAATTAACTCCTATAACTGCTGCAGGAAACTTTTCTCCTTGAAATTCTATTTCAGTCATGAAGTAGATTCTGCTTTCGATGCGATCTATGGAAAAATCATCAAGAAAACTCGAATTCGTTTTAAGAGTAGAAACATTGGTGTTTCCTATTGGTTCAGAAAAAGAAAATATTCCATCTGCAACGTTATAATACTCTTGATTGAGCTCATAAGTATTAAATAGGACAGGATGACCTGCTCTTAAACCTGATAACAAAGCAATAGATATTGCAATGACTATAACTATTGAAATTGAGCGAAATTTATTCCTCCAAATTTCACGAAATAGTTTTTTAGTTAGAATCTTCATCTTACTCGTCTCTTACCTTTTTTGTACCATGATCTGAAGGCTTATCCTCTATTTTCTCTATTTTACCCATTCGAAGGTGAAATACTCTGTCAGCATACTGTGTTATGCTTATATCATGAGAAACAACAATTAAAGTTGTTTTTTCCTTTTCATTGAGTTCTCGTAATAATTCTGCAATACTTTGGCCAGTAACAAAATCTAGGTTACCAGTTGGTTCATCTGCAACTAATATCCTAGGTTTTTTAACCAGTGCTCTTGCTATTGCAACCCTTTGTTGCTCTCCTCCTGAAAGTTGTGAAGGAAAACGGTGTTCTTTACCTTCTAATCCAACCTTCTTGAGAACATCAAAAGATCTGCTTTGCACTTCTCGTTTATCTTTTATTCCTTGAAATTCTAAAGCTAATCCGACATTTTCCCAAGCTCTAAGACTGGCAACAATGTTGAAAAATTGGAAAACCCACCCAACTTCATTTCTTCTGTAGGTGTTCATTTCATTAGTTGTATAGGTTGTAATGTCTTCTTCCCCAACAATAACCTCTCCTTCTGAAGGTAAATCTATCCCTCCAATCATGTTAAGCAAAGTTGTTTTTCCTGCGCCTGAAGGTCCTAAAATAACTACAAATTCACCCTTATATACCTCTAAATCGACACCATTTAATGCAAAAACTTCCGATTCACCAAACTCAAAGCTTCTAATCAATCTTTTAACTGTTAAAGCAATTTCCTTATCCAACAATTTCATCTCTTAATATTAGCAAAAATAATAATTACTTTTAGTTCTAATGAATGTCTGATGCTTACTTTATAAAAATTTTGCATAGTTGTTAATCAATCGGATATTTGAAAACGAGCGTAATTTTGTGATTTTTATGAAAAAAAATGTTCTGCTTTCTCGGTAAATTTATGAATGTTCATTTTTATCTTCCTATATGAGAAAATCTTACGTTGAGCTCCTTGAACGTTTCAAAGAAGCATGTGTCTTGGATGAAGTAAATATGTTTCTTTATTGGGATAGAGATGTAACTATGCCTAAAAAAGGAGGAAAACAAAAAGCAGAACAAGTAGCTCTAATCTCAAAATTAGAACATGAACGAAGGATTGATCCAAGAGTAGGAGTCCTTCTGAAAACTATCCTAACTCATGATGAATTTGAGAATTTATCAGATTTAGAGAAAAGAAATGTCTTTCTGATTCAGAGACAATATCATAAAATTATTAATGTTCCTGCAGTTTTTGTAGGAGAATTCAATAAACAAGGAGTAATTGCAAATGAAGCCTGGGAAAAAGCCAAGGATCAATCTGATTTCTCTGTTTTTCAACTTGAATTAGAAAAAATGGTTGTAATGAACAAGAAATATGCGAATTACCTGAATCCAGATAAGGACCCCTATGATGTTTTGATGGATTATAGTGAACCTGGAATGTCTCAAGAAAAATTTGAGAAATTAGTTATACCTCTAAAGGAGGTAATTGTTTCTCTAATCAAGGAATGTTCACAATCAAATTATCAACCAAAGAATACAATTCTTAAAAGAAAAGTAACCCTAACCTTACAGAAGAAAATAAATTTAGACATCCTCAATGTAATTGGTTTTGACCTTGAACGTGGTAGATTTGATGAAACAGTTCACCCTTTCACCACAGGTTCTTATGATGATGTTAGAATTACAACCAAATATTTTGAAGAGAACTTTCTTAGTGCAATCATGAGTACCATGCATGAAGCTGGTCACGGAGAGTATGAGCATTATGCGGGAAAGAATGGGAAATATCAACCAGTTGGGATGTGGTGTAGTGATGGAGTCCATGAAGGTAGCGCAAGGTTTTACGAGAATATTATTGGTCGAAGTTTAGCCTTCTGGAAATACTATTACCCCAAATTCAAGGAATTAACTGATGATATTTTCACTAACGTATCCCTTGAAGATTTTGTTGCTGTAATAAACAAAACTGAACCTTCAGCGATAAGGGTGGATGCTGATGAGTTAACTTATGATTTACACATAATTCTGCGATTTGAGTTGGAAAGAGATTTAATCAATGGCAGAATAGAAGTAAAGGATTTACCATCAATATGGAAGGAAAAAATGAAGACTCTTTTAGGGTATGATGTCAAGAATGATGCAGAAGGCGTTCTTCAAGACATTCACTGGTCGGATGGATTAATGGGTTATTTTCCAACTTATACTTTGGGGAACATCTATGGAGCGCAAATTTTCAGTAAATTAAAGGAAGATATACCTGATTGGGAAAAAGAAATCGAGGTAGGTAATCTACAAAAAGTATTGAATTGGTTTAGAAAGAATGTACACGAAGAAGGTAATGCACAAGATTCATATGATTTAGTGGAAAAAATTACAGGAGAAAAAGTGTCATCAAAATATTTAGCAGATTATCTATCAAATAAATATACAAACCTATACAAATTGAATTGATAGATTATTCACCCCAATTAACTAATCTTCTTTCGCCTTCAAGAGCACGAATAGAGGTGACGTCTTGCATAACCTCTAAAGTACCTGAATACTTACCTTTGCTATCTCGAATAGCAAAATAACGTATATGTACAAATTTACCCCCCAAAGTTAACCAAAACTCTGCAACGTCTTTTTGACCTGTTTTGAAAGCCTCAATAATTTCCATAACTTTGTCGAGACTTTTTGGTGGATGACATCTTTGGACTTTTCTGCCTATAACTCCTGGACTTCGGGGGAAAATTCTTTCTTTAGTATCTTAGTAATATATTACTTCCTCCTTCTCATTAATGAAAGATATTTCAACTGGAAGATTAGTCATAATCAAATTGATTTGCTCTAGAGTAAGTTTACCAGTTCGTACATCCAAGATATCTGATAACTGAGGCTTTTCTTCTACTTGATGAATAACCTCTGGTGTAACTGGTTTCCATTCATCTCCTGGAGTGACCCAAGCAAAGCCTATTTCTTCCTCACCATTTTTCACTTTTTGCCAATCTAAAGTAGATAGTAGTTCTAAACTTGTTGGAAAAAGTATTGTCTCTTCTTTGAATATCATATCTTCTACTTGGGTTGCAAATTCTTCAACATCGATTTCGCTTCCTTGACGAATCAGCTCTCGAACTTTATCATGTTTTGCCCACATAACTTGAGTTGGTCCCTCGAATTCCTTTTTCTCTAACATTGGAAACAGCTGATTTTCCAGTCTGGTATAGTGAATCTCGATATCGGCTAGTTTTCGAACTAATTCAGGAGTGGGTTTATCTCTAATCTTTTCAATCAACTCTTCTGCTACACGATTTTCTTCCATATATGTATGTATAGGGTGACCTGGAGATGCTTCAGGCTTCTTATTTTCTTCCAAAGTATCTTCGAAGATTCCAACATGTAAATCACATAGTAAGGTAATTTGATCTACTGTTAACTCCCCAGAATTGATTAGCTCTTGTTCCATAGACGCTATATCTGTTGCCTCCACATCCCCCAATATTTCCTTGAAACGAGCTTTCAAAGCGGATTTATCCCCTCCTGCATGAAGTTCAAGCACAAGAGCTTTGAGCATTTCTCGCTTTCTTACTTGTTCATCTTCAAAACCACTTTTACCAGCAGAACCTATTTGTATGTCCACTTTAGTTTCTGTGCTTTGTTCAATTTTACTAGAGAAAAATTCTAGTACAGATTTGACATCTTGATTAATAAGACTGGCAACATCAGTCAATGTAGCTTTTCTACCCACAGTTTTACGCAGAATGGGGTTTTGAAAGCGTTTTAGAATGGAATCTAATTCCGTTAATTGCTCCTCTAGAAAAGGAAATTTGTCAATTAGTTCTATGATTTTTGTTGCTTCAGATATAATATAATTTGACACAGTAAATCACTTGTGAAATTAAAATTCTTATGAATAAAAAATATATGGTTTGGTCTAAAATTGGTTTTGTTAAATTTTAGAATAATTTTCATTAGTTTTTCTGGAATTACTAGTTTCAATTTGTAAAGTATTATAAGTATTCAAGTTAGATAAGTTCTTTGCATGTGGATTGCAAATAGAAGAAATAATTTTCAGAAAAAAATATTTTTAGTCATTATTGTCTTATTTCTCATTTCTTTTCTATCTTTATCAAAAACTATGGTGAAAAGTACTCTCCCATCATCAGTTCCAACGATCGTTTCCCCAATTTATTTGAAACAAGAATTAACTACACCAACCGAGTTAGAAACCTTTTTAGATTCAATCATTCCGAACCAGCTAGAGAATTATACAGTTGCTGGTGTTACATTTTCTATGGTAAAAGATGGTTCTGTATTTCTTGAGAAAGGATATGGTTATGCAAACTATCCCTCTCAAATTCCTGTTGTAGTTAATGAAACGCTATTTAGAATAGGGTCCATTTCCAAAACTTTCACTTCAGTTGCAGTTCTACAATTAGTAGAAGATGAGTTGTTAGATCTGGATGATGATATAAATGATTATCTTACTGCTTTTAAGATACCGGAAACATATGACGAATCAATAACTCTGAGACATTTGTTAACACATACAGCAGGATTTGAGAGATCAACCTTGCAAACTATAGTTGGGAGTTCTTATTATATTGATCCTTTAGAAACGGTTTTAGCTGAAGGAATGCCAGATAGGGTACGGAAACCTGGTACAATTGCAGCTTATTCAAATTATGGTTTTGCTTTGGCAGGTTATATAGTTCAAGAAATTTCAGGTAAGAATTTTGAAACTTACATACAAGATGAAATATTAACTCCTTTAGGTATGAATTCTACAACATTTCTGCAGCCTCTACCAGCTTCCCTATCTTCACAAATGTCAACTGGACATGGTATAAATAATATTCCCGGTTATTTTGAATACATTAGCATTCCACCTGCTGGCTCATGCAGTTCTACAGCTTCTGACATGTCGAAATTTATGATGACTCTATTAAATAATGGGACGTTTGATGGCAGTAGAATATTGGAGAATGCTTCTGTTGAAATGATGTTAAGTGACCAATTTACAACTCATGTAAATCTTTCTTCTATAGGTTTAGGAGTATACGAATTTGATGTGAGTGACCAACATATTATAGGTCATGGTGGAGATACAGGATTCTTCCACAGTAGAATGATTCTTCTTCCTGAACTCAATATAGGTATTTTTGCTTCTTACAACAGCGTAGGTGGATCTGTTGCTAGAAACTTACTCTTTCAAGAAATCATTGAAGAATATTTTCCATATCCTGAGGAAGTTATAGAACCGATGCAAGGATATAAGAATCGTGCAAGAAAGTTTGAAGGACTTTACGTCTCAGCTAGAAGAGTATATTCCGATAAACCAAATGTCGATGAAAGAGACTATCTTACTGAGAGTTTCTCAATTAACGCAGAAAAAGGATTTCTTACCGTTAGCGGAATAGGTGATGATGTAAAGTTTGTGGAAGTTGAACATAATTATTTTGTAGAAGCAACAGGTGATTATTATCTTAAGATAGTATTCATCGAAGATAGCCTAGGAAGAATCACACATTTTTATACAAATTTCATTGGTCCTATAGTTGCGTATGAAAGAACCCATCCTCTCTACTTTGGCTTAGAGATTCAACCAATTTTGGTTGCTGCAATTATAATTGTTATATTTATCTCTTTAGCATACTGGGGGGTAAAGGGTTTAATAAATGCCTTCAAAAAGAAAGAAAAAGATCCTAAAATACAACGAATTGCAAGATGGAGTTTTCTACTTAATATTAGCTTAGCTGCAGCAACTTTAATAATTATTGCCATAAAATTAGATTCAGATATCCTACTTGTAAGTGAAACAGTTAAAGCATTCAGTGGTTTACTTGTTTTCCCATTCTTGTATCTCTTATCTGTAGTTGCGTCGATTGTATTCATTTCGTATGCATGGACAGGAGTAAGAAGCATGATGAGGAGACCTTACTGGACTTTATTTGGAAGGATACATTATTCTATTCTTGTGCTATTTTCAATTGTTCTAGTTGGAATATTCGCTTCATGGCATTTGTTTGTATTTTAATTTGAGTAAAAAATAGAAGGAAGAGTTGATATTAATTTTCTTCCCATTTTTTGACACCATCTTAATTTGTTAATTTCCTCTTGTACAAAGTATATTGTTTTAACCAAAAATAATTGTGTCAGTAGGCCACCTAACAATCAATAGAGCTATGATATTGACGATAGCGATAATTGGACCTAGAAAGAAATTTTTTGGTTTTGGATTCAAATCTTTCCAGAAGAAAACAAAAGCAAATAGTGATACGAATGATACGATGATATCAATAATTCTCCAAGATGCATGATTAAACAGTATCAAAATTCCAGAAACACAGAAACCAGTCAATACTAAAACCCAAAGTACGAATCCAATAATTTTTACTATTTTTTCACCAAGGAATTTTTCTAATACCCAAGATTTTCTTGACCATCCAAAATAACCTTCGCCCTCAGGTAGTTTTACATAAACTAGAAACATGATAAAAATTAATCCATGAATTATGAGAAGAATGCCAAATAAGATGTCCAACATATTTTAGATATGTCTCTGACTCTTATTTAAGTTCTTCTTGAAAGAAATAAGAAACATATATAATTCACTTAATTTGTATTAGTTTAAGATGAAAGCAGAGGAGCAAGACTCACTAATTAACAGTAGCCAACCCACAATTGTAGATTCTTCCGTTGATGAAGAATTAAATAACCTAGAAGAGATAAATCTGAAAAAGAAGCGCTATTTGAGTATTGATCTTTTCAGAGGACTCACAATAGTAGCAATGGTTTTTGTAAATACGCTTTCTGAATTTGATAATGTTCCTGCTTGGTCTAAACACGCAGTAGATTATGGTTTAACCTATGTAGATTTAGTTGCTCCTTTCTTCATTTTTGCTATAGCTTTAACGTACAAAATGTCTTTTGATAGGAGTCTAAAGAGAGAAGGGTACGTAAAAACTTATACAAAATTTGTTGTTCGCTATGGGGCTTTAGCAGGCTTTGGATTTATAGGAAGTGTAGGTTCATTTAATGATGAGGGATTACAATTTTCTTGGGGTGTTTTACAAGCAATAGGCTATGCAGGTATTTTTACTCTATTCTTCATCATTCTACCAAGAATTGTTAGGTTTGTAATTGGAATAGGTACATTAGTAGCTTACCAGTTCATTCTGATGATTGAAGTTGAAGTGGAAGGTGTTCTTAGATCCTTAGCATATCTGAATTTACATGATAGTCATGGAGGAGTTATTGGTGGTATAGGTTATGCATCTTTGCTGCTGATTGGTACTGCTATAATCGATGTTTTTAGTGAAAAAAGAAAGTTGCCTATTCTAATTAGTGGAGTTGTTTTTTCTATTGCTGGAACAGCTGTTCATTTTATATGGCAATTCTATGGAATTCCATTATATGGTGGAATATCTAAAGAGAGAATGACTCCTTCATATGTGTCGTTGACATTAGGTTTAGGAGCAATATTGTTCTGGTTAATCTGGTATCTTTTCGATAAAAGAGAAATAACAAAAGGTAAAAGTTACTTCCTTCAAACCTTAGGGAGAAATGCTTTTTTCTTGTACATCTTTCAACATCTCTTAATTCTATTAGCTACGCTTTATCTCCCACAGAACAGTCATGTAGCTTTGGTGATATTTGTAGCAGTAATGAATGTGGGTATCCTCTGGTTATTGGCTTTCATGATGGATAGAAATAAAATATATATTGTTCTTTAAACAGTATTTGAAAAAGAAGGAAAAAAGGAACTCTTCTATCTTAATTATTCAAGAACATCATCAAACTGATAACGAAATAGTAAATCTGATAAAAGCTTACCATGAACCTTTCAACTAGACCCATATACTCTCCACCTGCGAAGATAGCTGTAACTACTACAAGAATCAAAGCCACGATTGCGGAAGCAAATGAGAACCAAGCAAACCCAACCCATCCTTCAAGAGATTTTGTTCTAAGCCACAGAAGGATCATAGCTGCAATACAAAGAACACCAGCAATAGATATGACTATTAAGTGCAACCTTCCTCTAATAGTTGTCATCTCTCCACCTTCATCTAATGGGAAGAAAATAGTTACAAGCACACCCAAAAAGGTACTTAACATAAATAATATCGGTCCAACTAGATTTCCAACACCTCCGTTAATACCCCAATGTAGTCCTACAGAAAATACAAACAGTAGAACACTACCTGCAATAAAGAGTGATTGAAACAACCATCTATTTTGTGCTCCTACAGCAAATAAAGAGCTGACATCATCTCTAATGTGACTATAATCTTCAACAATTAATCCACCTATAATCCACGCTAAGGTATAGATTATAGGAGACAACATCCCCAATATTGCCAAAATGTGAAACTGATTCATAATTCTAAATCTACGGATTTTTGTTAAATATTTAAACTTTCTTTCAAGCTCTGAAAGTTAAGTTAATACTCATATTCTTCACTTTAACCATTGGAAAAAAGGAATATGAAAGGAAATACCAATTGTTAATATACTTCTTTAAAATCTAACCATATATGAAAGACAAAATTATCATTGTTACTGGTGCTAATGCTGGAATAGGAAAGGAAACCTCTCTAAAGCTAGCTGAAATGGGTGCACATGTTACCTTAGTTTGTAGAAATGAGAATAAGGGTATAAAGGCTCTTGAAGAGATAATAGAACTAACCGGTAATGAAAATTTAGATTTAATGATTTGTGATTTTGCTTCTTTAAATTCAATAAATAATTTTGTAAAAGCTTTCAAAAAGAAGCACAATAAACTTGATGTACTAATTAATAATCATGGAGCTTTCTTCATAAGAAAAACATTAACAGAGGATGGTATTGAAGCTACTTTTGCAGTTAATCATCTTGGTTATTTCAGTTTAACTTTGCAACTTCTAGATTTGCTCAAAGCTAGTTCTTATTCGAGAATTGTTAATGTAGCATCCAGCTCAAATTATAGTGTGAAATCGTTAAATATTAATGATTATAACTGGGAGAAAAGAAGATACAAGATGATGGAAGCTTATGCTGATTCTAAAATCCACAATATTATGTTTACTTTTCTACTTTCAGAGAAATTGAAAGGAACAGGAGTTACGGTAAATTGCCTTCATCCGGGTTATGTGAAAACAAATATAGGTTTGAATCACTTCCTTTTAAGATTACTTCGTCCTCTTGTGAAGATGGGAGCAGTGACATTAGAAGAAGGTGCAGAAACTACTTTACATCTCGCTACATCATCAGAATTAGAAGGAGTAACAGGTGTATATTACCACAAAATGAAACTGAGAGATCCAAATAAGTTAGTTTTTGATAAAGTAGCTCAAGAAGAACTGTGGGATCTAAGTTTGAAGCTATCTGGTGTGATAACAGATTTAGTGTGAAATATTCTGTAATTCAAATTAAAAAGAAAAAGTGGGAAAGGAGACACTAAATTTGTATCTCTATCCAGTACGCAGGATGATCTGACTGGCCTCTTTCTATATACACAGCGTCAAGAACCGTTATTCCTGAACTTAGAAATATATGATCAATTCTAGTTTCATCTGGGCTAAGCCACATTTGTTCGTAAGAATCTTCAAATAGACCAACAGTAATGTTATACGGCTCAGAGTAAGGTCTAAAATTGAAGTCTCCACAGAGTAAAACATTATCCAAACCTGTTGTTTGACTTAATATTTCTTCTATCTGCCAACGCTTTGCATCATCCCCTCTTGCGGCAGGATGGTTCGAGAAAACGTTGAAAGTTAATGTTGGACTAATCACGATTTGAGCCTGAGTTGATCCTATCTGTTGATGAGTACTATACATGAAAAGAGCTTCAACATCTGCGATTGGATACTTAGACAAGATAGCTGTTCCATAGGTGTTCGCAACAGTTTTTGGACCACGGTAAGAATACATATTCAGATGATCAGCAAAGTATCTAACAACATCGGAATTTCCTCCTCCTATTCTGGCAGGATCGCATTCTTGTAAAGCTAGAATATCAGGGTCAACACTTCTTATCAGTTCTAACTGCCCATCATAATTCTTTTCACCTGTGAGATTTACACCCTCTCGAATATTGTAAGTCATAATGATAAGAGAAGTTTTCCCTTCATCCTGAGTGACTGGATGAGGAGATGTAACCAACGCTCCAACAACTGTTCCGACAAGAATTAACCCTAAAATCGTGAGAATTATAGATTTTGATTTTAAGTCTTTAACAGTTTTCTCAAAATTTAAACTACTCTTCTTAATAAGAAAAATAGGTGCTGTTATGAGTACTCCTGGAACGAGAAAAGCTAACCAGTAAAGGTCTCTGAATACAGTGCTAATCGGTTGCATATAACCCCAAACATTAGGTAAGACTTGTAGGAAAATCGCGATTAATAGATACAATCCTCCACTTAAAGTATATGCTCCTCCTATTTTTGCTGGAGTTGGTTTTATTTTGAGTAATTCTCTTGATAAAAGGATAAAGTCAATGTAAATAATGGGGGAGAGAAGTATCATCAAAATTAGTGGGATTTGATGAGCAAAAGTAGTAGGTATTCCTAAGATAGGATATGCTGCTGGATCATCAGGGAAGAATAATCCATAAGTTGGTATAATTTGATGAACTAGTACTGTTAAAGTTAGAGAGAGCGCAAACAATCCATTCCATGCCCACAACATCCATGATTTGATATGGTTCATTAAATCAGGTTTTAACATCACTCCTACAATAAACAAGAGTAACATAGCTAGAACTCCAATAACAATGGCAATGTAATTAGCTTCTGTCCATCTAGAAATAACTGTAGGACTGACAAATGTGAACCATATAATAACAAAGATGCTTGACATGCCAAGTGTTAAAAGAAGAATTTTACCGAAACTTGCAGAACCTTTTTCTTCTATTAGTTTTTCTTGTTCAACCTTCTCACCCTTTAGTAACATTCCAACTAACATTAATGTTGCTAGAATTCCTAATACCCAACCAATAATCTGATACCATCCATACGTAGAGATGTCTAGTGTTGAGTTAACGGTTCTAAATAGTATAGACAGTGCAACAGCTAGTGCTAATGATACTCCTAGAGTTATCCCAGTCTGTTGTTCTTTGATCTTACTTCTTGTGAAATATGCTGGGAAGAAAATAAGGAAACAACCTACAGATAATCCTGCAAATATAAGAAACCATTCTCCTTTGAGTAAAGGTTCAACTACTCTTGTTACAATAATCAACACACCTACGATAAACAAAGCCTTATCTGAGATGGTCTTTCTGAAGAAGAGTAGTACTATAGAGGAAAATAAGAATAATAGTGCAAGAAGATGTAAAGTAGGTTTCAAGCCGAGTAAAGCATAATCATAAATCCTTTCACCTAAATCAGATATCATCTGCAAGAAAAACAAAAAGAGTGTGCTAAACACGATGATTTCTGAATAATTGTTTTTAATAAGTTGCTTAAAATCAAACATGAACAATCTCTCTCTATTGCTAATATAAAAATATTTGAGCTTTTTAAGAAGAGTAGTTCAATTAAGGAGAGATTGTTTAAACGCTAAGTAATTTGCTCTTTATCTCGTTCTTGCTTATAACTGATCCACTCAATTTCATCCCCAAATAAATCCGAGACAATTTTTGATGATTTGACTCCCTTGAAGAGATTCGGTAATTTAACTAACAACCATTCAAAAGAACCTCTCATCTTGAATTGTATAAATAATCTGACCGCTAATTCGTAGAATAACAAGATATATGCTATTGCCAAAAACATCCACAACTCCTGTCCTCTACCAATGATTCCTTCTTCCATGAAATTATACCATGGTAGTTTTTGTAAAATAAGAGAGAGAATCCAACGAGGAAGTAGCTCTAGTATGTGTAAGGAATAGATAGTTAAGGAGAGGACTGACCATCTTCTAAAGAATTTAACAATTCTTCTATTCGCAAAAGTTTTGCCTTTACCTCTATACTCTATCAAAGCTAGAAGGCCCATAAGTAAACAAACCTGCCCTCCTAATCTAAGCAGGTAAGTAGTTATCGCAGGAGGTTGTTCAAGAAAAGTGAAAGGCAATCCCAAAAAAATTAGGATTACACCAGCGACGATCATAAAAACACCTGTAAGACTTACCCATAGAAGTATCTTTTTCGAAGGTTTTGGATTTGCAAGTAGCACTCCTATAAGCGTCCCCATGAATGAGGAAGCCAAATATGGGAAAAGAGGTTGTTTGGGACCATTAACAATTGTTAAGAACCAAGTTCTAACGGACCTGTTTTCATAGACGAAGCCTATGTCCGACCAACCAATTTCTGAAGGATATAACCAATAAGAGTTTGCAATCCAGTTAGAAATAAATGGTGTAAGAATTATAACAAATAGAATGAGACAAGCAAAAATAACTGTATTTCTTATCACTTTCTCATAGCCTTTATTACGCATTAATAGATACAGAAGTAATCCATTAATAACAAGGCAAATACCTATAATCTGTAAGGTTTGAATCCAAAGAATTTCAACCTTGAAGTAAGTAAAATTTGTCCATTCTAATGTTCTTATTGAATATCCTATATCTCCATAGTACCCCAAGATTCCCTCTATGAAGTAAGCCAAAATTACAAGAGCTACTCCTGTCGCAATTTGCTTTAAAAGCAATTTTGAAGGGCTAACATCAGTTTTTGTTTTTCTTATAAAAGTGTAAGAATTCACCACTGAAGAAATGAACAAAAAGAAACCATACCATGATCCGAGGTAAGCAAATAATCCCATGAAAATTAACAAAATTATAGGAAAATTCTGAATCTCTTCTAGATTTGCCATAAATCCTTCAATATCATACATCTTGAAGAGAATATGAAAAAGAGTCATTCCAAAGATAGCTACACCTCTAAGAAAGTCTAGAGTAACTAATCTTCTAGGTATTTTTGGTGATTCTTCTTTTGAAGAAGAGGATTGAAGATTCAAACTTATCTCCCGAAATCTTAGATTTTAATGATTCATGTTCTCCTAAACAATATTAAATGTTTTTCAGATACTCTTGGTTTACTTGAAACCTAAAACTATTAGACCGATTGAATAGAGTACAGCCAGCACTCCACAAGCTAATGTTAAAGGTAGCATCTTTTTTACATATTTGAGAAAGGATATTGGATATCCTTCCCTTTTTAGTATCTCCAGAGACATTAGAATAGTAATTGATCCAAGAGGTGTCAATGCTCCCCCAATATTTCCAGAAAGAACAAAACCGATCCACAAACCTGTTACCAATCCTGTTGGCAAAGCTATATAGACATAAGAGAAAATAAGCGCTGCTGAAAAACTATTCAGAAAACCTGAAACCAGTAATCCTACCATACCAATAATAATTGCGACCAAAATTATTCCTCCAGTGGTTGGTGTTGGACCTAATATCCCTGTAAGTAGATCAGTTAATGGTAGCAAAGCTCCTGCAGCTGTTAATAGTCCCATCAGAATGAAAAGAGCGATAGCAAAAATGATCATCTCCCATTCGACTCCTTCTCTAAGATAACGTTTCAAATCTGTTTTGAATAGAAAAAGACCGAAAAATACAGATATCAAAGCCACCATAGCAACATCTAGAGGATTACCTGGAATGCTTGTGAGTATAAATCCAATGAAAAGAAATCCGAGTAGAATTAATGATTTCCAGATGGTTTTTCTGTCAGAAATCCCTGACCAAGGGTTGATTCGACCTATTTGATCTTGTTTCTCATCTGTGACTTCATTTTTTAGTTGCTTCTTATAAATAAGGAAAAAAAATGCTGTTGCTAGCCCAAAGAAAAGAATTGCAATTGGGAACATATACGCTGTAAATGTGATGAAAGTAATACCTTCACCTGGATATAAGTTATAGAAGATAATATTGGGTATCGAAGAAACAGGTGTCGGTAAACCCCCAATAATAGTATTTATACCTACGAATAACACGTAAGGTTCTGGGTTGATTTCTAGTTGTTTGCATGTAACAACAGTCAGAGACCCTAGTAAAATGATGGCACTTAGATTATCAAAAAACATTGAAACAAAAAAGGTTAGTCCACCTAAAGCTACAAGTAATTTTTTTGGATCACCTCTAGTCAATTTAACAATATATAGTGATACAAAATCAAAGAAACCCGCACCTTTGGTTATAGCAACAATTATTCCTATGGAAAAAATAATTAGAATTGCTTCTATGTTAACTGTTTTTGCTAAGGCTTCTAGATAATTGTGAGGTATTTCTTCAAATCCTAAGTTTTCTACAAAACCTTTCTCCCAGTCCATAAGTATTAGATACAATATTGAAACTGCCAATGCACCTGCAGCAGTGATTTTTGTTGTATCAATCCCCTCTTTTGTTAGTAATATGATTGTAATTAGCACGATTATTACAATTAGTATTGTCCCTATCCACTGTAACTCTCCTAACAATCCAGCCAATTAATCCCCATCTATACCTTCATTTTTTCTTTCTTTTACTTCCTCCGGAATCTCTTCTTTTGGTTTTCTTTTATTTGGAGATTCAATCTTCTTTTTTATTATTAAAATTGGAAAAGTTACTTCAGGATCTTCAAGAAACTCGATAAAGAATCCTGCAAGACTTGAGTGTTTCGTGGGCATGTAAATCATTAACAAGCCATACTTTTTACCACATACTGTCAATTGATTTTTTATGTCAATTATTTTATCGGTTGTAATCAGCTTAAATTCTTTTAACTTATTAACTTCCTTGAATATTTCAGAATTTGCTTGCACAAATCTATTCAGATCTTTGTTGTTTTTGTTAACAAATTGCTCAAATTCAACATCAGTTTTTTCTTCGTGGAAACTGGGAGAGATATTAATTAAGCCCTTAATCTCTGTGTTCTTTAAGCTAAATCTCAGAGCAGTTTCACACATATGACTAAGTTGATTACTATTACCAAGAAGAAGGCAAATGTTTTTCCACAACATGCTTAAATCTACTTTCTCACTCTCAACAACTAAAACAGGAATTTCTTGTATTTCTTCTAAAAGATACTCGAAAATATCTCCTATTACTACAACTTTTGCTTCTGCTTTTTCTAGATCTTCTTCTTTAATCTCTTCATCTTTCATACCTATAAACGAAGAAGGAATGATGATTAGATCATAGGTGGTATTTTTAAAGGAATCATCAAGAAATATTTTTAACATATCAGCGTGTTCTACAACTGAACCTTTAATTTCAAAAGATTCACTTCTTAGATGTTCATGAGTGAAGGCTAAAGAATCTTCATAACTCATTAATATTGCTTCAGTTGAGACTCTGAATTTTTCTGAAAAGAAAAAGATGATATCTATTTTGGTATTGAAATATTTGTTTAACTCTCTAGCTATTAGTATTACGGTTCTAGATTTTGCCGTGCCATCAATAATGATCATAACTTTTTCTATTGGTGGGTGCTCTAATCTAACAGAGGGTAAGAGCTCATAAATATATTTGAGAGTATCTTCTAAAATGACCTTCTGTTTATTAGGGTCCATAATACTCATTGCGCTTCACTACAAACCTAACCTAAAAAGGCTTTAGATATGAAAGTCAGAAATTTGTAATTTAGAGGGTTGCAGCATTGAATTTTTGAGGAATGGTGATACTACATTTAAAGCGAAACATTGTTGATGATAATTATTAGTTAAGCGAAAAAACCAAGTGGTTTTAGTTATTATTATAAATGTTCTAGAAAATAACAAACAAGATACTGATTGAAGGATAGAACAATGCAGTTTAAAGAAGTACCATCTGAGAATTACGAAAAATATCGCCATTTGTTTGCTCAAGAACATTGTCCGCAAACCTTTGTAGACAGTGCCTTTACATACAAATCAGTACCGCTGAAGGTGGATAATGAAGAAAATCCAACTATAGCTTTTTTAGATTTTACTTTTGCAATTATTATTGTTGGCGACCCGGATATACTTACGGATGAAGAGTTTTTGGAGTTAGTTTCTGAAGGAGTAGTAGTGGTTGCTGATAAAGAGCAATGGTTACCTAAATTATTAAAACACTTCAAGGGAAAACTGATTGAGAGAAGAAGGACTAAGATGTCCCATGAACACCTTAGTTTAGAAAAACTAGAAAGCCTAAAGAGACCGTTACCTAAAGGATACAGTTTGGAAAGAATTGATAAAGAAACAGCTGAGAAACTACCTAATATTTTGCAAGTTCATATACCAGTGTTTTTTGGATCGGTTGAAAATTTCCTGAAATATACAGCAGCATTCTGTGTTAAGCATGGTGATAAACCTATAAGTTTGGCTTCTTCCAGCATACCGAGCACAAACCTCTTAGAAATGTAGGTAGCAACTGTTGATTCACCAGAATATCGAAGAAAAGGATTCGCAACAGCTGTGTGTATAGCACTAATAGAATATTGTCTGAAAAATGATATTGAACCTCATTGGGAAGCAGCTAATAATACATCAGTGGAAATGGCGCTTAAACTAGGTTATACAAACCCGAAAGATGTGTATCAATATTATTGGAGAAATGAGTAAAGCTTAACCAAGTTAGTCTTTCAATAAATTGTAAAATTGACCATCCAATTATTCTATAGTCATTTTATGCCTCAGTTATTTCTTTTACACCTAAGGTTAATTCAGTACATATAAATAATGGTGCGTTCCTATTGATTCTTGATAGAAGGGTGCAAAAATGAAAAATTACAAAAAAAACGTTTTTTCATTTGGAGTATTGGTTTTGATTTTTTTAATTTCAACTGTTCCAATATTCAGTCAAGCAGTTTCATACAACGTTATTTGGGATATGGAAGTAGAGAGTGATTCTTTAAGTAGTTTATCTGTTGATGTAGATAATAATGCATACTATTCTTATTGGGATAGTGAAATTTCAACCTATTCTTTTGCAAAGGTTACTGATGATGGCTTGGTATTATATGACAAACCTGTGATACCAGAACCTGAAAGTTATATGCGAAGAATAGATGATAATGGGAATTATTTTTTCATAAGTGTAAATGAACAACCCTATGATAATACTGTTTTAGGAAAAGAGTTCACATTTACTAAATATACAAGTGATTTGAATTATGTTTCAACAAGTAGAGTAAATCTATCAAACTATTTCACTGGCAATTTTACAGGAAATTTATACTATGTGGATAGTGATTGTACATATTTTGCAATCTGGGAATATCAAGATGAAGTGCACGATTTAGATAGTATTCAATTAGCAAAGTTTAGTGTTACAGGTGTAAAATTATGGAATAGAACAATTGCTACAACCCCAGATTCAACAGTATTTGGGTTTTGTAAAAATAGTCTTGGAAACATCTATGTTAGTGATGAAGGAATTATTTACTATCTAGATGATGATAATGGACAAATTATTTGGCAAAAACTAATCATTCTAGATAATTCACAATATACCATAGACAGTTATCATCTAACTGCATTTCAAGAAAATGTCCTGCTGGTTTCTGTTACTCTTGGTCAAAATCTTTTGTTGAAATTATGGAATTTGGACAATAGTACGGGATGGGAGTTGGTAGTTGAAAGAGATGAAATATATCACTCATTTGCTATCTCAAGTGTTGTTGTTGAAGGGGAGTATCTAGGTATTGTTACTTATGAAAGTAGCTATGTTCAAGAAGATCAAGAACTAACAAATATATTCAAACTAAAGCTGCTGAATATGACAAAGGGTGTTCTTTATGAAGAGAAAATAGAGTATGTTTACGAAATCGAGAATCCATATGATATCTCGAGAAAGATGAGACTTTATCCCACATCTGATGGACATTTTTATCTGTATGAATGTTTCAAAGATGAAGTAAATAGTATAGATGAATCATCAATTAAGTTTTGTATACCGAGACCTAATTTTTCCTCAGGATATACTTTATTAGTTACATTCGCTGGTTTTAGTGCACTAATTCTAGCAGTGATTATAAGAAAACGGATGGTAAAATAGTCATCCTTCCTTCTTTTATTTGTAAAGAATATTAATTTTATATCAAAAGCTGAAATTGTCTTGATATTAAGGTCATTTTATTCGTTTGCAAATGATACCTCCGAGTAACTAGCTCTCAAACTTGGTTATTTGGGTCTTGGGGATGTTTTCCAGTATCATTGGAAGTATGAATAGTTAGAAGAAAATGTTGCATACTACGCTACTGGAGATATTAAAAAAAGAAAGAAGGGAAAAACTAGACCACTTATTTCTTTTTAAGCAAAAGACTCACTACAAAGAATATTATTTGTAGTCCTAATAATGATCCCACAATGGCTAACAATTCATCTGACATGAATGGTAATAAATTTGTACTATTGCCTGCTGTTAAATCTATGTCTGGAAGGATTAACACTTGCAAATATTCTACGTTGGAAATTGAACTTTTACCATATTCATTTTCTGATAGAACAACATAATAATAGGTTCCATTATCTAGAATGACATCGTCGAAGAAATTATCTGATGTTGAAGAAATAACAGATAGACCAGACAGTGAGTAAATTTGTGTTTCATCACGGTATACATGATAATTATCACCCGCAGGCACCTCTGTCCAAATTAAGGATACATTTCCTGTGATACTTGTATTTGGAGTGATTGAGTATATATGAGGAGCTTGAGGGGGGCCAACATATTTCTTATAAAATATGTCATTATCAGAACCTGCGCCATTAATATCGGTTTGGTCAGTCCAGAAAACATGGTAATACCCATTGTTATCAAAAATAATTGAAGGATATCCCCAAATGGTTCCAGATGTACTTTCAGTTGATATTAATTGAAGTGATGACCACTCCCCTGTCAAAGAAGTTTTGTGAGTATACAAAATATCGTAATCACCTTCAGCTTCCAATATATCTGTTGCATCCACAAAGACTAAATGAACGCAATTGTCTTCATCAATTGCCATATAAAGATAGGCACTACTTTGTGCACTCTCTAGTGATGCTAGCTCAGTTGGTGACCAAACTCCAGTTGCAGCTGTTTTGTATTTGTAAAATATGTCTTTATCTAATTCAGAGCCCATATAATCTGCGTAGTCTTCAAAAGCTACATGAATATTATCAACTGAATCAACAGCTAGAAACACATTATTAGAGTCAAAAGCTCCTACAGTTGATAAGATTTCTGTAGGTGTCCAACTTGTTGTATCTGCATCCAGAATTCTATAAAATACATCAGTATCTGGATCAGCATCAAGATTGAAATCATCAATCCATGCGATGTGTACATCACCATTAGAATCTACTACTAAATGCGGATCGCTCGAAGCAACATTACTTACACTTGATACATCTTCAACTAATCCCCAAACACCTGTGCTTCCATCCTTCCTCTTAAGATAAATATCTTTATCACCTTCAGCATCATCATCGGTTACATCTTCCCAAGTAACGAATATATTTCCTGCTCGATCAACTCCGAAAGACGCATCAAAAGCTTCACCAGTGCTTTCTGTTGAAACAACTTCAGTTGTTCCCCATACACCTGATCCCGCATTTAACATCTTATAGAATATATCCCAAGCGGTTCCGCTTCCTAAGATATCAGTTTCATCGTGCCAAACTACATGCAAGTTATCTTCTGAGTCAATTACAATTGAAGGGCCGGCAGAATCTGATGTGCTCTCAGTAGAAACTATTTCTGTTGCTCCCCAAGTTTCGGTATTTACATCCCACCTCTTATAGAATATATCAAAATCTGTCCCGCTACTTAAAATATCTGTCACATCATGCCAAACTAAATGTATGTTACCTTCTGAATCTATAGCTGGTCTTGGTTGATAAGAATACCCTGTACTCTCGTCTGATAACACTTCTACTTCGTCCCACCACCAATTAGATCTGTCAAAATCATCAATTTCAGATTGGTTAACTATTATGGGTTGATCATTTGCAGCTATAATCGAACAGTTGGAAACAATCCCTAGTACAAAAATAATTATGATAAATAAACTTGAATTTACCTTTTTCATATTAGTATGATATGTTGTTTGCAGTATTAAATTTATTCCATGAAAATCTAAATAAAACACAAAATTTAGGTTTGAGTTATTTGTAATAACTTAACCATTAAATAATTCATTTCACTATTTTTCTTATGCAGAGTAAAGCTAAAACAGTTGAAGCTTATTTGGAAGCATTACCTGAAGATCGACGTGAAGTTATATCCGAGATTAGGAAAATAGTTTTAAAAAACTTGCCTGTGGGTTATGAAGAGGTCATACAATATGGTATGATAAGCTATGTCATCCCATTCAGCATTTTCCCTAAAACCTACAATAATCAACCTTTAGCTTATCTATCCTTAGGTTCACAAAAAAACCATATGGCTTTGTATATGAACAACATTTATTCAGATGAGAAACTAAAGACTTGGTTTGTAAGTGAATTTACAAAAGCAGGTAAGAGATTAGATATGGGTAAATCCTGTGTTCGTTTCAGGAAACTAGATAACCTTCCTCTTGATATAATTGGAAAGACTGTTGCTCATACATCTGTAGAAGAATTCATTAAAATCTACAAACATGCTAAGAAAATAGTTGATTAGATTTCTCTATTCAACTACCTTTATTGCAATCTTTCCCTTTAGATGACCTTTTTCATAGTATTTATGTGCTTCTGCTAACTCACTTAATAGAAATGTTTTCTCAACAACTGTTCTGATTTTTCCTGCTTCAATATGGTTTCTTAGAATGTCTAGTCTCTCTGTATCAACTTTCGCAAAATATGATGAAATTCTTTTGCTAAATATAGATTTGAACAAAACTGATTCTAAATCTACTGTTATGAAAATACCATTGTTTCCTAAGGAATTTTTACAACTTTTGAAGGTTATTTTTTTTCTTCCCACAGCATCAAAAATCACATCATAGGTTTGACCATTCTTTGTAAAATCCTCTTTTGTATAATCTATTACTTCTTTGGCACCTAATTCTTTTGCTTGATCAAGTTTATCTGTACTACAAACAGCTGTTACTTCATTAGTAAACAATTTAGCTATTTGGATGGCAAAAATTCCTACACCTCCAGAAGCACCGTAAATAAGCACTTTGTCAGTTTCTTTAACACTATTTTTATCAATCAGACCAGTATAAGCTGTGCAAGCAACATCTGGTATAGTTGCAGCTTCTTCATGAGACATGTTAGAAGGTTTCAATGCTACTGTATTCTCAGATATGCAATAGTACTCAGAATTTGCACCAGGGTTTTGCCCAGCTCCATATACAAGATCACCCTTTTTAAATTTCGTCACATCATTACCTACAGAGACAACTTCTCCAGAAACATCAAAACCTAGAATCTTTGACTTAGGCTTCTTAAAACCAGCCATTAATTTTGTTACACCATAAAGTAAAGATGCACCACTGCGAAAGATAATATCTAGTGCATTTACTGATGTAGCATGAACCTTAATTAATAATTCATTGTCTTTTGGTAGAGGTTTCTCTACATCCATTAGTTTTAGTACATCTGGTGGACCAAATTCTTCGTAAACAATTGCTTTCATTCAAATCATATATGGGTGATATTGTTCTTACTTAAGCTTTCCTCGAAAAATAATCAGAATTTGCTCTTTTACCCATTTGTTCTTTGGTAATCTTTAAAAATCGATGAAAAACGATATGGTTCTATGACTGTTGAACAGAATGTTAATCTGAATTCTAAAGAAATTTTAGAACAGAAAATTAAAGATAAGAAACTCAAGTTATGGTGGGTTATACTAATTCTACCTCTTAGGTTTGCTCTAGCATTTGGGGCACAAGGACTAGTTTCACTTATTTTCAAAGCAATTGGTAATTTAACTCCTTGGGCATCTGCAGGGGAATGGTGGATAGTTTATGGAACACTCATTGACTTAGGATGCTTGCTTGCTATTGGTCTAGCAACAAGGAAAGAAGGAATAAAAATAAAAGATTTGCTTTCATTTGACAAAACTAAATGGAAGAAGGATATAGGCTTAGGTGTATTATTTTATGTTATAATTGGAAGTGTTTCATTTGGTTCGATTGTAGCAGTAGGTTTTATAGTATATGGTGTATTTCCAGCTCCTACCTCGATTTCCATGATTCACTGGGGTGGATTGATCTATGCTTTTGCAATCTTTCCAATTATATGGGGATTCACTGAACAAATAACATATAATGGTTACTTATTCCCTAGACTTGAAGCTTTTACAAACAAAACTTGGCTGGCATATCTTATTGTTGTACCATTTTTCACTTTACAACATATAGCTTTGCCTTTAATTTTACAAACTCAAGCTTTAATTTACGGAGCAATATGGACGTTACCTCTGGTGCTGGTAATAGTATTTCTCTACATAAAAACTAGAAGACTGCTACCACTAATTATAGCCCATTTCATGATAGAAGTGTTTGCTCTAGTATCTGCATTATTCTTAGTTCCATCTTAAGAATAATGAATTTCTTATTTTTTTCTTTATTACTGAATTAGTATAGAAGGGAGAAAACTTTCTAGAACCCTAGATAATACAAAATTATACACTTGCACACAAAAAAAAAGGAATAGAAGGATCTACCAATACCATTTTTCCTCATTATTGTCTTCATCAAGTTCCAATACTTGGCTTTTTGGATCAACTATTAAATGAAATCTATTTACTTCTTTTGCATGCATTTCTCTTAGAGGGAATTTAATGATATGATCATATTCATCTCCTCGATTGAGCATTGGCAGAGGGTATGTTTTTTGTATCCTGATTTCATTAACTCCTGGATGGTATACGTCACTTATCGCATTACAGTACACTAACACTCCTTCTGGACTTGGTGCAAAACCTATGTTTCCAACTTTGATTTTTATAACATAGTCTGTACCATCATAATCTGTGGAATATTCTAAAGTAACAAGATCCGGTAGTTTGAAAAATAATGGAATCTTAGGGTCAAATCCTATTATTTTTGGATCCAATCTTTCGAAAACTGATAGTGGTTTCTCTGTAATTTCAATTTTCATTTCTCTTTTCAGATATCTCTTTTTTTTGAAATAATTTAATTTAACAATTTCACGTTCATTCATATTTTTCACCTTATTATAGATTAATTAGATTACTCCACTTCCTCTCCAATGCAACGTGCCAAGGTTCAACAAGTATTGTGAATATTCGATTCTTTCTGGTGCATTCCCACTAAGGTTGTAATCTAATGCCGTGTTCTGAGCTCTCCAAGTGCTTTCATGGAAACCTCTAGTCAACCTCCTAAGTTAACTAAAAACAATAGGTAGCCATAATATTTAAATGTTGTCCGCGGGAGTACATATGATTTCTTTTAGCGTTATCCTATATCATCTATACATTCAGTAATAAAAAAAATAGAAAGAAAGAATAATTATTTTGTTTCTTCTTGTATCTTCTCAAGAGATTTACCTTTTGGTTCATACTTATTCAAAAACAGACTTAGAAGCGGAATCAGAGCGATAATGCCTGCAACTAAATAGAGAACCATATATGCTGTAGCTGTTGCATTTAATGATTTTAATATTACAGAGCCAAGCAAAGGACCTGCCACATAACCCAATCGAGAAAGCGTTAAAGATAAACCAGTTGCTGTTCCGCGTTTTTCCGTTGAGAATATTTCTGGAATATAAACCAATAGAAAACCCAAAAAACACGCCATAAAATAATATATGAAAACCATGAAAACTGGATGGCCTTGAAAAGCTAAACCTAGATAAGCTATTGTCGCTCCTATACTGCTAAATATAAATGCAATAATTCTCCCTAATTTTTCCATTATGATTCCTATAGATAATGCTCCTAGAATTGTTGCAATTCCTGCAAATAAGAGTACTGACTCAAACTCAGCTAATGTGTAAGTTTGAATATCCTGAAAGAAAAAGCCTACAGTCCCTGTTGCCATCTTGAATGCTATATTCCAACATAGATAGATTCCACCGGTTAACAAAACAAATAGCCAATCTTTTTTTGTGAAAAGTTTGATCGTTTCCCTGAATTTTGTTCGTTTATTTTTTATTTTGAATTCTTCTCGTTGTGTCTTCCATCTCTTTGTTTCTTTCATAAAATTCCATTGGATGACAAGAATTAGTCAGAGAGCTCCCATCAGATCATAGATGCATTGCGCACAGCGTCTGATCGTAAGTTCGTCACCAACTGGCGCATACACT
>BPTK01000039.1 GCA_023705905.1 Candidatus Heimdallarchaeota archaeon
AACCGCTTTTATGATGATGTCAATTTTTATGGCAGCATCAAATCTACTTGCTGCTTTATTAGGACCTATTATAGGCGCATTAAGTGATACCATTGGTAAACGAAAACCTGCTGTTCTAATGTCAGCCGCTTTAATGTTAACTGCAACATTTGCTTTTATGGCTTGGAGGAATTATTGGTGGGCGATTGTGTGTTTTGTATTTGCAAATGTTGGATATCAATCTGGAAGACTTTTCTTTGATTCGATGATCCCATTTATCTCAAAAACTGATGAACGAGGTAAAACTTCAGGAATTTCTGGAGCTTTAAGTTTTATCGGAACATTTATTGCAATAGGTCTAGGAATGCTCGCTTGGAGCTTATGGGGTGAATATTTTGAACCTGCCAAACTGTTCTCTGGTAATTGGTGGGTACCTGATCCATATGGGGGTTTGGTCTGGTTATTTGGTATTTCTGCAGTGGCAATAATACTCCTCTCAATACCCTTTTTGTTCAGTAAAGAACGAGAAGGAGAAAACAAAAACAACTTCAAAACAAATTTCAGATTATCGCTTACTAGTCTAAAATCTACTTTGAAAGAGATAGTGCGATATAGAAATGCATGGTTATTCGTATTAGGTTGGTTTTTTGTTACTGACGCTGCAAATACAGCAGTACTCTATATGCAATTAGTTATTGTTGATGGGGCAGGAGCTACACCTGGTGAAGCTCTAATGGTTATTGCGATGGGTGGATTACTTTCAATGGTAGGAGCAATTATTGTTGGAGTTCTACTCGACAAAATTGGACCAAAGAAGAATTTCATGATTAACATTATTGCCTGGTTCATTGCAGTCATTTTAGTAATTCTCACTTGTGTTGAATTTAATGGACAACATATACTTCCATGGCAAGCAATGTTTGCAGGAGCATTCTTTGTTGGTCTTGGATTTGGCGGTTTATGGATTATTGGTAGGCAGTTTGTTTTTGAGATAGCCCCTCCAAACAAAGTAACTCAGTATCAAGGAATCAAACAAATTGCAGGTAGAGTCAGCGCAATACTAAGCCCACTTCTATTTTTAGCAATTTTTGGTGCTGCTGGAAGTTGGGGATTAAGTATTTCAAACAGATATGCTCTCGCTCTTTTGCCTTTGTTAGTTCTATTTATCGTTGGGTTTATTGTGATTTGGAAATATGAAGATGTACATCCAGAGTATCTTACTGGAGAACGAGCACCTTACAAGAAATTCGCAGAACACCCCAGTAAGAAGAAGAAGGATTAGAAATAATTTTTTATCCTCTTACTACTTTTTTAATCAAATTCTTTGATAATTGGATGAGTTGTTACTTTTTCTATCCATTCTATTTTATCTATGGACTTTTCTAATAGACTCAGAGTTTTACCAATATTTCTGATCTTGATATTAACAAGAAGGTCGTATATGCCAGTTATATGTGAAAAATTTTCCACACCTTTCATTTTTATAAGTTCACTAGGAACAATCTCAACACCTTGTTTAACTTTCGCTAAAAGAATACATTTTGTTTCAGATAAGGCTAAAGCTATAACACCTATGAGAATTAGACATGAACCTGATACTTTTAATGTGATGCTTAAAGGGTCGCTGAATCCGCTCCCAAGAAGCTCAGGTAACCATAAACCAGCAATAAGAACTATTGGAAAAGTAAAAACTACACTTATGCTTCTTAAAGCTCTAACTATTGACATTTTGCCCATTGTTAGAGCCCTTGAATAGAAGATTATAGATATAAATGTTATAAAAACTGAGATTAACGTAAGAGGAAGTGCACCAGACCAATTTTGAACTATACTTGTCCACCCACCATTAAGCAATGAAGGAATAACAGCAAGGCACTGAGCAATAGTCATAATTAGTAGTGTCCACAGCCGAAGGTTGATAGAATCAAATACTCTTCCTTTGGAATCTTTTGTGGTGAGAGCCTTCTTCTGGAAGAAAATGTAAAAAGCTGAGAATAAAGCAAATGGCCCTATAATAAGTAGGATATCAATTAGAATCCCTGATGTTCTGTTTGCACTATCCCCTCCAGTTAGAGAAGCTATTATTACCCCAAAGGCAATCATAGCTATGGATTGTATCTCTACCATTACAGGTGTTTCTTTGTCAGTAATAACTTCAGCAATAATTAGATATATTAATACAAATTGACCAAATGGCATCATAACTGAAGCTCCATTCCTATTAAGAAGAATGAAATAAAATATTGTGGTTCCTGCTGAGAATAATCCTGCAAAAAGAGTATATAAACCAATTTTTCCTTTTGGAAAACGAAACCGTTTAAAATTTTTATCGAAGAAGTAACCTAAGTTTTGACTACTTCCTTCTTCAGATTTTTTCTTAACAGGAATATGCATTATTAGAATTAAAATAACTGTGACAATTAAACCAATAACTGCTTGAAATGCGCCAAGAATGTAAGGGTCATTTAGATACTTAATATTAATAATATCATCAAGGACCACGAAAATGCTCAATAGAATTCCGCTTGATATCCCAAGAAGATAGAAAGTACTTTTCCTTCTTAACTTACTTACAGATCTTGTTTCTGGCATTTGAATCTATCATCCACTAGTCTCTTCTTTCTCTATTACAGCTGTTTGAGTGTCTATAATACCATCAATCATATGAATTCGCTCTGTCGAAATTCGGTATTTTTCTTCAAGATTCTTAGTCTTGATTCTAGCGATGATATCATATTCTCCTGTTACAACAGCAACACGTGTAATTTCTGGTATCTTTCTTAATTCATTCACAACACTTGTTGTTTTACCAAGTTCTACTGTGAAGAATATATATGCTGAAACTGTCATGGAATCAATTTAAAATAAGAGCAAAAAAAACTTTCCACAGATGTGAGGTTTTTCCTTATGCAATCATTTGAAACACTAGACAAAGCAACATGGAAAATATGCAAATTTTTTTTAACTCCAATGTTATAGCTATTCTAACATTGTTGTGAATATATATGCCTACTAATCTCCATCCTGAGGATAAACTTCGAAAAAAGATGCAAGAATCTTACGAAGAAGAAGAAGAGGATGTAGACCTAATTTTGGGGCAGAAAAAATACACAGAAGTAGATGTTAAGGAGTTACAAATACGTAATAAAATCCTCCTTGAGGCTTTAAGAAAGGTTAAACTACTTGTGGAAAGATTACTAATTCAAAACAGAGAGCTAAAACGAAGAGTAGAAATTTTGGAAGTGGAATTTGATGAGCAAACAAAGAAAGGTGTTCAGATGGTCTCTGTCGCAAGATATAAAGAAATGCAAAGTAATGCTACAGAAATAGCAAGAAGCATGCCAAAATTACTCAAACTCATAAAATTACTAAATAAAGAAAATAAATTGGTCAAGGATAAATATTCTGCTATAGAGAATGAATTTGAAGATTTAATTGATGAACGGGATGAACTTAAACAAAAAATATATCAATTAAATGAAACTAATCAGGAGCAAGTTATCACAGAATTAACTGAACTATTCCCGTCTGATGCTATTGCTGCAAAAGTGGCAGATGCTATATCGCCCATTAAAGAGGAAGCAATTATTAATAATAATATAGGACCTGAAGCTAAAGCAATAGCTACAGCTACACATGCATCGGTTCCAAGTTTTGAAGACCAAGCTAGAACTGATTTAAATCAAGTAGCAGGCTTTAGTAACGAACAAATTTCTAAATTAGTTGATTTGGTTATGGAAATCAATCATAAAATAGAAAATCTTAGTGGAACAATGGTTGTTCCAGCTTCTGTAAGAAAAAGAGGAAAAGCAAATCTTGATCTAACAGAAGCAATCGTTGAAGGTGAAATGGGTGATTTGGATGATCCACCTGATAGGCCTGATTTAGAAGAAGTTCTTGATGATATCTTGATTTCTGGCTAATATTGAATTGTGCAAAAACATAAAAACACTTACTTTATCCACCTTTTGTGTATAGATATGACTGATTCTCAGAGATTAGAATATGAACTTAGTATGGTTAAATTGGATGATTACAAATTTGTCGTAGATTTTAATAAAGATTCAATACCCGATCTTTTTATGGATGAATCTGAAGACATTCCAGGAGGAGAAGGGAAAGGTCCAACTGCATCAATGCTGCTTGCTGCTTCTATTGGAAATTGCTTATCAGCTTCGTTGTATTTCTGCCTTACTAAGAAGAAACATAAAGTGAATGAACTTAAGACTAAGGTCATTGTATTTCGAGAAAGGAATATGGATGGATTTTGGAGAATCTCTGAAATTACTGTGTCTTTAAGTCCTGACATTGAAAGAGCAGGAGATAGCACAGCAAAAAGATGTATGGAGATATTCAGGAATTATTGTGTGGTTTCATCTAGTATAGAAGAAGGTATTAAAATTAATGTAAATATTGATGATTAGTACAAGATGAGGTAAAGAGAGTCTCAGTTCCTAATTTATCGCATTACTTGCTTGACGTAGTGCATGTTCTTCATAGACTCTCAAGATAAGTTCTGTAAAGGATGTAATATGCATTTTGATTTGGCAGAGGAAATAATCTAGACATAAAGATTATATAATAATACGGAAATAATACGACTGGTGTAACCGATTCCAGCCGTAAAGAACCCAGCACGATCATCGAACGTATATACTATTAATGTTCCAGGGAATTTCAAGAGCGCTGTTCTAAAACAATCTAGAACTTTTGGAGGAGCAAGTGAAATAATTACGCTTTCTTTGGATGATTTAGCAATTAGATTCAGGAAGATGAAGAGTAGACTGGATATAATTTCAGAGTTGAATGATTATATTAAATTAGAAATCTTACTTATGAGAAGATACGAAGAAGAATCTAAGGCTAAGAAAGATTCTAAATTGTCCTTTAGAATTAAGAATCACATGAGTGTTGAAAGCCTTCAAATCATCAAGAAGAAGACTGGTTGGTCAACATCTAAATCTGTCAGAGTAGCTCTTCTTTGGTATTTGTATACTAATTTTGATGAATTTGTTGCATCCGAGAATTTTATTCCTCTTCTAAGATGTAAACATTGCGGTTTCGTAACACACGATCAACGAGCTTTAGGTGTTCATATTCAAACTCTTCATGAGACAACATGTCCTTATTGTGGAAAACACTATCCTCTAACAGAAACACATCATTGTTCTCAGATGGAAACAGCTGGTGTTGATGTAGGAGAAATAGCTCGTTCTCCTTCGCAAACCACCATTGACCGTTTTACATCTGGCCAACTTGCAGATATAAAATTGGATGAAACAAAATTATTACAGGAACTTGGAATGGATGATTTAGGAACACTCAAACCAAGTGATAGTCAACCAAGTGACATGTCAAAATCGATTTCTGATAAAACTGTCTTTGATGAATCAGCGAAACAACTTGAAAGTATCAAGGATGAGATATCCAAAGTTGGCGGAACGCTGGTTGATTTAACAGATGGAGATGAATTAACATTTTCGACTGATGATCCAGAAACTAAGAAAAAGTCTAAAAAGGATAAAGACGAAACCATAGATAAGCTTCAAAGCGAAATATCTGAAATATTGGATTCACTGAGAGAAGATGGACTTCTCGAATGATTGGACATTATAGTAACAATCAAATAAAAGTATGCTAATAATATATATGGAGTAATTTGAATGGCTAATTCGTTACGTATTCTACTAGTTGAGGATGACGATGACATAGCTTTTCTCATCAAAATTAACATTTTGAAAGAATTTCCAGGAGCAGAGATCTGGATTACTAATACGAAAGAAGATACTCTTCAGTGTTTATTCGATTTAAAATATGATGTTGATGTAATTCTACTTGATTATTTATTGGTAAATACGACTGGTTTAGAAATATTAGAAGAGATTAGACAGATTACCGAAATACCAGTTATTATCATCACCGGGCAAGGCTCAGAAGAAGTTGCAGTCAATGCAATGAAAATGGGTGCTTCAGATTATATTGTTAAACGTGGTCGATTTTTCAATGAAATTCCAAACGTAATTGAAAAAGTAACTAAAGTTGAATCTAAATATGATATAGAAAAAATCTTTGTAGCTTTTTATCGCTTCGGAGAGCGAGGAACTGAACCTATTTACATTAATAAAATCCCTGTAGAATACGAAGATGTTCGAGAAACAGTTGTTCTATCTCTTGGAGTATTATTGTACACACTGTTTGGAATGTGTGAACTAGATATGCTTGAAACGGGTATGACACTTTCCGGTCCCGTTAAAATTCCAAAAATGAAACAATACAGTTCGACTAGTTTTCTATATGTTGTACAGGATAAAAATCAAAAAGACCCTAGACTAAAAGGTAATGATTTCTGTATTGTAGCTTTAGGTTATCCAGATGAATATGCAGGTCTAGTTAGAGGTATTGACAAAATTAAAAATATTCTAAATAATTTCTTTGAAGACGTAAAAGATATATCAGAGATAGAAGCTAGAGCTGCCAATGTTGAAGACCAAATCTACAATGTAGTACGACGATTTTAAATTACTGTTTTTGAAAAGTTTTCTCGTATTTATCTAGAATTTTTACGACTTCTGACTCCCAATTGAATTGAGTTTTATAGGCATCTTTTGTCCTTTTCTTCATTTTATCCAATTTTGTTCGATTTTCATAGAGCGATATTATTGCTTTTGCAATTTCCCTTGGAGAAGTAGCATCAATGAGAATACCTATGTCTTCAAAACCAATTGTAGCTTTTTGTAATCCCTCAAAATTTGAACCAATGAAGGGAACACCTGCTGAACAGTATTCATATAATCTATTTGGCATTCGTAGGTAATTATTTTTCCCAGGTTGAAAAAGTATTAGACCAATATCACATGATCTCATGATAGACAAAGCTTCTCTGTAATCCATCCAACCTGTTAGAATAAAATAGTCTCCAAGATTTCTTTCATGAATGTTTATTTTCATAGGTTCGTATGCAGCACCAGCCCCCATAACTAAAAATTCAATGTCGCTGCTTGGTATTTTCTCTCGAACTATTTCAACTGCATCTACAGTTTTATCATAACCGAGATTACTGTACATTACACCAAAATGTACAATTCGGAATTTGTTAGTTTTCTTTAAATCTTTAGGAATTTCTATCTTGTGTGCTTCTTCTATGTCAGTTTTAGAAGGATAATTTGCAATCCAGGAACTTTGAACACCATACTTTCTCTCTAAATTATCTGAATAAGTTTCACCTGCTGTAACAATTCCATGAACTTTCTTGATGTAGTATTTTTCTAACAAAGTATATGCCCATAAAGCTAGAAAACCAAAGGTTTCTGACATTTGTTCTGGAAAATTCTCGTGACTGTCATATATCATTATCTTGCTATTTTTTGATAGTTTTCCAGAAAGAGGAAGAACATTGAGGTCATGAAAATGAATGATATCAAATTGTTGTTTACCAATAATCTTTCTAACATTTTTCCAAAACTCGAAATATTTGAAAAAGATCTTCTTGGTGCTTGGAACTCTTAAGATTGTATAACCATCCCGTTTCTCATTTTTGGATAATTTGCCAGTTTTATCAATACCTATTACAGTTACTTGATGTCCTTGTTCGCTAAGAAATCTTGCTTCTTTTTCAACTCTAACATCTGGAGCAACTGTACTTAAGACTACCATTAAAATATTCCAAGGTTTCTGGCTCATGAGCTTTGTTCAAATTGCGTATTTATCAAATTTGTGAACTAACATCGCTAAGCCCATGCACACGGCTAATGTTATATATTATTCTGCTAAAAAGATGTTATGAGTGAAGATATTCTATTCCCAGAAGATTTTCTGTGGGGATCAGCTATTTCTGCTTATCAAACTGAAGGTGGAAATTATTCTAATGACTGGTTCGAGCATGAACAAAAAGTAAATCAAATCAAAAATAATGACAGATGTGGAAAAGCATGCGATCATTATAATTTGTTTGAATCAGATCATGAACTTATTAGTAAATATGACCAAAATGCTCTTCGGACTGGGATTGAATGGAGTAGAATAATGCCTTCTGAAAATGAAGTAAATGAAGATGAAATTGAGCATTATCATAAAGTAATTGAATCTTTAGAACGCAACAAACTTACAAGTTTCATAAACATTCATCATTTCACAGTTCCTTTATGGTTTTCATCAAAGGGAGGTTTTTTGAAGAAAAGGAATTTAAAATATTTTGAAAAATATTGCGAAATTTTAAGTAAAAATTTTCCTGAAGTAAAATATTGGAACACAATAAACGAACCTAATATTTTTGCATCTATGTACTATTTGTATGCTGAAGGACCACCCTCCAAACAATCCCTGATTGCATTTCTCAGAGGAACTCGCAATATTCTCCACGCTCATGCGATTGCTTACCACAAAATCAAAGAATACAATCCAAAAAGTTTGGTAGGTATTGTAAAGAATTTTCCATATTTTATACAAAAAGAAGAAGGAAAAATATGGGTAAAAATTATAGCAAAAATAGCTGATAAATTCTTTAACCAAGTAACACTTGATATGCTCAGAACTGGTAAAGATCCATTTATCCCTTTTGTGAAGAAGAAATGGCTAAAGGATACATCTGATTTTATCGGTTTCAATTATTACAATGTTGCAAATTTTGTTCGTAAAAAAGGACAATTTATTGATCTAGAGATGAAACTACCAAACGATAAACGAGTGACACAAATGGATTGGGGAGTATATCCTTTAGGGTTTTACAAAGGATTAATGAGAGTTCACAAGGAATTGAAAATCCCCATGTATGTAACGGAGAATGGTTTAGCAACTTTAGATGATAATTTCAGACAAGAATACATTCTAAAACACCTTGTTCAAGTGAAAAGAGCAATCGATGAAGGGGCAGATATTAGAGGTTTCTTCTATTGGGGAGCAATAGATAATTTTGAGTGGAATGAGGGATTTGAACCTCGATTTGGTTTAATTGGTGTTGACTATGCCACTCAAGAGAGAATTATAAGAAACGCCACTAAAATGTATGGTTCAATTGCAAAATCTAACAGAATTACAGCTGAGTTAATAGAAAAATTTGATTTGTTGGGAGATTAGTGATGCTTGTAGAAGAAATTTTCTAGTGGTAAAGGAAATTTTGAAATAAACAAAGATTAAATAAATCGCAAGAGTCAGTATTATTTGAAGTTAGGTGTCAACTAAGTGTATGAGAAGTATGTCCAATCTTTCAATGATAGCTGCAAGAAAGATAATTCCTTTGTTGTAATGCTAAAATGGGACACTATGGAAGAAGCTCATGAGAAGATTAAACAAAAATGCGTACTCATTCAAACGGTTGGGAATCTTATTGAGAAATATCAATTTGGGAAAACACTCCTCTCATACTATATGACTGGGAAAATAATGCTCACCGAAGTAGACCACATTGAAACTTTACTGGAAAAATTATTCAATTAGGTAAAAAATATGTCTGAAATAGATAAATTGCTTGACCAGCATGGAAAAGCAATAACTGAAGTATACCTTGACTGGGAAAATGGATCAAAAATAGAAAAAGAAGTATTAGACGCTATGATCCCCTTTTATCTGGATAGGAAATTTGGCAATCCTGCGATAACTCACCGTTTTGGGTGGGAGACCTATGACTTCTATATAGGTGCAAAAAAAACAATAGCAAAACCTCTCAATATAAATCCTCAATCACTTGCTATTACACAAAGTTTCACAGAATCGAATAATATAGCAATAAAGGGAATTGTTAAAGCTAATAAGAAAAAGAAGAAAATCATTCTCTCAGAAGTTGAACATCTTAGTGTTATTCATGCAGCTAAATCACTATATGATGAAGGTGTGAAAGTAGAAATTATACCCGTTACAAATGATGGAGTAGTTAATTTAGATATTCTTCAAGAGAAATTAGATGATGATACTTTACTGGTGAGCATACAAGCTGTTAATCACGAAATTGGTACCATCCAACCAGTTAAGGAAGCTTACGAAATTGTAAAAGATAAAAATGAAGAAATCATATTCCATTCAGATGCTACTTCTGCTTTTGGAAGACTACCTTTAGATTATAGTAAATTAGAGGTAGATTTAGCTACAATTAGTAGTGATCGGATTCTTGGACCTAAAGGAATCGCTGGTTTATATGTAAAAGAAGGAATTAAGATTAGACCACTCTATGAAGGGCAGTTAAGTGTTGAAATTCTGTCTCCTGATGTGGAAAATTCTCCGCTGTTAGCAGGTTTTGCTAAAGCAGTAGAGCTGCAATTTGCTCGTTTTGATGAGATAAACGCAGAAACTTCTAGACTTAGAGATAAATTATTATATGGTTTTCAAACAACAATTCCTCGGACAGATATTAATGGTCCTCAAGGACAAAACAGAGCTCCTGATAATGTTAATATTAGCTTCCTTGGATGTGAAGGAGAAGCTTTAACTGTAGAAAGTAGCATGAATGGGATTTATGCTTCAAGCGGTAGTGCTTGTACCAGTAGAGTATTAATGCCAAGTCATATCCTCACTGCTATTGGAAGAAAACCAGAAGAAGCACATGGAAGCTTACTGATGAAGTTAACACGGTTGAATACTGAAGAAGAAATTGATTATGTCCTAGAAACAATGCCGAAGGTTATCAAAAGAATTAGATCTATTACCGGTGGAATACAACTATAAAGAAGTGAAAAAATGTCAAGCAGAATACCTTTACCATATGCTCCAAGAGTATTAGAATTGTTCCAAAATCCAAAAAATCTAGGTAGAATGGAAGACGCAACAGTAATTGCATCTGCTGGAAGTCCAGCATGTGGAGATATGATTGCCTTTTATCTAAAAATAGATGAAACTGATACAATTACTAAGTCAAGTTTCGAATCATATGGTTGTGCATCCAACATAGCTGCTGCTAGTCAACTGACAATTATGATAGAAAATAAAACACTAGAAGAATCTTGGAATTTCACCTGGAACGATGTCTCTGAAGCTTTAGGGGGACTTCCAAGTGTCAAGACTCACTGTGGTAGCTTAGCAGTGGGAGCATTAAGAAGAGCTATTCGTACATACTTTAATGAAATTAAAAAATCAAAACCTGATTGGCTTCCAGGGGCTCTAACAAAAGATGAAAAACATGCTTTGGAAGAAGAAGCCTTGGCAGAAAAATTAGGGAAGAAGTATAAACTACTTTAGTTTTATCATTTTCTGGAAAATATTTTTATATTAAGTGATTAGTGTTGGTGTATGGCAGGCTATAGAATTATTTCAATCATTCAATCATTGTTCATTATTATAACAGGAATTTCAGTTTTTGATTTCTTTAATGATGTCATTGGTATGAATAATGCTTTCTTCGGTGTTGGTTCTGACTGGTGGAATCCTTTTGCTTTCTGGGCTTACTGTTTCGTAATTGTAGGCTTATTGCAACTAGTCAAGGGTATAATTGTTCAAGAAAAGCTCTAATTGAACAAATGAAATTAAGCAGACATACTGAACAAATCATTTAATACTCTTTTTTTTCTTTTATCTTCTTAACACGGCAAGAGTGTTATTAAAGTGATTTTTAGAGTGTTTTATGCTCAAAATATAAGCAAAGATTTTTAACCATGAAAGTAATTATGATTATAGTAAAAAAATAATAGGTGTAATATATGAGTAAAGTATGGTCGATCTTACAAGCTGTTTTCGGACTTTTGCTAGTATGGGTTCTACTTGATACTGTAGTAGGTGCTCTATGGGTTGCTGGTTTCTTAGCTGGACAAATTGCATGGTTCCAACCTCTAGCAGTTGTTGCTTACATAGCTGCTTTAATATTCATATTTGAATTTGTTAAAGGTTTAACAGCAGAGTAAAACAGAACACTTTTTTTCTTTTTTTTTCAACGAAATAGATTTACTTATTTTCTACCCAGTTGTAAAAGATAGAAGGATAGAACCTCCAACAATTATCGCTACACCGATTACTTGAGGTAATCGAATTTTCTCTTTAAGAATTATGCTTCCTAGTAACAATACAAAGAATGGGGAAATCGAAGAAAGAGGTGTGCTTATGGCTGTATCGATCCACATATTTCCAATTACAGTGAAGAAAGATACTCCACCTATACACCATGAAATAACTCCACCTCCCATTAAAATAGCCAATTCTTTGAAGTGAATATTTTTAGGAATCTTGAAACCCTTATTTTTAACTAAAGATGAAATTAATGCGAAAGCAAGAGCTACTACAACCATTATACCGTTTCGGACACCCATCATGGGTATAACTTCTACATCTGTGCCCTCTAACAGCTTTCTAGTGAAAAATATTGTTCCTCCCCAAAAAACTGCTGCTGTTAAAGCTAAGATTATACCTAAAATAAATGATTTCTGATTCTTTGTTTCACTTGATTCTTTACCATCTTCGTTTCGTACATTCTCTTCTATTTCTTTTTTCATTTTGTTATTGTTTCTCGAGAAGAATGTAATTGTCGCAACACCAATTGCTATAAGAATTGCCCCCACTATTATCTCCCAACTTATATTTTCTGTTCCCGTAATTACAAGAAGTAAAATTGTTACAAAAGGATAAATTGCAGTAATCGGTTGAGAAATGGAAACTTCAATCTTTTTCAGAGAAAATAATGAAAAGAAGTCACCAAGAGCAATAAAAATAGCTGATAAAATTAACCATAGAAGATTTTCCCCAAGAAATGGTTGAGCTAAAGAACTAGGTGGATAGATTATTAGTCCAATTATTAATAATATGGGGACCGCCAATAATCCCTTTACATACGTTGCAGTCAAAGGATCTATATTTTTCACTCCAACTTTGAATACAACCATGCCTGTCCCCCAGGCAAGAGCGGCAGTAAAAGATAAAATGATTCCTAAAGCAACTGACATTAACTTCGGCTTATAGTGAGAGTAAAAAAAGTTTGTTACAAATACAAAATGTGCAGTATTTGGTTACATAATTCAGAACAATAGTTTTTTAATTAGTTCTTCAATTTTCAATTGGTTATAATCATGAGTAGTAATATTCCAATAAAAGTAGAGCGAAAAGAAGATATGAAAAGCTATTATGCTGAGAGTATTCAGATGGTTCATTCAATTGCAGGATTCAAGCTTATTGTTTTCAAGGATAAGGCTGAATATGCATTAGATCCAAGCGTTGGACCAAGTGCTTTAATTCCAAGGTCAATAGTAAAAGAGATTATTACAGAAATCAATTTTTCGCCTCAACAGCTAAAAATACTTTCAAAAGTTCTAAATGATCAATTGAAAGCATACGAATCTCGTTTCGGTACAATAGCTTTACCTGACCAAACTAAAAAGACAGATAATTCTTCAGCAAGTTTCATCTAATATTGAGAGAATGGACTTAGCTATTCTCCATTATTTTCTATTGTGTCAAATGTAGCAAGAAGTTCGTCCAGACTAAAGGGTTTTCTTAAGAAATGAGGTATGCCCAATTCTTTTACTTCATCTTTTGTTATGGTATCATCAGCTGTTGCAATTATTATTTGATCTTTCAGAAGTGGAGATATCTCAATGATTCTTTTTGCAACTTCTAGACCTGATTTTTCTGGGATTCTGTTGTCGATGAGAAAAACTATATCTTCAATTTTTTCTTTCAATTCTTCGATTTTATCGATAGCAGCTGAACCACTGGAAGCTATGCCCTCAATTTCGATACCTTCTCTTTCAAATAATATTTTGTAAAGATTGCTGATATCCTTTTCATCTTCAATAATGTAAACTTTCTTCATTTTATCCCCAATTTCTTAAGTTAAGCTTAATTTAAGCCCTTGCTATTAAATATTTCGCATTTGTCGATTATCTCTAGTTCCAATTTAATCCTTCGGAAACAAGCTAAAGGAGAATTTATATGAAAGCGTGGGAAAATAATGTAAATAGATAACGTTAAAACAATACATTCAAAGCACTTACTAAGAAGTTGAAGTGATAATAATGGTAAATATTCCAACTGATGAAGCAGTAAATTTTAGGTATGATATAGTCACCGTGATAAAAAATCCTGATATAACAAAAGTGAATCTCAAAGAGTTTAAAGCAAAAGTAAAAGATCATATTGTAAAAGATTGTATAGGTGATAGCCTAGCCATAGCAGGAATGAAAGGAATGCTGAAAGTGCATTGGCATGCGGATATACCAGATGATGTTCTGAAAGTCTTAAGACAGTATGGAAAGATTCTTTCTCATGAAGTGGAAGACATGAAAGAACAATATGAAGCTTTCAAAGCTAAAAAATCAAATTGATGAGTAAAAAAATGTCAAGAATTCTTTTGTCATATAACCGCTGTAGTGACTGTGGCAAATGCTGTTTTGATTGTGAGTATCTTGACAGAGAGCATGGGTGTACAAATAACACATTTAGGCTTTCAACAAGATGTGCTTCTTTTCCAATACTTTTCGGAACTCCATCTCTGATGGGGCACAGAGATAACAAACCAAGCAATATAATTTCCAACAGAGAAACAAAAGATAAAATCTGGTTTATTTACAATTATCCTGAATGTACCCTTCAGAAAGATGAAATTATGTTTAATAATTTGCGGTGGATTTTAGATGATATAAATGATGGAAAAAACATCTCCTTTTTTCATGTACAATTTGAAGAAAGAGAACTATCTTTAGAGAACTTGAAATAAAACCTTGATTACTATTCAGTTTCTTGCTTTTCTTCTTGCTTTTGTTTCTCATTTTCTGCTAGAACTTCTTTGACGTCTTTTCTTAAATTTCTGAACAGAGGAATAATAACAAAAATTATGATAGCAAATGTTAGGAAGATGCTCAATAATACCCACGGAGTTTCTAAAATTCCTTCACCTTTATTCAAACTTATAAGACTAAAAACAGCTGAAACGATCCAAGAAATTACTACTGTACCAATAAGAATTATGTTTCGAGGTTTTCTTAATTTGTTTATAGAGTCTTGACTATAATTTTGATCTTCTTCCTCTTTCTTCTCTTCCTCTACTGTCATATAGTCAAAGAGAAGGCATTCTCTTCTTAACCTTTTTTATGAAAAACCTTTTTGATGCTGAAAGCAAATACTTTAAAAATAATTTTGTAAAGAAGAAATTGTTAGGCGGTGACCTAATTGAGTTATGAAGTAAACGAAGAATTTTTAGCGAAACTAGTTTCCGTACCAAGAGCAACAGGGTATGAATTTCCTGCTCAAATTGAGATGAAATCATATCTCGAAAATTATGTTGATAAAATTACAAGTGATAATTTAGGAAATCTTATTGCAATTATTAATCCAGATAGTCCTTTCAGGATCATGCTTGCAGGACATATAGATCAAATCGGTTTTCAGATTTCTTATATAGATGACAATGGTTATCTCTGGTTCCTTCCTTTGGGTGGTTTTGATACTACAACACTACCTGGAAAACGTGTAAAGGTTTTCAGTGAGAAAGGTGAATTTTTAGGTGTAATAGGAAAGAAAGCAATTCATTTAATGAAACCTGAAGAACGCAAAAAAGCTCCAGAAATGGAAAAACTCTTTATTGATATAGGATGCAAAGATAAGAAAGAAGCATTGACTAAAGTTGATGTCGGAGATTTTGCTGTTTTTGATTATGGATATGCACGTCTAGGTGATAATGGTTTAGCTGTAGCGGCTGGATTTGACGATGCTATAGGTGCCTTCATTGTAGCTGAAATAATGAAGGAATTAGCAAAAGACAAGAACTTCTACGCAGGAGTTTATGGTGTTTCAACAGTTCAAGAAGAAATAGGTTTAAGAGGAGCTCACGTAGCGGCTAGAAATCTAAAACCTGATGTTGGATTAGCATTTGATGTAGGATTTGCAGCAGATGCACCTGATATGGAGAAGAAAGCAATAGGAGATACAAAAATGGGTGAAGGTCCAATAATCTCAATCGGACCAAATCTCAACCCAGTTGTAGTTAAACGTCTCTTTGCAACAGCTGAAAAACATGGAATACCTTGTCAAAAACATGCTGCTAATAGAGGAACTGGAACTGATGCAAATGCAATACAGCTTGCTGGTGCTGCAACAGGACTTGTTGCTATACCTAATAGATACATGCATACAGCCTCCGAACTCATCCATTTAGAAGATGTAAAAAACATCATTAATCTAGTGGTTGAGTTCATCAGAGAAATAAAAGAAGAAGATTCATTTCTACCTCTTTAATCTCTTTTTCATTTCTTTATTTTTTCTAATCAATTAACATCGATAAATCAAAATTCTTTACAGAATGGGTTAGTGCTCCTGAAGAGATTAGATCTATACCTTCAAATGAGTAAATTTCAAGATTATCTAATGATATATTACCGCTTAATTCAATCAGAATTGAACTGTTAACAGCCTTAATTTTTGATATTACATGTTTTGCTTGTTGAGGGGAGAAGTTATCTAACATAATAATGTCAGCTCCAGCTTTAGTAGCTTCAATTGCTTGTTCTTCATTCTGAACTTCAATCTCGATTTTTTTACTGAAACTAATAGTTTCTTTGGCTTTGGTTACTGCTTTAGATATGGAGTCGAACATCCTCAGATGATTTTCTTTGAGCAGAACCATATCAGATAGATTAAATCTGTGAGTGTCTCCTCCTCCAATGATAACTGCATATTTATCATATTTACTTAATCCTGGGACAGTTTTTCTTGTTGCGCATATTCTAATATTTTCATTACTCTTACGTGATACTTGAATCATTCGATCTGTTTGAGTTGCTATTCCTGACATCCGACCAAGCAAATTCAAAGCTAACCTTTCAGCTTGTAACAAATTATGAATATCTCCTTTCACTGAAGCTATTGGAGTTTTCTTGGTAACTCTTGCGCCCTCTTTAACTAGAGATTCGAATTCTGTTCCAACTATTTCAAAGACTCTCTTGACAAAAGTTAACCCAGCAATAATTCCATCTTGCTTTGCAAAAATTTTTCCTTTAGCTTTGCTATTTGGAATAAGATTGGTTGTTACATCCCAGTAAGGTACATCTATAGCTAACCATTTCTTGATGTCTTCATCAACTAAAACTTGAGGTATCATGCAGAATAAACTCGAGGAATTAGTATTTTAGCATATTGTTAACAGCTTTAAATGCCTTCTTCCTAACTTCTTCATCGAGTTCAATAATATTTTCCGATGTAGGATTTTCTATCGCTTTCAAGATGGTAGGAAGATCATTTCTTTTCATGCTTACACAGATCATATTGCTGTCTGCGAATTCAATATCTGGAAATTCTATCTTCATTCGATCGATAAATCCTTGTTCAGTTAGAAACAGCATTTTCTCTCCAGATTCTGCCTTTTTAGCGTATCTGTGCATGTCTCCTGTTCCTCCAGCAAAATCTACTTTTTGAACGATTTCTGGTTTACATTCTAAATGTGCAAAAGTTTTAACAGAAGCATCAGATTGCAAAGTATTGAATCTCTTCTCGGAAAGAGCATGATGGGTTCTGCAATAGCCGGGAAAAGTAATTATATTCTTTCCTGTAAACTTTGCTAGGTTCTTGCCCATATTCTCATCTGGAACAAAAATTATTGTTTCATCTTCAAGTTGTTCAACAATTCTTCTAGCGTTAGCTGATGTACAACAGATGTCTGATTCAGCCTTCACATCTGCATTAGTGTTAACATAACAAATTACTGGAGCACCTGGATGTTCTTTCTTCAGTCTTTTAACATCCTCTCCTGTAATCGAATCAGCCAAAGTGCAATCCCTGCCTCGTTGAGGAACAAAAACAGTTTTCTCAGGATTAAGTATTTTCATGGTTTCAGCCATGAAATCTACACCAAGGAGAAGAATAGTGTCTTCCTCAACCTCAGAAGCTTTCTTTGCGAGAGCTAATGAGTCGCCTACAATATCAGCTACACCAAAAATAATATCTGCGGTTTGATAAGAATGAGCAAAAATTTTTATGCCTTTTTCTTTTTTAATTGTATTAATTCTAAGTGTAAATGGAGCTATGCTTTCACAGGCTTCTTTTGTCCACCCTATTTTAGTTAGTTTGGAATAAAGACGATCAACTTCTTTTTTTAGCTTATCTTGATCTTGGCTTGGTATAATCATGACCTCTTCCACTGTAACCATCACAATCGGAGACAATTCTGTATGAAGCTATTTAAAGGATATTTGTTAGAGGCCAAAATTGCAGCAAATGTTATAGAAATAGTGTTTCAGCCCGTTAAAATAATTATTTTTTATCAAGCGAAAGAAGTAGAAGCAAAATTTGCCTATTATTTTCTCCAAATTGTTGTAAAATTTACTTAGATATGGTCTGTAATGCAGTTTACGTATTGACAATACGTATTTTTCAGAACAGCATTTTACAATGAAAAAACAGCTGAATTTACCCATACCAGAGGATAACTTATAAATAATCCATTGAGTTCTTATCACTACATAATCGTCCGAGTTAGTTCCTATGAAAATAGCTTTGTATTCAATGAAAGATAAGAATTCGACTGTATATACAAACACTATCAAAGAGATGATAAAAGAGCTTGAACCTGAAACGGAAATCTTGGAAATTGAAGATCGAGAGTTAAACGAAGATAATTGGGAAGGGCAATTAAGGATATTTGCACAAATTGGTATAGATACAATAATTGCAGTTGGTGATACAGGGACATTTCTTAGATCTATTTTCCTTAGTCGGAGTTCTATCCCAGTTGTTTCAGCTTCATCCGAAAGAATAAGTTTCTTTACAGAAATTACTCCCTCAAATATTAGGGATAATTTGAACTTAATACTTTCTCAGAATTTCATAGTTGATACTTATCACAGAGTTGAGATTAAAGATAATAGAAATAAAAAACCTTTACCTGCATTAAATGAAATAGCTATTTTTCCAAAAGATTCTGCTTTGTTAATGAATTATACCTTAATTGTAGACAATAATGTACTTTACAGAGGAAGGGCAGATGGATTGATAATTTCAACTGCTTTAGGAAGCACCGGATATGCCCTATCATCAGGAGGACCAATAGCTGTCAGTGATCCAGAGATACTTTTGCTAGTACCGGTAAACCCATTGAATAAAGATCATATTCCAGTGGTTGTTCCATTAAACGCAGATGTAAAGTTAACCAATCTAAAATCTCGATCTCCCTTAGAAGCTATCATTGATGGACAAATAAGAGTGAGGCTTGAAGACGATGTTAGCATTAGGCAAACTACAGCTGATGTGAAAATAATTAGACTTCAAGCCAGAAAAAACATTCTTGCTAAGCTAAGAAATCGGTTAGTTGAATTAGATTTAAGACATCTGGAAGGAGTTCCTCCTGCAGCTAAATATGTATTCAAATTGCTGGTTACAGAAGGTGAAATGACACAAAAAGAGTTGATTGAGAGTACTGGACTTCCTAATCGAACTGTTAGAAATGCTTTGCACATCCTAAAAGAGAAAGGGGTGATAAGCCAAAGAGCCCATCTAAGGGATGCAAGACAATCAATTTACTTTGTATCGTAACAATTGTTTTTCAACACTTATCTGCTAGGACAAAAAGAAGATTTATCAAGTATGATTCACTAGTTTTTAAAATGGAGTACCCGTTATGACACTAGTTGAACCTTTAATCAAGAAAAAGATAACGGTGTTGGGTACAACTGGTTCAGGGAAAACTTCTTTTCTTGAAGCATTATTTGGTGATTTTGAGAAGAATGATGTTGCTAGACGTGTTTTCAAAGAAGTGGGGAGTAATTTAGATTTTACACCATTAAAATATAATAATTTTAGTCAAAGTACAACAACAATCTCTCTTAATGTAGTAAACTCTGTGATAGTATTAACCAGATTTAACAAGATTATTTTGAAAAAGTTTAATGAAATGGATACAATTGATTTTGAGTCAATTGACGAAGCTTTTCAAGTTGTGTTCAATGATCCAGCAGGCCAAGAACGATTTGATTTCATGCAAGAGATCGCAATTCAAGGTGCTCATTTAGTCATCATTATGGCAGATGGTACGAATATCTCCTCAATGGAAAAAATTGTACATTATTTAGATATGTTGACAATCGAAGAACAGCGAAAACAAAGAGCTATTCCAGTTATAATTTTCATTAATAAATCAGATTTACGGGATAAAGGTGTTTATCTTGGAAAAGATATTGCTGAACGAATAGTGTATTCCTCTCTAGTGGACAGAGAAGTTGTTTTTTACGAAACCTCTAATGTAAATGCACAATATTATGAAATACCTCTTACAATTATTTTCAACTATTTAGCAAACCAAGTTTATTCCTAGAAAACTCAAGAATTTTCTTAAACACCTTTGTAGTAAAAACTAACTAAACGTTTATCAATTTTGTAAAGGAACTGAAAATGAGATAGATGAAGAAAATAAAACAGCTTACTTTTGATATAACTCAAAGTAGAAGAATTAAAAACTATGCTCAAAAATTAAAGATTAAAGAAGCTGTTTTACTGAAAAAATATCAACATACAATGCATATAATTTTTCACGCTTGGGAAAAAAATTTTGGTGACAACGAAGTAGTAAGTTTTCGCAGTTTCTTTCTCACTGTAATGAAATATGCTGAATTTGCATTTAGATTGAAAGCGCGCCATTCAGATTTAGAAACCATTAATCGACATTTGGAAATTCTAAGAGAAGCTCTTGAAGAATATGAACGAGATTATGAAGGTATATTAAGAATTGAAAAAATTGTTACTCAACTTGAGGAGGGTCTCTAGATGAAAATAGCCACAACCATGTTTACAGTAAAATTCAAGGAAAAGATACCTTGTGAAAATGAATCAATACTCTCAAGTGATCTTGCTTACTATCTCTATTATTTGGATGTCATACCTGATGAACTAGCTGAATGGAAACTAGAAGACATCAACGAAAAGAAAAACAAAGATGAAAAAGAATTTACAGAAATTAGCAATAATTATTCCGCTCTCTTTCAAGAATATGCTCTGATAAGACTAAAAGCAAATGAGTTATATGAAAGAAACAGAACTGTTGCTCTAACTCTTGGAATTTTGAGACAGAGATTAATACACCTTAAAGAATCAGGACAAGAGATTCCTCTGGATCTAGAAAAAGCAATTGAAACTGTTGAATATTTCATCTATAGATATATTACTAAGAAACAAGATGATAGACTAGTGGAACAAATCGTTTTCGAAGAGTCTTAAAATCAACTATATTTTGTCGGTATTACTTACATTTTACTGAAGGTTACTAACCTTCTTAATAAGGTTAAAATGATAAGGTGTGTAGTTTATTCAAGAACATCAACAGCAGATCAAGAATCAGGTCTTGAAACTCAAATTGATGACGTATCAGCGAAGATTTATCAAGTGGGGGATAGAGAAATTGTGGCTGTCATTAAAGATGAAGATATTCCTGGAGATAGTGAACCTGAGTACAGAGACGGTTTCAAGAAGGTTCTCGAAATGGCAGAAAGAGAAGAGTTTGATGAACTTTGGAGTCAAAGTAGAGATAGATTATCAAGAGATGTTGACGTTCTAGGTTACATTCGTATTTTACTCAAGAAAAGAGAAATACCTATAGTCTGTTTAGATGATGAAGATAACAAGGCTTTTGCTAGAATAAAGGATCTTTTTGGTGAGATGGAATTAGAAAAATATAGAGAAAAGCGTTACAAAGGTATGTTACGAAGGATAAAAGAGGAAAAAGTCATGTCACGTCCACCTTTCGGTTATACTGTGAACGAATCAGGTGGGTTAATAATTGATGAAAGTAAAAGAGGTTTAATCCGAAGACTCTTTGGAGAGTTTGATAATCCCTTTTCGTCACTGAAAACCCTCAGTATGAAGTATAATATCCCAGTTTCAACTCTGCGTAATATCAGATCTAACCCTGTTTATCGAACAGGTGAAGTTAGATGGGCAGGTAAAATTGCCTATTATATAGAACCTGTTGTACCTGAAAACAAGGATAGAATGTTAGAAACTTGAAACTCAGTCATACAGCTTATGGATGTATTCCTTTTCTATTTCTAATTTTACATCAGGAATATTGTTACTTATACCAAATTCTGTTATGAATCCATGAATCAGATTTGCTGGTATCAACTCGAAATAAGGGTTAAATATTTTAACATTCTCTGGTTTATCTTTTGACCAGACCTCAGTAGATTTGTAACTTTGAATTGCAAAAGGGATTGCCTTCATATGCAGTTTCAATGTGGTACTTGCAACATACATTGGTACTTGATATTGAAAAGCAAATGTTCCTAAAGCATGACATCCGATTTTATTTGCAACATTCCCATTTGGGAAGATGGCATCAGCACCAATTAGTACGATGTCGGGTTTGAAAGTTTTCATTGCTAAACCAATCGCAGCATCCACAAGATAATTAACTTTAAATCCAGCCTTAGAAGCTTCCAAAGCTAATTTTTTACCTTCAAGTGCTGGCCTAGATTCGAAGATTATTAATTCTGGTAAATCTTCTTTCGACTTAAATTCTGTGAGTTTAAAAAGGGAATATACAAACGTACTTGAACGAGAGTAAGTCAGTATTGTTTTGCATTTAGATAATATAGGAATAAGTTTCTCTGAAAGAGATTCTCGTTGATTGTCTAGTTTTTCTAAAACCCTATCGGCAATGTCTTCTACTTTCACTCCTAGTTGGAAAAAATCAATAAAGTAGATGAGGACATTACGTAGAGCAACCATCTCCTTTTTGATTTTGATAATTTCTCTGAGCATATCGATAAGATCGTTCATCTTAACATATTTTCCAGGATTATGAGAAATGTGCTGTTTAATAATCTGTATCGCTTTTCTTACTATTTCCTCTGACCCGCTAATATTATCTGCTTTCAGATTCATAATTGCAGAATCAAACCACTCTGAGTTCACATAAGAAGTGAAGATAAAATCATATAAAAAGTTGTTTTTTCCAATCCTTCCCAAAAAGACTGTTAGTAATTCCTTTAAAACATTCTAATTTTGTTTTAAGCTATCGGGCGTACATACAAACACCTAAAAGTATTTTCAAAAAATTGAATCTAATGAGCACATGGTTGTTTTTTTTGTCTATACTTTCTGGTTTACTATCTTTCACTGCGTTTAACATAGGGTTTGCTTTGGAGAAAAAAGCAATAAACAAAATCAGATTCGAAGACCAGAAAAGAATTGTTAATATGATAAAACAACTACTGCGCAATAAAACTTGGTTTATGGGTTTTTTACTCACATTATTGAGCATTCCATTATATTTTGTTGCTTTAATCTGGGCTCCATTAAGTGCGATCGCTCCCCTTTCAGGATTTGGGTTAGTTATTTTGATAACCTATGCTCACATCGATCTACAAGAATCTTTCAATTATAAAGAAATTATTGGAATCATTATGGTAATTGCTGGTGTAAGTGTTTCTTCATATTTCACTAGTTTAAGCACAGAACCGTTAACTTGGAATGATTGGAATACATTAGCGCATTCCTACGGAGGATTAATACTAATTCTAAGTTCAATTGCATTATGCATAATTATACCTTTTATTTTCTTCTTTAAACTGAAAAAATATTCTATGTATTCTTTCGCATTTGTAGCAGGGATAGCAGCTGGAATACAAGTAATTGTTGTAAAAGGAATAACTATTTGGTTCTCTTCTATTGAAAACAGTCCTGCGATTTATGTATTGATTCTGTATATTGTAAGTTTTCTATTGACTGCACTTGGTTCAACTGGTGGACTCCAATTAGCTTTTAGAAAAGGAAAAGTCACTAATATCATGGCATTGTATAATGGATTTATAACAATAATCCCTATTTTGTTCGGAGGCTTAGTACTATTCGAATGGTTAACTTTGAGCGTTCTTAACAAGGTCATTTTAGCTATAGCTGTCTTTGTCGCTCTGATTGGGATACTTATTCTTAGCTTAGAACATACTCATGAATCCTCAGATAATAATCTCTGAGCAATTTTTTCTACTTTCGTCATGACTTCGTTTACATTCTGATCAATGTAGCTTCTATTCTCAAAAACAAGTTTTCCATCAATAATCACATTTTCAACATCGCTCCCCTTCATTGAATAAGCAAAATGATTCAAAACAGCATCGTCTGTATCATTAGGTGTTAGATGGGGTTTTTTTAGATTTATAGTTACTATATCAGCAAAGGTATTAGGTTCTAACGATCCTATTCCCTTCCAATTAACAGCTTTTTCTCCACCTATTGTAGCTAAACGGAAAACTTGTTCAGCTTTAACTAATGTTGGATCATGGTAGTAACCTTTGTAGTATAGAGCTAAAAACCTAATGGTATCAAAAAGGTCTAAAGTATTGTTACTAGCAGGTCCATCAGTTCCTAAACCAACATTCTCAATTTGATCTAAGATACCTAAGACTGGTGGCATATGATTACCAAGTTTAGCATTGGAAAGTGGGTTTAGAGAGATTCTTGCTCCTGAATCTTTGAAAAGTTGAATGTCTTTTTCAGTAAGATGAATACAATGGGCTGCAATAAGATTTTCATTCAAAATACCTATCTCATTCAAGAATTCAGTTGGTGTTGAAACATCAGGAAAAATATAATCATGCTTTTTGCTCAATTCTATACTGTCTTGCATTTCAGTTTTAGATTCTGCTAAATGAGTATGCAAGAGTAATTTTGGTCTAGATGTATCTTGATTATAATTACTGATATATTCTGCTGAATCTTTGAAGTCTTGTATTGTTACTGTATATGGAGCATGTAATGAAAGA
>BPTK01000040.1 GCA_023705905.1 Candidatus Heimdallarchaeota archaeon
AGATCGTTTCACGTGACTGGAGTTCAGACGTGTGCTCTTCCGATCTTTTATTTTGCATTTACGCCGCGGTAACAACTTCTATTTGGCGATTTCGACAGTATATCCGCATCCCAACCCCCGAAAAATCAACTCACCACCAACAAATGGTAGATATAGCCGATCAATTCTATGAAATGGGAAACAGCAAATTTAAGAGTAATGTATTCGATTGAAATATAACCACCTAATCAAACAAGTTTTCACCTAATCCTTTTAAGTACATATACACGTTAACAAACAATTTCTCTTGGAGATATTAAATGAAAAAAGAAGCAATTACAGAATGAAACATTAGCAAATCTTGTACTAAAAACAGAAGCGAGTGGAGTATATCCTGATTATGCGTTATTTATTTCTCAAGACTTACGTGCGATTGGTGTAGAGGTTTCAATTAAAGTGATAGAGTGGTTTTCTTTTCTTGGAACTTTACTGTTAACAAGAGATTACGATATGTGTATTGTTAGATTATCTGGTGGGGACAAATCTCCAGTCTTGACAAATGTGTTTACTGAAGATGCTTCTGCAAATTTCTGTAATCTCAACAAATCTAGGCCCTTTAGGAATGTTTTTTTACAGAACTTAACAAGCTCCTCTTAGTCTTGGTTGAGATTCATGAAGAGGAAGTTAACAACATTCAAGAAAGAAATAATCGCAATGTTTTTTCTAGTGCTTCTAGGAGTTGGTCTACCTATTCTTTTAACATATGAGAAAACAACTAATATTGAAATTAATTCTGACCAAGATTTAATAAAACATAGTACTTCAGGTCAAGGGACTATAGAAGATCCTTACATAATTGAAAATCACTCTATAATTGAACAGTTTGACATAGCTATATCAATTAAAGATACTACAAAATACTTTATCGTTCGAAATTGTTATTTCGCTAATAATTTCTTCTACGGTCTTTATCTAGAAAATATTGCTGATGGAACAGCTCAAGTAGAGAATGTCACCTGTTTCAGCCATAGTGTAGGAATAGGTATCTTCTCGTCTAGTGGTGTTAATGTCTCAAATAGTATCCTATTTCAAAATGGCATGGGGATAGAAGTGTCACAGTCCAGCAATATCATCATTATGAATAATTATGTTGCAGTTGCTTTTCCTTCACTTGATCAACACACACCAAAATATGATGGATTTCTTGTTCAAAACTCTTCTAACGTAATAATCCGATCAAACACCATAGAAAAAAATGCCCGTGCTATACTCTTAGAGGACAGTGATGGATGTTTAATTTCATCAAATATTTTGAACAAAATCACTCATATTGGCTATAGTTTAGATGCAAGCTCAAATTGTGTGTTATACAATAATTCTATAGAAAAATACTCTTTCTATAGTTTCAAGTTTGCCAAATCTCACTTCAATATAATAGAAAATAATACAATAACTGATACTGAAAAGGCATTTTATCTTTCAGAAAGCAATGACAACATTATCAAATATAATGCTGCATTTTCTAACGGCAGAGGTATTCAAGATTTTAATGGTCTAAGAAACAACATTAGTTTTAACATTTTTCAAAACACTGCGGAAGCTGCCATTGATTTAAGTGGAAGCAACTTTTTTAACATCCATCACAATTCATTCTTCTTCAACAATCTTGAAAGCTCTTCTCAATCAATTGATAGTGGACTGAACAATTTGTGGTTTGATTCAGTTCAATTAAAAGGAAACTACTGGAATGATTATAACGACACAGGTTATTATCAGATTGGGGGAACTGCTAATTCAACAGATCCCTATCCTCTTACTGAACCTTTATCCTATTCACACAAAACCCAATTTCCAAATGAATGTGCGATTTTTTCATACTATTCAAAATCTGAGGGTGCGAAGAATTGTGGTTTTTCAATTTTCATGAAAGCATTACCAATTAGATTGTAAACTGCGGAGAGGAAGTAGGACAATTTCAAATGTCCTTTCATAAGAGAGAATATATCAAGAAGTGTTTTGTTTTTGTTATCTAGGCAAGATAATAGTATTTTATGATACTCATTATAATCCCCTTGAGTTAATTTTCCTTCTATGCTACGCCATCTATTATTAAAATCTTTTACAGATTTCTTGTTGGAAATAGGAACGGTAACTGGTCCATTTAAGAGTATCATCAATTCTTTGAATTCTTGAATGAAGGAATCTTTCCTTAATTTCTCTTCAAGATATTCTAAAAGTAGAGTGAAAACTTCATCGTTGATATGAACAGTTTGTTCAAGGAGGTTTGCAATTTCTTTGAACCATCTTTTTGCTTTTCCTAGTTCTGTTTTCTTGGAGACATTAGCGTGGATGTGAACAAAACAGAATTGAGAATCGACATTTATATCGCGCTTTTCTTCAGTTTTTTTTGGTTTTAAAGAATACTCGAGTTGTCGTAATCTGTCTTTAATAATTAACTCATTAATAGCAGAAGCTTTGAAATCTTTAGGAGGGTTAATGTTTATTTTTGCTAGTCCTGACTTTCTTGGAACGGGTACGGGTATTGTTGCGATATCATCTGGAGCAGAAGTTGCAGCTTCATCACTGCTTATAGGTACTTGTGATCTAACAGCATATTGAGCATCAACAAACAGGATTAATGCTGTAAGCTTATCATCCTTGCATTTGTGAATGTCTACAAACTCACTCAATCCTCTAGAATCTACGTTAATTTCCATTCCTGCGGGAAAGAGTATAATTCTCTTCTTTACACAAGTATTGCAAACATAGGTGATTTGCTTATGTTCTTGTTTAGTTGACAACTCTTGTAAACCCCGGATTATATATATATTGATTTCAAGATTTTAATTGTTTCTTTACTAACATGACTCCAAAGCAATAAATATCTTAAATCATGCCTCCTTTCTCAAGTTGAGCTAATCCTAATGAATAAACCAAAAATCCTTGTTGGTGATAAAGAAGACATTCCAACAAAATATCTAGAACAGCTATTTGCTCTACAACAGCTAGCAGAGGAAGAAAAGTGGGGATTACTACCTTCTGAAATTGAATTATTCAGAAAAAAATGGTACACTAGAGAGTTTTATTGGATTAACAAGAAAATAGCATTAGCCATAGGCTCAGAGGATCATGTTGTAGGGTATGGTAATATTGGTTGGTTTGTAAAATATGATAATCTTGACAGAGGTTGGTTTACTGCCTATGTTGCTAAAGAACACAGACAAAAAGGGATTGGAAAATCGATACTTAAAGCACTTATCACTGAACCCCCTGAGCAAATTAAATTCATTTATATGGCCTGTGTTCTAGGATCTGACGGAGAAATTTTTCTTAGAAAAATAAAGAAAGATAATGATTATCAAGAGAATCGCACAGCTGCAGATTTAACAGAATTTGACATCAATGTTGTAAGAGAGGAAACCAAGATACTTCTAGAAAAAGCAAATAAGAATGGTTATAGAGTAATTGAAGTTAAAAATATGCAAATTGAAGGTTTTGTTGATAGTGAAGAATTAGTTACTAATGTTCAACAGATATGGAATGATATACCAAGAGAAGAACTTACCTTCGGGGATTATGTCTTAACAGCTAAAAAACATAAAGAAATTTATGATGTTGAAATGCTCCATGGAAGCAATTACCATTCTTTTATTGTTATATGTAAAGAGACAAACAAACCTGTAGGATACACTAATCTTAATCTAAATCCACTTCACAAACAAGTCACATGGCAAGACGATACCGGTGTTATTCCAGAACATAGAGGAAAAGGATTAGGTTTAATGTTGAAATATCAATTTTTGTTATATCTACTTGAAAAAACTGACACTAGATATTGGATAACAGGTACTGCTAGCAGTAATGAACATATGATAAAGATCAACAAAATATTAAACCATAAGTTGTGGATAACAGAATTAGAATTTGAAATTAAAAGAGAAAATATTGCAAAATATTTAAATTAAAATTTGATTTCAAGGATTATTTCTATCCTCATTAATTACTAGATTCACTTTTTTCTCAGCAACGGAAATTTCAGCAATACTACCAGAAATAAAATCAATATAATCCTTCTCGATTCCATCACTGAAAATTACTCCATTTCAGGCATGTTTGATTCTATTATTAATTTCTCAGTTGGGGATATTTTTCCAAAAACGATTTCTGTTTGTGTTATTTTACTCTGCCATGCAAATGAGGAAAGACTTTTTTATGTTTGTAGATACATAAATTTGGAAAAAGGTAATTACATATGAACAAGAAAACTATTACTCTGCTTGTTTTAATTCTAATTTCGACATTCTCTGCCTTCACAATAAGTGGAGAACAAGAAACAAAACTTGTTCCCGTTACTTTGAAGATGGCACCAATTTGTTCATATGAACTAGGTCCTTCAATGTTTGTAGAATTTAATAGAACAATAATGGATGATGATCAAGCTTATACAGTAGACGATGAGATTTGGTTCGGTTTTGATTTAGACGTTGCTGTTGACACTCTGTTTACTGATGGTGGGGATGAATCGTATGTTAATCAATGGTATTTTAATGAGCCTGATGAATTCAGCGAGTATAATGTTACAAGATTACAAGGTAATTTCAATTTATATTTGGACGATATAGATCTTGGAATTTCAAATATAGGACAATTCTTTGGATTAAATACTACCCAAGACATAGCTGTAACTCTAGAAGAAGGTTGGTATTTACTGACAATTATCGCAGGTGAGGTTGTATCCGACATCTATCACACATCTTTCAACTGGGAATGGGATAAAGATAGCGTTTATTTCTATGTTTCAGAAGACTCTATAGACAATCCTCCTGAAAGAAAACAAGCATCAAATGTTTGTGATGTTAAATCCTATCCAACTCCTGCAGATCAACTAATTAATCACTTTGAATGGGATTGGACAGATATTCGTGTTGCAGCAGAACTTCGTAATAATGATATAAGCACACTTTCACAGACTTTGCTTAGATCTGCAGATGATGCTTATGTAGAAGTTAATTACAATTATTCCACTTATCCTCTTGCTTTAGTCGAAGATGATGGGTATGCTGTGTTTCAAAGTCTTCATCATCTTGGTCCTGGTATTTCATTTTGGTGGGCAAATGATGGAGTTCTCTCACAAGAATCAGAAGATACATTTCAACTTGATGACGGGAACAATTACGTTTATTTTGCAGCAATTGGAATGAAACCTCACTTCAGTTGGGATTACTCAGCAGTTACAGTACCTACAGTCGAGATTGCCAGCAAGGTTTTTACAATAATAAACGATGTTTCTGGTGTTTCATATGGAACCCTTTCTGTTATCTTAGGGTTTATTGCATTAGCTGCAATTGTGACTGTATTAAGAAGAGGGAAATAAAGCCCTTTTTTTTAATAAAACATAAATGTCTTTTTTGATTGTGCAAAAAGTTAAAAAATCCCAGATTGTAAACAATCTTTATATTCTTTTTTAGAAATCTTGTACAGTTCACTAAACTCGGTGACAAATTATGAAAACAAATAGAAAAATAATTAGTATATTGCTAATAGTTTCTTTAATTACAATTTTTCTTCCTTTTACAAATAATGATATAGTAGCAACTCTTTCTACTGAAGATTACACGATGGAACTTAATGACTTAACAGAGCGTAGCCCTATTATCATCACTCATGACGACAATTTCTCTTTATACCCTTTAACAGGAGATGGTTCACCCTTAACACCATATCGCATAGAAAACTTCAACATAACTTCATTAGTCGATGAAATAGCTATCTCAGTATCCCATACAACTAAGCACTTTATAATAAAAAATTGTTATCTTCGACCCACTACAATAGGTATTAAAATAAATAATGTCACTCAAGGTACAGCTCAAATTGTAGATAATACTATTGAAGGTATTCTAGTGAGTAGTGGAACTGGAATTTATATAAGATCAACTAATTCTACATTTGTTGCGAATAATACTTATCTCAATCCAGAAATTCATTCTAATGCTTTTGATATTGAATATGCTCACCATACTATTATTTTTAACAATACAGCCATAACTATTTCTGGAGGCTTTTTAACTAGATATTTGTCAGTTTTTCGTTCAACATCAGTAACTGTAGTAGATAATACTGGGACTTATCTACACGCTGGAATTAATTTTTTTGAGGGGAATAATGCAATAATTGCAAATAACACATTTACAGATTCAGGGAATACAGGAATAAGTCTCTATAAATGTCCTAATTCAATAATTGATAATAATATCTTAACCGACTGTGGATATATATCAATAGATTTACATGATTCTCCTTCAAATGTCACTAATAATGAAGTGTTCAATAATGGAATAATTATTTCAGGATCAGATTTTTCACTATTAAGGCTTTATCGAGTAGAGAATAACAAAGTAAATAACAAGAACTATGGCTTTTTTGTTGATACACCAGATTTAACATTTGACACAGGAGATTACTCCCAAATTCTTGCATATAACTGCTCTAACATAGCTATTGAAAACCTCGTCACAGATCACATAAGTCGAGTAATCACTTTTTATGAATGTTCTGAACCTTCCGTTAAAAACTGTGAGTTTGCTTATGCAGCTTATTCGCCTATTTTCTTAGTGAATAGTACTTCTCCTGAAGTAGCTTTTAATTCTTTCATAAACTGCGAACAAGGTCTTGATACTTATATATCTGATTTTGCTGACATCACCCATAACATCTTCTATGGGCAGTTCTTTGAGGCATTAAATATTGGTGCTTCTGACAACGCTTCTATAACATACAATCTTTTCCAATCAGGAGGACAGGGTGTTTTACTCGGTTCTGATTCAGATAACTGTTCAATACATCATAATACGTTTGATCATTGTTCAGCATACGATGAAGGTGTCAACAACTTATGGTACGATCCAGTTACTCAAGAAGGTAACTACTGGTGGGATTACATTGGTACAGGAAATTATACAATTCCTGGTTCTGCAAGATCTAATGATACTTATCCGCTAGGAATACCTCCAGTACCCATTATTCCAGAATTTCATCAAAGTCTGAAATACACCTGGATGCTACTTTTTACCCCTCTAATCATTGCTATATCTTACAAAAGGAAACGAAAGAAATAAACACTATCTTTTTTCTTTTTTTTATTATTAATCATAAAATTATTGTTTATCTTTCACTTAACATCTTATGCAAACTCTCATACTAGAATGAATTACCTTCAGAATCTAGATTCAAATAAACATTCTCTAATTGAGATTCTTTGTTTGTATTGAAAAACTAAAATCTAATTTGAATAGGTTCTAGAGGAATCTGTTTTTCTTTACCGTTCTTTAAGAGATGAATTTCTCTTTTGATTTGTTTCTTCTCTTTTCGCCTGAAAATATTCATTTTTGCTTGGTTATAAAAAATGAGTAGCTTTTCTTTGCTTTCAGAATTTCTTGTTAATCTAGCTAAATTCCAGTTTGAAACAGGATCAATTGGTTGCATCCTCAATGTTTCAAAGAATAATTCTTTAGCTTGTTCATAGTTTTTGTTTGAGAAATACTTTAAGCCCTGATTAGAAGCCCTTAGTGACAGGATATTTACTAATTCAAAACAGAAGTAATCATACTCGTTTCTTTCTAATGTTTCAAAGAAATTGTACAAAACTTCAAATTTAGTTTCTGACAACAAACCTTTCTTTATTTTTGAAATCCAGTGACCATAGAAATAGAACACATCGTAAGTTGGTTTGTCTTTCTCTTTTCTCCAGCTCTTCCAATCCTCATACAGTTTTGAGGAGAATTCAATTGAGTCTAAATAATCTAGTATATCAAGATTAATGGAAGTGGGTAAATTATCTGAGAATAGCTCAACGAAGATTTTTGCTATTTTTGGACTAAAAAGTGTTAGTGAAGCTATTAGTTCTAAACATAAATCATTACTTAAATTTCTCATATCATTCTTTAGTTTTAATTGGTTAATCATACTGATACAATTTGACTCACAATGATCTAAAAAGAGCGTATCTAACAAGCCAAATTGAGTTTTGATTAATGTTCTGAAATGATTTATGAAGAATTTTGTGTTAGTCAATGGAATCTCATCAGGTTTCCTGCAGCAGTATCTAATACTCTTCTCTGATTTGAAACTTTCTTGTTTCTCTTTGGATATCTTAGTAAAACCTGTAGAGAGAAGATATTTCTTTAATAACCTAGAAGTGAAACCCATTTTGTGTGCATTTCCTTCATAATCAATACCGAAAAGGAATTGATAAGTGAGTTTCTTTGATTCATGCTTTTTGGGTTTTAAGTTAACTATAGATTTTAGTAAATTTGGAGTTTCAATACATAATTTCCCACTTGGTTTTAGTACTCTAAACCACTCTGCAAGAACGTATGGAAGATGAATAATATCGAAATGTTCGATGATATGTGAAGCTTCTATTACATCGACACTATTAGATTCAAACTTAAGATCAGCGACATTTTGTATCTCATCGGCTACGTCCTTTTCTGATAAATCAATATTGACATAACCAGGTTTATAGAACACGCCACAACCTAGATTGAGTTTTATCATAAGATTTTAGCTCCCTTTTGTTTTAACCACTTAATCTCCTTCCGGTATTTCTTTGCCTCGAAGAGGTTTTCTTCAATTTGCTTGAAACAGTAAGGCGTGTTATGAAAAGTTTGAGTAATATGGTAAGAAGTGGAGTTGCATCCCCCTTTACAAGTTTCACCAAAGAAGCAATTAACACAATTCTCACCTAAGTGTTCTCTAGTAAATTGTCGATTGTATGCAAATGAATTTGGGTCATTCCATATATCTGAGAAAGAGCGATTTCTGACATTTCCCTCAATAAATGTATTATTACCCATCGATAGACATCCTACAATTGAACCATCAGACGTTATACCTATTGTATTAATGCCAGCTGTACAACCTTTCCAGTTTTTGTTGTTAGGGAGAAGATGAGAATAATACCCATAACAATGCGCACCAACCACAGGCATGTCATTGAATTTATTATATAATCCTTCAGCAACAATAAACATTGCAGATGCATAAAACTCTTCTAAAGTTAAGGTAAGCTTTGGATCAAAATTTCCAAAAGGCAGACCTATTTGTAACTGCCAATTGATTTTCCTATCCTGGATTATCTCTTTGATCTTTCTTAATTCTTTGAAATTAGTCTTACTTAATGTTGTAATTATTGTGATTTGGATACCAGCTTCTTCGAGAAGATCCATCGCTTTAATTACGGAATCATATGACCCTTCTATTCTGATATTATCATGAGTTTCTTTTATACCATCCAAAGAAATCCCGACAATCAACGGTTCAAGTAGATTAAGTCGTCAATTATCTTAGTAACTAGAAGTCCGTTTGTAACGTACCCTAAATCCATTCCAAGGTCTTTAATACACCAAGAAATTTGTTTCCAGTCTGGTCTTATAAATGGTTCACCTCCCATCAAAGTAACTAGATTGCATCCTTCATCAGCAAGTTCCCTACATAATTTGTAATATTCTTCTAAAGAAAGTTCATCAGATCTAGCTACTCCAGCACTTGATCCGCAGTGTTTACAATTCATATTGCAAGCTAAGGTAAGTTCCCAAATTGCACAGTCTAGTCTATACATGATTACTCCTACTAGCAAGATTATTTCTTGTTACTTTCTTTTTAGAATATACCCCATATCTAGTTGTAGCTGAGAAAGTATTCCCAGAAACCATTAATTGGTAGATAGATAAGAAGAAGAATATAGATAAAAGAAAATTTAGAAAAACAGCTGGATAGACATAGAAAGGCGATAATTGAATATTTGCTCCTTTTTTCAAAACTAATTTATCTTTCTTTCTCAAACCGTAAGATAACCCTAAATTTCCTCCGTGTGCAACAGCTACAAATATCGGTCCGAAAATGTAACTTTGATCAAAACCACTGAAGGGATAAGTAGAATTTGTGTCTTTGTATAAACCAAATAAAAATCCAATAAATCCTGAAATGGCTAAAAATACTAGTTGTATAAGATAATAATAGATTAAGGTGATTTTCTTTCTAATCTTGTTCTTATTTATATCCTTAGAATCTACTTCTGCTAATGCTCCTACATCATTTAATTTTTCTTCATTCAAAAATGTAAACACCTTCATCTTTTCATAATATTGTTGAACTTCTTAGATCTTCTTTTTTCAAATACTCCATAATCAGGGCTAACACCAAAAGGGTCAAATATTGGTGCTTGATAAAATGCGTTAAAAATCACAAAGAAACTGATAAAAGAAATTATTAGATTGACAAATACTGCAGGAAAAACTTCAACAAAACGAAGTTTATATCTCTTCTTATGAAAATAACTGTGAGTAGCATTTCCCCCTTGTAAAGATAGAAGACCGATTGGACCTAGAAAAAGCTGTCTAGAAGGAATATTGAAAGGGTATCCACTCTGATCTGAATGTTCCCATAACACAAAAAGATAACCCATTAGCGAGGAGAAGAGAAAAACAAAAACTTGAATGAGATAATGAATGAGTAAACCATGAAGTTTTCTTCTTTTTTGCTGTTTTAGAACTTTTGGATCAACTTCTACTAAATCTCCTACTTCTTCCAATTGGTCGTCGTTTATTTTCTTCATCTCCTTGCTTTTTATCTAGTTATACTCATCGTTTTTTCATAGTTTTATCTTAGCTTCTTAGATTTTACTTTATAGAAAACACCATACATAGGAAAGGTAGAAAAGATGTTTTCTTGAATTAAAATATTATAGATTGAGAAAAGGCTTATAGTCGACAGAATTATATTCAGGACAATTGCTGGATAAATATAAGAGGGGGATATTACTTTGGGATCACTTTTTTTCATTATCAATCTTTTTTTTCTGTCTAATTGGTAAGATAAACCTATATTACTACCATGAGTCAAAAATAGTATAAGAGGTCCATAGATATATCGTTGAGAAAAAATAACGTGTGGATATGCTGTTCTATCTGTACCAGCTAACCCCAAAACCAACCCTCCAAGGCTTGAAACTACAAAGAATGCAAACTGTATCAAATAATAATATACAAGAGAAATCTTCTTTTTTAGTCCCTTCTTTTTTAAATCATTTGGATTTACATCAGTTAGCTTTCCGACTTGTTGGATGGTATCTTCATTCATCTTATCACATTCCACATTTGGTTATTATTCGCTCTATAGCGCTCTATGCATTGTAAGTAAATATTCAAAATCATTTAAATAGTTTCCGAGAATTTGTAAAACAAAGTAATAATATTTTGATAGGAAAAATAAAGATTCTAGAACCTACATTAGTTTATTTCATCTTTTTTTTCTTTGTGATATTTGAATCCAGTTCTTTTCAATATCTTGAAAGGTTGCTACTAATGTAGGTCCTACATCTTGTATCTTATCGTCACCAAAAAATTCTAGTTCTTTCTTTTTTAATATCTCAACTACACTATGAATATCATCAACTTTGAAGGAAATCATAATTGGTTGTTTCTCGACTTCTGAAGGATTCTCTCCTCCGAAATCAATAGCAAACCTTGTCGGAGATTTTCCTTCAGAGAAATTGAATTCTTGCCAATCATAATCAGGAGTTTGAAAGCCTATCTCAATTTCTAGAATATTTTTATACCAACTTGATAATTTAGTAGGGTTCTTTGCATGAATAAAAACAACATCAATTCCAGTAATCATATAATCACAATACAATAAAGTGTAATTAAATAAAAAACCATTGTGCTTGAGCTATTATTTTTAGTAGCACTTTTGCAAATCTTTTTTGAATTCTTCGCTTCTAAGAATAACATAAATGTAGTCAAGTACCCTGAGTGCGTTTCTCAACTTATTATAATTTATTTCCTCACCCATAGTTACTATTTCTTCAGAGTATTTTTCCATCATTTCTGTTCTTTCAACATCCATATGCTTAAAGATTTTTTTTAACAATCTGAACAAGCATTCAGTGGAAATTGCTTCTTCATTTTGTTTCAATGATAGAACTTTGGACACGATAGGTAAAGCAAGTCTCACTTCTTCAAAGAGATCATCTTTTTTTGTTTCATCAGAGAAGAAGAATAATTTTGCTGTTCGTCCGTAAAGTGTCTCCGCAGCAGTTTTTCCTCTCAGAAATCTCTTTCCAGCTGGAGCAATTATTCCATGAGATTCTAGCTTGTTAAGATATTTATAGATGGTTTTTTCTTGTCGATACATTTTGTCTCTTAGGTCTATTTTTTCAGATTTAGACAAATCCATTTCTCCTACAATTTTGAAAACAATCTCATTATACCTGATCACTAAATCTTTCACAGTTAAAGGCCCTGTTCTTAGAGCCTGAAAAATAGGATCATATCTGCTATCACTAAACAAAGAAGTAGTTTCCTCAGCTTTCAGTATCATAAATACATCTTCTTTGTAATCATCATACATGATAAAATCATATTTCAAGTCCTCCGGCATATTCACCACTAAGAAATATTCTTTAGCAAGTATTTATACTTTTCTCCACGTAGAGAGAATATATTATTTAATGATGGAGAAATGTTTTTATATATGGTAGTAGAAAGTATTCTCCCGACATAGAGAAAATTAAGAAGTTGTAACAGGATGACGCTCAATGCAACAAATGAAATCGAAGACAAAAGCAACCTTAGAGGATATTTATTCTTCTGGATAGGACAACTTGTATCTATCTTTGGCTCCTCAGTAGTTCAATTCGTTATAGCTTGGTGGTTAACTGTAAGAACAGAAAGTGCATTAGTATTGTCATTAGCTAATGTTGCAGGATTTTTACCAATAATTCTATTCTCACCTCTTGCAGGTGTAATCGTTGATAGAGTTAGTAAGAAGTGGCTAATTGCATCTGTAGATTTCTTTCAAGCTGTAGCTACTGTTGGTATGATCATAATGTTCAAGTTTGAAATTCAACTATTTTCTAATGAAACAGCTTTCTTAGCAACAATACTAGGATTTTTAGCTATCAGAGGTTCTTTACAAGCATTCCATCAACCAGCTATTCAAGCTCTTATTCCTGTGTTAGTTCCACGAAAACATCTGAAACGAATAAACAGCTTAGATTTTCTTCTAAATAGTGTTATCTTTATGATTGGACCTGTCATTGCTGCTTTATTATTAGCAATACCTACATTAGAAGTTGGAGATATAATTTGGATAGATGCAATAACGTTTGTAATTGCAACAATACCTTTGGTAATTATAACCATACCAGCTATAGAGAAAAAGCTTAGAGAGAAGAAAGAGGACAAAACATCATTCTTTACAGAATTTAAAGAAGGAATTACATTTATACGAAAGAAAAAAGGATTACTGCCATTATTAGGTGCATTTACAGCTGCTAATTTTTTCATAACACCACTCTTCACATTGTTGAATCTCTTCTTATATGCTGAACCTCATTTTGGTACAGAGAAAAATCTAGCAATGGTAATGGTGATGTTACAAGCAGGAATGCTAGCAGGATCATTAATAATGCTTGTATGGGGCGGTTTCAAAAAGAAAGTAATCGGAGTCGCAGCGGGGATTCTCGTAGGATATGTAGGCTACCTAATTGTATCATTCACTCCAGCTGGTACTTTCTGGTTTATGGGATTAGGTCTTCTTATTTTAGGATTGGCTTTACCCGTACTGAATATTTCAAGTCAAACAATATGGCAAACAGTAGTTCCTAAAGATAAACTTGGCAGAGTGATGGCTGTACGTATAACGATAGCGCAAATGTCTGCACCTTTGGGGATGATAATAGCAGGCGTGATAGCAGAGTACTCTAATGCTATTTTTCCAATTTATGTTTCTTGTACAATTTTAGGACTAGGTTTTCTCGCATATTCTTGGTTTTTCACCGGAATGAGAAAAGTCGAAGAGGATATTGATTACGATGATGAACAGGAACCATCAGTGGAAGCAATTGAATTGGTTTCTGAAAAACATCTAGAAGATAAGTCAACTAAAAACTGACTTTTATCCTCTTTGATGTAGCAAATCTTTTAATTGTTTTAAGTTAATTCAATATTAATAAGCCAATACATAAGGTGTTAGAATTGAAGGTTATAGTTCTAGGTGCAGGTTTAGTAGGAAATGTAATAGCTAGAGATCTAGCAGAAAATATCGATTATGATGTTTCACTTGTAGATGTAAATCAAGATTCATTGGACAAAATAACAGCAAATTATAACATTCATGGTATTTGTGCTGATTTATCAAATCCAAATATTATCAAAGAAATAGTAGCAGAATACGATATAGTCGTTGGAGCTCTCCCTGGTTTTATGGGTTATCAAGCAGTAAAAGCCGTTATTGAAGCTGGTAAGGATATTGTGGATATTTCTTTCTTTGAAGAAGATCCTTTCGAGTTAGATGAGCTAGCTAAAGAGAAAGGAGTTACAGCTGTTATTGATGCAGGCGTTGCTCCAGGTTTAAGCAACATCATTTTGGGACATGTCGATAGTATTCTAGATGAAACACAAGATTTCCTATATTATGTTGGAGGTTTACCAATTATACGTGATTGGCCTTTCGAATATAAAGCCCCTTTTTCTCCCATCGATGTTCTTGAAGAGTATACTAGATTAGCAAGATATGTAGAAAATAGCGAGATAGTTGTAAAACCAGCTCTTTCTGAACCTGAATTGTTAGATTTTCCAGGTGTAGGCACTCTTGAAGCATTTAACACAGATGGATTGCGAACACTACTTAGGACTATGAACATACCTTTCATGAAAGAAAAAACTCTCCGATATCCAGGGCATATAGAAAAAATGAAGATGCTTAGAGAGACAGGATTTTTTGACACGAAAACTATTAAAATAAATGGAAAAGAAATCAAGCCTATTGATCTTACTTCAAAACTCTTATTCGATAAATGGAAGATGGAAGAAGGAGATGAAGACATAACGGTTATGAAAATTACAGTTGAGGGGATTGAAGGAGAGAAGAAACTCCGCTACTCATATTATATGCTTGACAGATATGATAAAGAAAAGAAAGTCATTTCAATGGCTAGAACAACCGGTTACACTTGTACAGCAATAGTTAAACAGATTATTGAGGGTGTTTATGACAAGAAGGGAATCAACCCTCCCGAGTACCTTGGAAAACATCTTGAAACATATACATCCATAATCCAAGAATTGGCTAAAAGAAATGTTATAGTTGAAGAAGAAATCCAAGAAATTTAAACATTCAAATCATCTCTTCTTCTCAATTTCGAGTAAAAAAAGATATAAGCCAAGTAGTATCTTTGAAACTAGATAAAATGTCAGATATTTTGAAAGCTATTGTAATTGGAGCAGGTGACAGAGGAGCAGACATCTATGGTAATTATGCCATAAGACATCCAAACGAGATCAAATTTGTTGCTGTAGCCGAACCGATTGAAAAACGCAGAAATGTTTTCAAAGAAACACATGGAATTAACGAAGGAAATTGTTTTACAACTTGGGAAGATATCTTAGCCAAAGAAAAATTCGCAGACATTGCAATTATTACTACTCAAGACAAAATGCACTTTGCACCTGCAATTCTAGCTCTGGAGAGAGGATATGATGTCTTATTAGAGAAACCTATGGCAGTAACTATTGAAGACTGTAAAAAATTAGTTGAAATTTCAGAGAAAACAAAAAAAATTCTACAAATCGGTCATGTTCTTAGATATACTGAATTCTTTACAAAAATAAAGAAATTAATTTCTTCTGGTAAAATTGGAAAAATCGCCAATATTTCTTTAAGAGAAAATGTCTCTTCATTTCATTATGCTCATTCATACATAAGAGGACATTGGCGTAATCGAGATGAGACTAGTCCAATGATTCTAGCAAAATCATGCCATGACCTAGATATACTCTATTGGTTCGTAGGAACAAAAGTCAAGAAAATTAGCTCTTTTGGATCGCAGACTTTCTTTGGGAAAAGCAATCAACCTGAAGGAGCTCCGAACAGGTGTATAGAGGGGTGTCCTATTTCAGATTCATGTCTCTATTATGCTCCAAGAATTTATATTGATATTGAACCGTTATTACAAGCTTCAAGCAAAGGTGGTCATGGGTTTGAAAAATTCATGTCGAAAATCATACTAAGATATCCTAAACTCAAACAGATTAATATTTTCAAGAAAGTTCGAGAGTATAATGGATGGCCAGTTAGCGTCATCTCTGAGGATCTCTCTTATGAAGGAAAAGTGAAAGCACTCAAAGAAACCAATTATGGAAAGTGTGTTTATGCTATAGATGACCACAAAGTAATTGATCATCAGATAGTGAATATTGAATTTGAGAACAAGGTCACAGCAAGTTTTACCTTGCATGGTTTCTCCCATGAAGAAGGAAGAACATTACGGATAGATGGAACAAGAGGAACAATTATTGGAGAATTTCTTATCTCTGGAGAGAAAATTAAATTACTTGATGCCTATACTGGAAAGGAGATTCTTGTTCATCAAGCTGGGATAATTTCTGGTCATGGGGGAGGAGATGATAAACTAATGGCTACATTTCTCCAAAGTGTAAGAACTCAAAATACAAGAAATCTTTCAGAAGCAAGAGAAGCATTAGAATCACATTTAATGGCATTCGCTTCAGATATCTCTAGAATTGAGGAAAGAATTGTAGAAATGGATGAATTGAGATAAACTTAATAAAATGAAAATTGTAGTTAAGGTAATGATACAGAATCTGATAATTACAACACCAGAAGGATTGCCATTATTTGCTCGTTCTTTGATGTGTCATATTGGAATGGATTGTATAGACTTAGCTAAAGATAACACTTTCACAGATGAAACAGTTCTCAACTCTGCTCTCTTTAGTGCTAAATTAATATTCAATGAAGCACGTCCAGATGATTTCCATGATTTTAAGATGGAGAAATCAACTGCGTTAACATTTCCGACTTCTAAAATAACGGTAATTCTAAACATAGATTCTTCAGATGAAGTAGAGGATTATAGAAACAGACTTCGACTTTTCGCAGATCTATTCGTAAATCAATATGATCTATATTTACAGGATTTCTCAGGGAGTATTGAGCCATTCGTTTCTTTTCAAGAGATAATAGCAGAGGAAGGACTACTTGAAGAAGGTGAGAGATTCAGGAAAAATTGTGTAGAATGTGAATATGACAAAGCATGTATTTTCAGAATAGAAACTGGAGATATTAAAAGGACATTTAAGGAAAGATTCGAATCCATAGTTCCTATAGGATTCTTCAAAAAATTCATGCTGATTATGATTGGAATGTTTCAACCAAGATATATATTCTAAATATCAAAACTTGGTGGGAAATAGGTGACTTTGTTTTTTCTAATCTGTTTTTTATTTTTGAAATAATAAGGTGACCTTAGAATAAGGAATAGTTTTGCTAAGGGGCTAAATACACGAATAATATTTCTAAGGAGTCTAATTCTTTTTTCTAATACTTTCGTGAAATCATCCATATTATATCTCTGATACCGAAGAATCTTTTGTGAATCCTCAGTATACATGAAGTCAGTATGAAACCATTCCTCATCACAACTAGGATACTTAAAAACTTCCTTTGGAATTGGACCAACTCCAAAACTTTTCAATATAGAATAGATATAATCTCCTGCAGTTATCTGACAACTCTTTCCTCCAGCTGTATTCATTATTGTTTTTTCTATATCAGCTTCAATTGCATTAACACAAGCTAATCCTGCATCTCTAGGATCTATGAATTCCAATCTCTGGTCAAAAGGAACTTCATACATCAAAGGAGGAACTTTGATAGGCATTCGTAAAGAAGGAATAGCACCCATTCTTAATATAGCCCATCGTAAAGTGCTTTTCTGAAGAATTTGCTCCATCTTCAATTTCTGTTTACCATATTCATCATGATCAATTGGTTTGGGTGTCTCTCCAACCTTTCGTGGTGGTTTGACATGCATTCTCGAACCATAAAGAGCTATAGAACTTGTGAAAATAAATTTAGGTGCTTTCTTCTCTTTACTTGCTGCTTCGATAAGGTTACGTGTCCCTTCAACATTTACTTCAAATGCATATACAAGTTCATCATCTGCTCTTGGAGGAATAATAGCTGCTAAATGAACAATGCAATCAATATCCTTTACAATCTCAGATACTATTTCTTTGTCCCTTATATCTCCCCAAACAGTTTCAAAGGAGCATTTCTTGCTGACACTTTTGAACACTTTTTTTGTTTTCCGTTCTTTTATATCAAAGCAACGAATTTGGTAATCTCTCTTAGATAATTCAAGTAAAGTGTGTTCTCCAACATTACCAAAAGCTCCTGTAAGCAGAATTTTCATCATGTTGTCCTCACAATGGGGAAAATATGAATAAGATAGCTAGTATTTATGTTTTCTTTAAGAAAAAATAATGAAAAATAGTAGAAAATAACTTAGATTATTATTTTGGAAACATAATATTATACGTTATATACAATAATATAGCTGAGACAACTTCTGCTATTCCAAGGTAAAGAAAACCATAAGCTGAAACGAATATAAAAGCAGCCATCAATCCAAATGTAAAGACAAAAACAAGAATATGTTTAACAACTTTTCTTTCAAGTTTAATTTCTTCTAAAACGATTTTATGTTTCATTTTACCGAATAGAAAAGCTTTGAAAAACAAACTAGCTAGACATACAATCGGTATCACAGGTAAGAAAGCTAAAGCAAAAGAAATCAGCTGTGTAAATTGAGAAGTTCCAATTCTCATTAGCATAGCTACAATTAATGCAAGAGGTATAGTTACTACAAAGTGAGGTACCTTAGATTTCACTTGATCTCGTACTGAAATAGGGAGAGAAGCTGTAATTGTAGAACCACCAGATTCGATGTTTGTAAGTCCCATTACAAGCATTACAGAAACCATTGAAACATAGAACAACATTATAATCATCACAATTGTAAGGCCTGCAGGACCTATTGTTACTTGAGCATCTATGGGAATGAAGAGCATATAGAGTGGAATCATAAAAGGCATGATCATAATCATAATAGAGCTCATTTCTCTGGTAATGATTGCAAAATCTCTTTTGAGAAAAGCGAGTGTTGGTCCAGATGTTTTAATCGTGATATCTTCAACGAAAACTTCTTTCTTCTCCATGCTGTATTTCTTAAGTTCTGTTGAAGAAATATTTCTTAAAGTTGAGAGAGCTTTCTTGTAGATAAAATAGGTGAGAAAAATAAAAAGAATTAATCCAAGAAGTGATCCACCAATTAAGACTCCAGAAACATTTGTAAAATCCATAGCTATAATTGTTAACAAATATCCTCCTGCAAAAGGAAATGGAATAATGCTCAGGATGATATTTACTACATTAGTTGTATCAGCTGTCCAACTTTGCATAGCATAAAGTTCTGGAATTTTAGCTATGGCAATTTGTATTAGATACATTACTCCCATTGCAATTATCATATAGAGTATCATACTCACAACGCGAATAATATTTGTTTTTCGGCTATTAACTTCTTGATCTTCCATGATAATAGCCATTTTTCTGCTTATAATTACCAATAAACTCAGGTTAAAAACTAGATTAATTATGGATAAAAGCAGACTACTTACGATTAGCAGAATTAGACTAAGAACACTAATTTCAGAACCTAATACCACTACAATGCTCACCACGATACCAGTAGGGAGAACTAATGACATGGATATTAATTGGACATTTATACTTCTAAGAAAAGTGAAAAATCCAATCCTCTCTATATCCTTTCTACCCAACGGTAGAGTATGAATCCATTTGTAAGGCCCTCCAGACATTATACCCCATGTGAACATAAATGAGAAAATTAAAAGAATAGCTGGTTGCATTACAAGAAATCCACTTACAGAAAGACTTCCCACAAAAGTTACCCAGCTAGGATCTATTCCACTACTTAGAGTTGAGTGGATTGTTATTAAGGCGAAAATTGGAATTGTAACTAAACCTGCAATATAGATTGCAGACATGATTTTTAAAATGATATCGGGTGATCTTTGAGTTTTATCTTTGTCAATTTTCTCCAAAAAACGAGCTTGGTCACTTCCAGCTGATTGTAGTTGACCATGAAGGATGCCTTCGCGATAAACTCTTTTTGAGATTCGATAAAGTTCTTTGTTGCTCAACATATTAAATCAGCTTCTTTTGTTACCGTTTATCATGTTTCGAAGGTTTTTCACGATATGATTAACTGATTCATCTTGATTAGTGAGTTTAAGAAAAATATCTTCTAAATCTGCACCTACCTTATTAGCCATTTTGGATAACTCTTCAACGGTTCCCATTGCGATAATCTTGCCCTTGTCCATAATTGCAATACGATCACACATCTCTTCAGCAACTTCAAGAATATGAGTAGAGAATATAACAGAACCTCCTCTCTCTTTGTGTAATTCTAAGATTTCTTTAACAACTTTAGCTGATTTCGCATCTAGACCAGTTAATGGTTCGTCCATTATGAGTAAAAGTGGTTCGTGAATCAATGCAGCTATAACCTGCATCTTCTGTTTGTTTCCTCTAGATAATGTAGCAACAAGTTTGTCGTAATATTCAACAGCTTCTAAACTTTCAAAATAGTATTGTAGTTTTTTTGTTGTTTCAGATTCGTCCATACCGCGAATAGAAGCTATAAAATTAAACAACATTCTAGGGGTCATTGATTTGTAAATTAACGGATCTTCGGAAACATAACCTATATTTCGTTTAATCTCAACATCATCTTTGCCAGGATCAAGTCCAAATACTTTGATTTCTCCTTGTTCTTGTTCCAGAAGACCTAGAATCTGTTTAACGGTAGTTGTTTTGCCTGCGCCGTTAGGCCCCAAAAGACCGAATATCTCGCCTGGTTTAACTTCAAAAGAAATATCGTTAACCGCTACTACAGTTCCAAAAGATTTTGTTAAATTAGTTACACTAACCATTGCACTTTTTTCTGTAATCATAATGCCCTCACTTTCCGTCTGTGATGTTGAAATCGTTAATTTCAAGGTTTATTTAACATGGACTTTTATTAAGCTATGTTTTCTGAATATGAAAAAAATACTTTCTAGGAGGGCTCAATGATAAGATGATATTAGGGAATCATTTCAGAAGGTTGTTTCTTTGAATTGCAAGATTTAGCGATTTTTCAATAAAACTAGTGGGATATGGAAATTGTTCACTCAGTTCTTTCAACAGTGTTTGAGAGTCTTCTCGATTTTTTATTACTGTTGATGTAATAATATATGCAAGAGAAACAAGTTTTTTCAATTCATGAAAAATAATAACTGAAGCTTTTGTAGGATCTTCATTTTTGATTTTCTCAAAAAATTAAATGAAGTATGAACTAGTATTTGGTCCTTTAATTTCATCCTCCTCTAGATTTATCACAGTTATTATCTCTTTGTTATGGATTAGAGGTAATATTGATTGATATGTGCTAGAAGACATCCCAACAATTCCTCGAAGTAGTAAATTGAAATCTACTTTGGATAAATCTTCTTCAGTGATCCAATCAGCTACATTAAAACTCAGATGTTGAGTGAAAATAGAAAGTGTATCTACAAGCAATTTAGAGACCGCTTTATCACCTACAACATAAATGGGATTACCAGAAAGAGCGGCAAATAAAACAATATCTAAGTTTTCACTGGTCATATTTGAAAGAGTTGCGAAGGATATTTCATCTAAATCTATCATAGAAAATTTATTACCAGAATTTTCAAACTCTTGCAATTCTAGAAGTAATCTATGAAATCATAATTCTGTCTACTTCCAGTAAAACTCTTTATCAATCGCTCTAACCTAGAATAGATCCTAAACACCGTATAATCTAATTCTTGAGGAATTATGAAGTAACCAACTTTTGTTGTAAAACCATCTGTATTAAAAATCACATAGAATGTTTTCTTGTGTTCAGGAATAAGAGCTAAAAAACTATGAGCTTTTATTTCTTGATTAACATTGATGATATTTTTATCAATTATCTGAGCAATAGATTTATGATAAGCTCTATCTGCACTATTTTCAAGAAACTCAATACCCTTTACTTTATGTTGAATAGTAAATATTTCAGGAATAAGGCTTTTCAAAGGGAAACGTGTTAAGATAATATTCAAACTATTAATATCATGAAAACAATGTTCAAGAATCAATTGTGATTCTCCTTCTGTAATTAGTTCAGCATCTCTACCATCAAGTAAGGAAAACGCACTCAGATTGATTTGCTCCAATAATTGTTTTGATTGTCTTTCAGTAAATGTGAATTCTTTATCTAAAGTCTCTAAAATAAAAACAAATTGTTGGAATTGAACGAAAGAAATAGTTCTATCGTGATAGGAAATTGATTGCAGCTCTTCATGATGTACTTCTTTAGCATAGGTGATTATTGCTGAAATAAGCCCAGATGCCAATATTTCTTGAGTATCATCAGCTGATTCTGGTTTAGAAGCTAGAAGAATCCCTGAATTAGAAACTAAAGAGAGCTTGATATTATCCATTTAGTCTGTTTACTATTATTCTCTATAAGTAAATTTCTTTACTGCTAGTCAGCAAATCACTTAGTATCAGTTAAGAAAAGGAAGAATGGAAATAAGTACTGATTATTGCGACAACTCTTTGTAATCCATCCATTCTACTTCATGTAATATCTCTTTTACGTTCAATCTTCTTGAGGCACTCTTTGTAGGTAAACTTCCTAATTTGATGATGAACCATTCGAAACTGAAGATGAAATTTATTTGAGCCCATAACCAAAATAGTATATCATAACATAGAATGGTTAATACAGCGAACAACAGAACCCACCAACCATACTTAAATGGAAACTTCTCACTCATTAGATTTATATTGAAAAAAGGATTCAATATTGCTCTTGGTACAAGTGACCAGATTTGTAAACTAAACACTGATAGAGCTATCGTACCCCATAATCTGAAATATTTTACAATGATATTATTTCCAAATTTCTGAGCTTTTCCTCTATATTCTACAAGCCAAAGCAGAAGTATCATTAAACCAAATTGAGCACCTAACAGAAGGAAAAAGTATTGCATGGGTGGGCAACGAAAGTTTAAATCAAAACCTAAGATGATATTTAACACTGCTCCAACTACAAAAATACCTAAGGTTATTAATCCTCCATAAAGAGGTAGTCTTCTCGAGGGTTTGGGTTTAGCAAGGAATAATCCCCATGCAGATCCTATGAAAGAAGTAGCTAAGAAGGGGAAAATAGGATATAAATCACCTGCTAAAACAACACAAATATAGGTTAAGAATGAAGCATTCTCTGACTGTAAAACTTCGCTAGGCCAAGCGTCATGATAAATCAAATTTTCAGGAGTTGTTGCTATATTCCAATTTTCAAGTAATCCTACAGAAGGAAGATTAGGCCAAATATTGAGATTATCGATCCAGTTCCACATGAAAGGTGTAGCTACTAAAATAGCTACTGCTAATCCAGCGTAAACAATTAGATTACGAGTAAATTTCTTTGCACCTCCGTTTCTAACAAGTAAATAAGCGATTATACCTGTAATAATTTGGCTCCAACCTATAATTTGTAGAGCTTCCATCAAGAATATCCTTCTCCAGAAAAATGAGAGAGCAAACGGGTCAGTCCATGTTGAAGCTTCAAGAATTGAATCACCTGATTGAAGCACTCTTCCAAAATAACCATAATATCCGAAAGTTTCAGTTAGTCTACCAGCAAGTAAAATACCAATACCAGTTAGAAGTCTTTTAAATAGTAATTTCCCAGGAGGGATTCCTTTCAGAGCACTTTTTGTAGTAGCAAGACTGTTTACAACAGAAGAGATTAAGATAAAGTATCCAGCAAATCCACCTAAAAAGGCCATCAAAACCATGACTAAAGATAATCCGAAATTTAGGGTTGAAAAAAGATCATTAAGACTTACATGTGAAAAATCCCAGATGTGATTGAAAACATGTAAAAAGACCATCATCCATATTGCAAAACCTCTTTGAAAATCTAGAGAAGCTATTCTTTTCATTTTAGGTTTATTTTCTTCTTGTATCTCTTTTGGAGTTGCTATCATCAGTAATCTCTCTATCAATAAACAAAGGAAAATAATTAAGTTGCATTTTAAAGTGTTTTGGAGGCTAAAGGGATATTCACTTTAGGTAATCTAGAAAAGGATTCATTTTGTTAGCTAAATCAAGAGCTTTTTTGATGAAGTCAACTGGAAATTCAGAATTTAATGTAAACTCTTTATATTTCACTTTTCCTTGATTTTTATTCACTAGACTAAAGGAAGTAATAGTTAGAGCAACTAACGCAAGTTTTTCTAACTCCTGATATATTATAGTACTCATTTCTTCTATTTTCAATTTCTTAGTTGTGTCAAATAGTTTCTTGAAGTATGTACTTGATTTTGTAGCTATGACATTTCCAGTAGCTAAGTTTACAATTTTCATGCTTTCTAAGAGTTTATTATTATCTTTTATCGTATTATAAAACTGAGAACTCATTCCACAAATACGAG
>BPTK01000041.1 GCA_023705905.1 Candidatus Heimdallarchaeota archaeon
GGAGATTTAGGAACCAAAGGAGGTCTTGTTACTAACGAACATGCTCAGGTTTTGCGAAAAGATGGAACAATAATTGAGGGATTATATGCTGTTGGAAACAGCTCTTCCTCTGTTATGGGAAACAGTTATCCTGGTCCTGGTGCGACTGTAGGACCCTCAATGACTTTTGGGTATGTTGCAGCAAAGCACATAGAAGAAAAGAAATGACGAGATTAATATTCATAAACGAATTATAGTCTCAAAATTGTCACAACTAGATTCTCAATTTTACAGTATGAAGAATTGGTTTCTTTTTCTACCTTTATTTTTTGGAAAATTCTTTTTAACTTTAACAGTGAATTAGTAATTATTGAATAAAATAACTAGTTTTTCACTTAAATTAATCGTTTTTGCATCAATACTATTGTTATCTTTCTGTAAATCTAGTTATATTTCAGCTTTAACAGAAGAAAATTCTAATGATTTAGAGTTATATCATGGTGATGTCGAAGTAACTTACCACAATGTTAGAATTGATTTTAGAAAATCTATTAAGTGCCTATATTTACCTTAGTCCATCTTGGAATTGTATCTTCCTTCTAACAAAAGTGAATACATCTTCTAGAGGTTGTGGTATGAATATGTCAACTGAAGAAATATTTGGAAATAATAAAACTGAAATTAGTGATAATATACAAAAAGTAGAGAACTCTTTGGTGGGAGTGAGTTATCAATCCACAGACGAGAAGGGAAACATTGTAGAAGTTCTACCTTATCCTGTTGTTGTTGATAAAAAATCAATCGTTGAAAGAATGGTTGAGTACAATGTTCCGGGTCTTTGTATTGCCGTAATTAATAATTATGAGATTGAATGGGTGAAAAGTTATGGTGTGAAAAATATCCACACCAAAGATCCAATAACTGTAGATACTATATTTCAAGCCGCTTCTATTTCCAAACCTTTGGTTGCTACAATAGCATTGAATCTTGTTGAAAAGAAACTACTAGGCCTTGATGAACCTATCAATAGTAAACTCAAAGATTGGAACATTCCAGATAGTGATTTCACAAAAGAGAAAGAAATAACCCTGAAGCACGTATTAACCCATACTTCAGGAATAAATATGCCTAATAGAGGATTTGGTCGAGAAGAAGGGTCAAAACCATCAATCATCCAAACTTTGAAAGGAGAAGCTCCAGCAAAGAACGAACCAGTTGAAGTGATGTTTGTACCAGGATCTAGACACCAATATTCCAATTTTGGATTTATTATTATTGAAAAATTACTACAAGATGTGACAGGGAAAAAACTTAGAGACGTAGCTAAGGAAATATTGTTTGAACCATTAGGGATGGACAATAGTTATTTTGAGTATCCATCAAAAGAGTTGCAAACAAGAATGATTTATCCACATAATCAAAATGGGACAGTTTTTGAACCTCATGTAGGTCTATCACCTGCAGTTTTTGGGTGTGGAGGTTTAATAACAACTTCTTCTGATATCGCGAAGTTTGCAGTTGAACTAATGAAAACTTATCAAGGTATCTCTAACAAGATTGTATCTCCCTCTATGGTAAAACAAATGCTCTCACACAATTTAACATTAGATTCTCTCTGGAATTATAGTTCAACAGGACAGGGATTAGGAATATTTCTTGTTGAAAAAGAAGATGATTTCTTCTTTACTCATAGAGGTGGTGGTGAGCCTGGCTCTTCAAGTCTTTTTATGGCAAATCCAAAGTCCGGTCATGGAGTTGCGATGATGGCAAACTCTAATGTGGGACATCAATTATTTGAGTCAATAAAATTTACATTAGCTAATAAATATGAATGGCCTTTGTGGGTTGAATAATTACTCCAATCCATGATGCTAATCTACTCTTTTCTGTATATTTTTCACCATTTTACTAGTTCAATGTTTTGTGAAGCGGAAAAAATCCTTTCAGAAGATGAAACAGAACTTGTTTTGAATACGTATTTATACCTCTTTTACTATAATTTTATTGCATATGACAAACAAAAATGGACGAAAAAGAGCTGGTGGCGGTTCAGGTTTAACCTCACTACTTCTGTTAATTTTCATTATATTAAAACTAACACATGTAATTGATTGGTCATGGTTATGGGTATTGTCTCCTCTTTGGATTGCTGCCAGTTTGGGAGTTTTATTCTTCCTTATTATAGGTTCTATTTTGCTTACTGCAGTAATTGGGCTAGCAAATAGCAGCTCGAGGACAATTGTTGAAGTAAAAGGTTGGTTCCGCAAAAAAGATCAGGAAGAATCCAAGATCGATTGAACAACAATAGATGAATTAGATATTTGGTATAAATGTTTTGTCTAAAATGATAGATTACGTTTAAAAATACCCGCGGCTACAAACATTTCATGACAGTAGAAGATTCATTACGTGAATTAAATAACGCCTCTTATTTTGGCGTGTTAAGATATGGACGTAGTTATACGAATTTGGTATATACTTTCCTAACCTTTCCAATTGGTTTGGCACTTTTTATATACTCTGCGGTATGTCTTCCTCTTTTTGCTGGATTGTCAGTTATTGTATTTGGTTTCATCCTTCTTTACCTTTATTTGTGGACCCTTCCAAAACTGATGCTAGCATACGGATACATAACGCATTTCTTTGTAGGCCTTCCAATACCTGACAAAGAATATGTACCTCAGATTGAAGGCACTTTCTTCACAAAGGCATTTAATGCTTTGAAGGACAAACGAATAGGAAAATCACTGCTATATACACTCTTTCTAGCTATGCCATACGGAACATTTGTGTTCTCGCTTATGACAACCCTCCTCTCATTAGTGGTTGGTTTAATTGGTGCACCTATTGCATTTGTTGTACAATACTTCCTAGGAACTGGCGATGTGTGGATAACTTGGGTTATTGATCACCTACCTCTTTGGGGAATAATAGTTATACTAGTCATGGGTGTAATAATTGGATTAGGTCTAATTCCAGCAGTCTTACAGCTGAATAACAAATTAGCTATATGGCATGCTAGAATGGTACAAAAAGCACTAACACGCTAAGTTTTTTTTTCTTTTTTCTTTCTTTTTTCTACTAAAATAATTTGAATAGCTATAAAAGTGTCTATGGTGCTTAACTCAACATAAAATATATAGGAAGTTAGTAAAATTAAACTAATTATAAAAAAGAAAGCTATGCTATTTGTTGCTATTCTAAGTGTTCTTGCGATAACACTTGTTGTTATTCCTTACCCACCAATGAAACCTGTACAAATTCCCATTGATGATTACACTTATGCAATAGAGTATACGAAATACGAACTCAATAAACTTCAGCGAAAACTCAATCTGCCAAGTTTTGGTATAAGTCTATTGGATGATGATGAGATTATCTTTCAAGATGCATCTGGTCTATCTAATATAGAAGCAAACATTGAAGCAAACCTTCAGACTGTTTTCAAGGCAGGATCTATATCGAAATTGTTTACTGCCTTTGGAATTATGCAACTCTATGAAGAAGGTCTTGTTGATTTAGATGCTCCCATTGAAACCTACCTCCCAGATTTTTCCATACAAAGCAGATTCAATGATTCAGATCCTATAACTATAAGAAATATATTGGCTCATAGGTCTGGGTTACCTCGGAATGGTAATATTCCTTTATGGGCTTGGGACAATGACACCTATATCTTAAGAGATCTAGTCGCTTCTTTAGAAGAATCTTATGTTGCTTATCCTGCAAATTATCGATTCAAGTACTCAAATATCGGTTATAATGTTCTTGCTAGAGTAATCGAGGTCATTCGAGGAGAATGGTTTGCTTTTCACATGAGAGATTCTTTATTCACACCCATAGGAATGAATTCTAGTGCTTTCATATCTAGTGAAATTTCTGATTCTTCACGAATAGCAGTTGGGTACTATAAAGATGGTAAGAATAATATTGCCTATAATCAATACGATATTATCACCTTGGCATCAGGTAACTTGTATACCACTCTTGAAGACATGAACGCTTTTGCTAGATTTATCTTCAATAAGGGAAATGTGAATGGTCAACAAATTATCAATGAAACAACACTATCTTTAATGTTTGAATCTCATTATTCCAATAGTGGTGATCCACAAAAGATTGGCGCGGGATTCTTCTTAGATAATACTCTATTACCTGAAAATGAACAGATAGTTTTGCATGCAGGAACAAGTCAAGGTACAGCTTCAATAATCGCACTAATTCCAGAACAAAAGCTGAGTATAGTATTATATGCTAACTCTGAAGAATTTGTAGACCCATCAAAAGTCTTAGCTATAGAAATACTGGAAATAATGTACGAAACTAAAACTGGGTTGAGGAAACAGAAAGAGGATTATGATTTTCAGGAAGTAGATCAAACTATTTTGCAGGATTATGTAGGCCAATATTGTGTTGAAGGTGAAATAGTTGAAGTGTATCTAACTTCGTCAGGTAATCTCAAACTCAACTATCAGGGCTCCAATTTAGATTTAGACCCAATTAATGCTAGCACTTTTGTTGCTTCTCATTGGTTGCTTGACGTTGGAAATACCAAAGTAAGATTCTTTGAAGATTATATGATTGTTGTACTAGAAGATGTTGCTTATTTCCTATGCCCTGCCTATGAGATTGATGAAGAATATCTCCCCAGCTGGTCATCATCCTTAGGTGACTATGAAGTTACACGAAGACATCATTCAGTCTATACTGTGAATGAGATTCCAGATAATGTAACTTTGAAGATTGAAAATGATGTTCTTCTACTAGATTGGTATAATGATTTCATTCTACAACCAATAAGTCAAACACAATTGCAAATTATAAGTGGTCCTTGTGATGGTGAAATAATGTATCGTGATTTAGATACAGGATTCCTTTATTGGCAAGATAGAATATTCAAACCTTCCACTTTATGAAATTGATAGCTGTATCCTCTAAAGACAAGAAGAGAAAGGAAAAACTGAGATCTAATTAGAGAAACTTCTCTGAGATCTCAGCTATCTCTTCTAACTCATTTTTGTTTAAGTTAAAAGACATTGCTCCAGCACTTTCTTTGGCTTGATAAGCTTTTGTAGCACCAGGTATAGTTACTACTGTATCTCCATGATAGGTGACCAACCAGTTAAGTGCAACTTGGCCCGGAAGAACACCATGTAATTTGCCTATTTCTGTTAAAGTTTCAACCAAGGGTATACTCTCCTCTAGATTTCTCTTAGCAACCATACGATACATAGCAAATTTGTTCTTCAAGGCTTCTGGATTATTGTGAAGCTTACCAGTTAGTAAACCTCCTGCAAGTGGTGTATAGGTAGTAATGGTGACACCTAATTCTTTAGCCGTATCGAGAATACCATTGCTTTCAATATCCCTTTTTACCAAGCTATAGTTTACTTGGTTTGCAGCTAATGGTATCCCTAGCTTTTCCAATTCTTCATGAGCTTTACGCATCTTGTCTGCGTTGTAATTGCTTATCCCTACTGATCTAATCTTATTGTTCTCCAACAAGCTCGCCATTTCCTTCATTTCAGTTTTAATTGAAGAAAAGCTAATTGGTTGGTGAACCATGTATAGATCTATTGTATAACCATCAAGATATTGAATCCTTTTATTGATAGTTCTGCGCATGTTTCTAGCTCTTCTTAACAACGGATTCCATTTTGTTTCAATAATTACATCTTCATCCTTGATGTTATTTGCCTTGAGAGCTTCTACTAGATTGGTCTCAGATCTACCAAAACCATACATTTCTGCAGTATCAAAGAAGTTAATCCCACCACTGATTGCCTCTTTTATTATTTCGTTTTTAACATCATCTGAAACACCAGGTGCAATGCGACCTATTATGCCTCTACCTCCCATCCACATCATTACACCAATACCAATTGGTGAAACTTTGATGTCTGTTTTTCCTAAACTTCTTCTTTCTAACATTACATTCCATTAATACTAGTGCTATATCAAACTTTTCAACCAACAATTATTATGGTGTAGCTTCAGTTTTTTCCTTCAGAAATATATCTGAAGGAACGTCTTCAGTATAATCTGATCCCATCAATCCTCTTTTTCGGGAATATAACCACCCTACTATGATTGCTATAGTAAGAATCCCTGAACTTGCTAGGAGAACGTACATTGGTAAAACAAACTCTGCAATTAGCGACACTATCCCCATTCCAATTAGTTGTGCAACACCTTGCAATAGCTGTTGCGTACCAAACACTCTACCTTGTAGTTCATACGGTACTGATTCTTGAATAAGTGTTGAAGTCGGTACGTTTATACAAACAGCCATTATTCCATAACTGAACATTACTACAGCCATCACGTAGGGATCTCTCACTACGGCGAAAATAAACATAGATACAACTACAGCACTGAACGTTACATTGAGAACCAATATCTTTCGATCTATCTTTCCAATGCGCATCATAATAATTGCCGTAATTATTCCTGAAGCTCCCATCATTGCTTGAAGGATACCGTACCACGTAGGCCCTAAATTCATTTCTCCTTGTAATATGACAATAAATAGAACATTGATAGCCCCGAACGAAAATGTTAGGAACGAGAAAATTACAAGTACGTAAGTTATTTTGGGATGTTGGAGAATTGTTCGATACCCAATTGCAATATCTTTACCGAATCTCTTCATTTCTTGACCTATATTTTGACTCTTCTCACTCATGACTTCAGGGGGTTTCGTTCCCATGACAAATAAAAAGGCTATTAGTATTCCAGACACCACAAAAGTAGCAGCATCCACTATGAAACTTAACAAATAGCTTTGAGCCGCCAAAAGACCTGCTAATACAAAACCAATAATGGTTGCAATTTGAAATACTGAGGATCCTACTGAATTTGCTATTAATAGATTCTTCTTCTTCACTATTAATCTTGTATATGCATTTCTTGAGGGGAAGAAGAAAGCTGCAGAAGCAGAATTGAAGAAACATAGAACAAACAATGGCCATAGAACATGAAGATAATTGGGAATAGCTTGTCTGCTAATATTCAGAGCGTTACTTGTTGTAAGATAATGTACAGTTGGTTGTCCGATTGAAAATTGCACCATTGTTAATTGGTTAACAAAAATATATACTATCACAAATCCTACAGAAACTATAGCGCTAACAATATTTGAAATTAGCATTAGTTTACGTTGATCAAAACGATCTGCAAGAGCTCCAGCTAGAGGAGCAATTATGATAAACGGCGATAACCAGATTATTGAAAGAACACCCATCAGAAGTGGACTTTCAGTTAGCTCAAATACAAGAAATTCAATTGCTAGACCCGAAATAGATCTCCCAATATTCTCTATAAATTGTGCTGCGAATAGAACCATGAACGTTGCATTTGTAAGTACTTCTCTAATTGATGGTTTACTTTCTTGCGTCAAGGTATCACCAGTTTGGAAGATATTACATCCGTTATATCTTCTTTTTCACAAATTTCTATTTCAGTTGTTATTGGGGACTATATAATACTATCTTAAACCCTAAAGTGAATGTGTGTGCATCAACTATTTCTTGGTTATACTTTGTTGTAAATAGAATCTACTTATAGGAAAACGCAGAGATAAAAAGTTCAAGAAAAGGAACTCATGAGACAACTATCAAGGAATAAAATTGTAAACTGTTGCCAATGACTAACATTATTCTTTTAATAATTGTTAAGAACGGATCCAGGAAATAAATGAAGTAACTCTCCAATAGAATTTAGTGTTACATCTGGTTCTAATTCTTTGATTTTGTCTTTAGTATATTTACCATTTACTCCTAAAATAGCTACAGTTTTCGTTCCTGCTGCCTTTCCTGCACTGACATCTTGAGGAAAATCACCTATCATTGCACATGTTCCTGGTAGTTTATTTAGAACCTCACATACCTTAAGAATTGGTTCTGGATAAGGTTTGATTTTTTTAATCGAATTCCGTGTAACGATGACATCGAATTTATTAAGGATTTCCAGGACCTTCTTAGCTCTACCAACCGTTTTATCCCCGGCATTAGTGACTAAAGCCATCTTATACCCTCGTGATTGAAGAGTTTCCAATACTTCTGCAACCCCTTCAAGAGGTACAAGTTCTTTGAACGCTAAAGGATCTTTTCTAACCAGTTTCATAATTCTATAAACATCCAATAGGGAAGCTTCAGCATCCTTAATCGCTTTAATAAATATTTTCAACTTTAAGATTTTAGCGCTCCCCATCTCTGCTTCCATTACTCTTCCTAAGACCTTTTCAAAAACTTCTTGTTTTTTCTGTTCATCGTGATCAGGTTTTAGTTTATCATAAGCTCTGAAGAAAGGTTCCCACCATCTCTTCCCTAGGTTCGTAAGAGTACCATCCATATCAAACAGTAGTGTGTCAACAACCTGGAAAGATTTCATTAGTGATAGATTTTCTTAGTTTTATAAAAGGTTATTTTTATTTCAAGCACGTCTCAGTCTGTTTTTATTCAAAATAACCTCCAAAATCTAATTGTTCTTAGCTCATTACAGTTATCTTCTCTTCTAGATATAAGTCTCTTGAAGAGCTACCTATGTGTAAGATGAAATCTCCTTTTTCTAAGTTCCATCCACCTCTTGAAACATCATAGAAAGCTAGATCCTTACCTTTAATTTCAATTGGAACAATTTTTGTTTCTTGAGGTTCTAAGAACACTTTCTCGAAACCAACTAATTCTCTCTTTGGCCGATCAACTGAACTCTTTACATCTTCAGAATAAACTTGAATGATCTCACTCCCAGCTCTACTTCCAACATTAGTTATTTTTACATCAATTTTCAATACTTCATGTATTGTATCTATTTTATTAGTAGTTGTTTTAGCTTCTTCAAATTTGAACTCTGTATAAGAAAGTCCAAACCCAAATGGAAATAGAGGATTAATATTTTCTTTGTCAAAGTGCCTATAACCAACATACAGCCCTTCTTCATAGTAAACCTTCAAATCTACTCCTGGGAATGTTTTTTCTGATTTGTGTGCTGAATTATCTTCAATTTTGTTTGGAAAAGTCATAGGTAGTTTTCCTGATGGATCAACATCACCAAATAGAACATTCGCGATTGCTCTTCCACCTTCCATTCCAGGGTACCAAACTTCTAGAACAGCAGGTACATTTTCTATCCAATCGTTCATTGCTACAGGACTCCCATTTATCAGAATAACTATAGTCTTCGGGTTAATATTCACTGTTTCATTGATTAGATTTATTTGTGATTTTGATAACTCCAGTTCAGTTCTATCCATTTTCTCTGATTCATTTCCAAACTCAATTTCTTCTTCTCTATCTACATCACTCATCATTTTCTTTGGTGAACCATGATTTAATCCCACAATCAGAAGAGTATAATCCGAATCAGAAGGATCAGCTGTGATTTGAATTTTATCCTTGCATTTCTCTTTAAGTCCTTTCAGTGCTGTTATCTCATATGGCGGTGATACAGCTGCAGCGCCACCATACAATAACTTACCAAATTTCTTGTTAGAGTTAGGTCCTAAAACTGCTATTTTCTTGATTCCATCAATATCTAAAGGTAGAATATTCTCTTGGTTTTTTAGAAGAACTATCCCTTCCTCTGACATTCTTCTTGCTAGATTTTGATGCTTTCTTGTATTCTTTTCCCCTTTTGGTAATGCTTTTTTCTTTTCAAACATACCTACTTTCACATAAACATGCAATATTCTTCTTATCAACTCATCAATGTCTTTTTCTGTAAATTTCTTGTTTTTGTATGCCTCTTCAAGACGTTTTTGTTCGTAGAGGTGTCCTTTAGGCATTTCCAGCGATAAACCAGCTTTGATTGCTATTTCCGGTGGGGATTGTGATGGTTCTTTATCCTTGCTATCTCCTTTAGCTGTTGCCCACCAGTCAGTCATCACAAAACCAGAGAAACCCCATTTTTCCATTAATGTCTCTTTTAGTAATTTTGGGCTTTTATGCACATATTCTGAATTAACAAGATTATATGAAGACATTATTGTCCATGGATCTGCTTCTTCAATTGTCTCTTTAAATGCTCGAAGATAAATTTCGTGAAGAGTTCGTTCGTCAACCTCTACACTTACTGTATATCTATTGGTTTCTTGGTTATTTGCTACATAATGTTTAGGACATGCAGCAACTTTCTGACTTTGTACTCCCTTAACAAACGGAATAGACATTTCTTTAGTTAGATATGGATCCTCACTGTAATATTCATATGTACGTCCATTGAAAGGGGTTCGGCCAATATTGATCCCTGGACCTAGAACACATGATTTTCCAATTGCTCTAGCCTCTTTCCCAATGGCTTTACCACATTCATAAGCTAGCTCTCTGTTCCATGCAGCAGCAAGATTTATTCCTGCAGGAAAATAGGTATTTTTTCTGAGAAAGCTTGAGTGTTGAGAAATCCCTAACGGACCATCAGTAGTTTTAAAAGCTCTGATACCCAATCTGGGGACAGTATGTGTTTGAAAAAAGAAGTATCCCGTTAGCAACTTAAATTTCTCATTTAATGTTAAATTACTTAGAAGAGTTTCAACTTTCCTCTCCTCATTTTTTTTAGAACTCACATAGCTGTTTTATTCTCGCTGATAATAAATCTTACGCCGAAACAAAACTCTGTTATATTAAACATGTCAGATTTAGATTTTGTAATCCTAGCTCTTATGTTTCTATTATTAAAAAGAGAAAGAAAAAAGTAAGAAACCTTACTCTAATTCTAATAAATAGTCAATTACTCTAAACACCATTGCTAGAGGAACAAATGCCATTAGAACATAAAGAATATAGGAAACAATAGTAACTGCTAAAGCATTTGTTACGTACATGCCAATTAAGAAGTAAATTGCTCCTAGAATTGCTAATAGGATTACATATGTGAATAATATTCCCCATGCACCAAGAAATCCTTTGAAGAAACTTACGGGTTTTGCAATTCTATCATTACGAGATGCTACGAATAGAAATGCTGCAGCTGTACTTACCAGTGCTAAAACTGCTGCTAATGCTATTATGTATTCTCCCCAAAGGAGAACATTTGTAATAACTATTGTAGGGTCACCCACTATTTCTCCGATTCGAACTAATAGCTCTTGAAGTCCTGTGGTAAATGCTGTTGTTGTGTATGCCCAATAGTAACCACCAAAAGCAATTCCTGCTGGTATGATGTTGTAAACTATGATCATAACAAGCAATATTACGGCTTGTTTAAATGAGTCAAAAATATCTGCAAAGAAATTATCTTCGCCTTTTGTTTTTTTTATTTTATCCACTTTGGTTGTCAAAATATCACCGGTTTTACAGTGAGTTACATCTGGTATATAAAATGATTGCAAAAACAAATGACAATTACTACCACTAATAGCTCCGACCGAAAGTATTTCTTCTTCGAAACCAAATGAAAATCTAAGATTCTTCTTCCCCTTTTTCTTTTATTACCTTGAAAAATCTTTCAATTGTCATGCTGAACCATCTCTCATTGACATCATGAGGATACTTGGGTAATCTTGGAGATTTCTTAATCTCCTGAATGCTCAACCTTTGAGTCACCATATCTTCGATAATCTTAACTAAGTTTGCCAATAATTCTTTTTGTGATTTTAATTCGACTATGGAACAAATATTGCCATGACCTGGAATTACGATATTCGGTTTTAAGTTAATCATTTTTTGCAAAGCATCAATCCATTCATAGGGATTAACGGTGGGATCCCCAGCAAAAGGAAACATATCAGCAAACAGCAAATCTCCAGTCAAAATTGCTCCTTCTTCAGGAAGATACACAAAAGCACTACCCTTTGTATGACCATTTGTTTCAATTATTTTTATTGTCTTATTACCCTCTTTAAGTTCATATTCACCTGAAAATGTTTTGTTAGGTAAGATGATATTTTTATTTTTGTAATCGTCTTCAACCTTCTGAGCTAGAAGATCTCTTGTTGCTTGCGTAGAAATAATTTCACAATCCTTGAAAACGTTAGTACCAAAAGTGTGATCACCATGATAGTGTGTTATAATAACCTGTTGGAAAGCTCTATCTGTAGTCTTTTCAGCAAATTTTCTGAACTCCTTTGTTTTATCAACGTCCATCCCTGTATCTACCATTACTAGATATGAGTCAAAATCAATAAACGAAATGTGCGAGGATTTCTCACTTTGGGCATAATCCCAGATCGATTCAGTGAGCTTCAGAGGGTCTATTTTGGTCATATTTTAACAAATATGTCATCATTAATAAGAAATTTGTCTACGTTCAAAATTGATTAATCCTGTTTGTATTCGAGTTAATGCAAAACAGAAAGTTTGAATAACTACAAAGCATAATACATCTGAAAGTAATGAATGATTGGGAAAATCTTCAAGTCATAAACATGAACAAAGAGAAAGGCCATTGTTCTAATTTTTCTTTTCCAGATATTAAATCAGCGCTCAAAGAAAAGAAATCTAAACATCAGATTAGCCTTAATGGAAAGTGGAAATTCAAGTGGGTATCAAAACCTTCTGACATTCCTAAAAACTTCTATCTAGTTGATTATGATATCTCTTCGTGGGATGAGATTCAAGTCCCTGGAACTTTTGAACTTCAAGGTTATGGGATGCCTTACTATCTAGCTCACAGCTACCCTCCAAGTTTGAGAAAGAAAAATGCTCCAAACATCGATTCTAATGATAATCCAGTAGGTTCTTACAAACACACTTTCGAATTACTTGAAGAATGGAAGAGCCAAGAAATTTTCCTGCTATTTGAAGGCGTTAAATCAGCTTTTTATTTGTGGATTAATGGACGAAAAGTAGGTTATAGTCAAGGATCGATGACTCCTGCTGAGTTTAACATAACACGTTTTCTCAAAGAAGGTACCAATCAAATTTCAGTACAGGTGTATAAATGGTCAGATGGCTCATATCTAGAAGACCAAGATTTCTGGTTTCTTGGAGGGATTTTCAGAGATGTAATCATTTATCCTAAACCAAAAACAAACATTTGGGACTATTTTGCTCGGTGCGATTTTGATGAACTTTATTCTGATGCTAAATTGCGAGTGAAAACGAAAATACGTAATTTAAGCGAAGAAGCTATATCTGAATATAGAATTGACGTAAAATTATTTGATGATAGAAACAAACCTGTACAACTACATCCACCTATGACAATATTGGTTGGCGTTTCTGCTAATTCAGAAACAGCTGTTGATTTTGAAACAAGAATACAGAAACCCTCTAAATGGTCAGCGGAAACTCCATATCTTTACACCTTAGTTCTAACATTATTAGATTCAAAGGACAATATAGTAGATTGTATCAAAGGAAAATATGGATTTACTAAAGTAGAAATAAAGAAAGGTCAGCTATTAATTAATGGCCAACCTGTTCAAATCAAAGGGGTGAACCATCATGATTTTGATCCAGATACTGGTTACACCTTAACTTACGAGAGAATTAAGCAAGACATAGAGATAATGAAGCAGAATAATATTAATGCCGTTAGAACCAGTCACTATCCTGCTGATGGTCGGTTGTATGATATCTGTGATGAATATGGTCTATATGTTCTAGATGAAGCAAATGTAGAAACACATGGATTTATGGGGAATATAAAACTTCGGACTAAACTTGATGATAAATGGTCACGGTCTTGTGAGGATAGGATGGAGAGAATGGTTGAAAGAAATAAGAATCATCCATCTATTTTTATGTGGTCTCTAGGAAATGAAGCGTGTTTTGGTCCTCCTCACTATAAAATGAAAAAAGCAGCACTAGATATAGATAACACACGACCCATTCATTACGAGAATGATCTTGATTTGAAGGTTTCAGATGTTTTTAGTTCAATGTATTTTACTCTTGAAAAAATGGAGCAAATAGGGAAACTAGAAACAATAAAGTACCGTTTCCCAAATGGTTCAATATCTCCAGATGAGTACAAGGATAAACCATACATTCAATGTGAGTATGCTCACGCTATGGGTAATAGTTTAGGGAATTTTCAAGAATATATGGACCTTTTCGAGAAGTATCCTAATTTGATAGGAGGATTCATCTGGGATTTTGTTGATCAAGGACTAAGAAAGAAAACTGATGATGGTAAAGAATTCTGGGCATATGGTGGTGATTTTGGAGATAAACCTAACTCTCTCAATTTTTGCTTCAATGGAATTGTCCGTCCTGATAGATCCCCCAATCCTTCTCTCTTTGAGGTTAAGAAAGTATATCAAGATGTGAAAGTGATTGCTATCGATTTGCTTTCAGGGAAACTGAATGTTAAAAATAAAAATAGATTCAAGTCTCTAGATTATCTGCAAATACATTGGGAAATAGCTGAAAATGGGAAAATTATTGAAAAAGGCATTCTACCCCCCATTAGTACTGATCCTCTTTCAAGTTCAGAGATAGACATTCCTTTTAACAAACCGGAAATAAAACCATTTTCTGAATATCATTTGATGATTAGATTTAGTTTAGCAAAAAAAACTGATTGGGCAAAGAAAGGTTACCTTGTAGCTTGGGAACAATTTTCCCTTCCCTTCACCCTTCCAACAAAACCAAGAGCATCTGAAAGAAAACTATCTTCAATTGAAGTAGCTGACACTCTTGAAGAAGTGGTATTAAAGAATAAGAAGTTTACAGTCAAATTCAGCAAATCTTTAGGTTGTATCACCTCCTATTCTGTAAATGAGAGGGAACTATTCCTATCTCCTCTAGAACCCAATTTTTGGAGAGCTCCTATTGACAATGATAACCTCAAACGAGTGGTTACTTACAACTATCCATTTCTTGGGTGGCTAATTAGAACAAATCCATGGAAAAACGCGGCTAAGAAGCGAAAAGTGAAAGAGTTTCAATTTACACAATTATCTCCTTATAAAATTGAGCTTCTTGTTCGTACTAAAGTACCAAAAGGAAAAACACTGTATGAGATAAAGTATATTGTTTCAGGAAATGGTGAAATTAATGTTGATGTTTCCTTCACACCTAAAAAAGAATTAATACGATTGGGAATGCAGACGTTACTGCACGAAGACTTGAAGAATTTTACATGGTTTGGTAAAGGACCCCACGAGACTTATGCAGATAGAAAAACTGGTGCTGCAGTTGGAGTGTTTAAGGCAAAAGTGGAAGATATAAACCATGACTATGCATATCCTCAGGAAAACGGAAATAGAACAGACATTAGATGGATATCAGTTACTGATGATTTAGGGAAAGGTATCAAAATAACTGCTGTTGGCAAAAACCACCTTAATTTCAGTGCATGGCCTTATTCTCAAGAAGATTTAGAAAATGCTGAACACATCTCAGATCTGGAATTTAAAGAAAATACAACTTTGAATATTGATCACAAGCAGAGAGGTGTAGGTGGTGATTTTCCTGGAGTGCCTTCTGTCCATGAAAAATACAAGTTAAAACCGAATAAAAGATATAGTTACTCGTTTACCATCCAGCCTAAGTAATCTCTCTTTCCCCAGTTTTTGTTCTTACATACGTGTTAAATAGAAATTAGCGTATATTGACAAGGAGATATTCTATGCGTATCAAAGAAGGACAAAAGGCAAAAGACTTCACGACTACAGACATTTATGGTAATACGATTTCTTTGAAGAATTATAAGGAAAAGAAACTGCTGCTTTCCTTCTTCAGATATGCGTCATGTCCTTTGTGTAATTTACAAGTTAACCAACTTGCGACAAATTTTCCTACACTGGATTCAAAGGGGTTAGAGATTCTTGCATTTTTTGAGTCACCAAAGGAAAGTATATTGAAATATGTTGGAAAACAAGATCCGCCGTTTTCTATAATCGCGGACCCTGATAGAATTGTGTATAAGCTTTATGGCGTGGAGAAATCTCTATTTGGTTACTTGTTGGGAGGTATTTCACTAAAGATGCTGAAAGCATTGAGAAAGGGATATAAAATAGAAGGCTCTGAAGGACAAAAAACCTTGCTCCCTGCAGATTTTCTAATCGATAATTTAACAGTAAAACGAGCATATTATAGTAAAAGAATTTCCGATCATCTGCCCATAGAGGAATTGCTTGAATTAATCTCAAATTCTCCCAAAAAAAGTAATATAATGTGATTGTCTGCGAAATCATGCTCTTCCTTATCTATTTTGATGAATTTTCATAAAATGTGAATCTTTTTATTCTCTTACTCTGAAAATGATAAAATTACAGTTAAGCGTAGATGTGACATTAATGACAACAAACGTTATTTCATCTTTAAGTGTTAAAGGAACCCCATTTGAAGAGATTGAAAAAGTAAAAGGAAAAGATGAAATCCTTTCAAGTAATGCTGATTATATAGTTGATGAATCGAAGATTGCTGGAGGTTCAGCTGAATGGTTGTTCTTTCCCAAAAAAGAATCTGAAGTCATCACAATCGTTAACAAAATGAGTGAAGAAAAGACCCCCATAACCCTCTCAGGAGGAAGAACTGGGATTGTTGGTTCAGCTGTTCCATATGGTGGTGCAGTTATCTCTACAGACAAAATGACAGACGTTCTAGGTTTGGGTTACGATGATGAGGCAGGTAAATATTTTGTGAGAATTCAACCAGGAATAACCTTGAAAGATTTAGATGATGTTATACGTTATAAAGAATTCAAAGGTGAACATAATTTGGATGAAAACAATGACATAGTTCAAAAATTTAAGGACGATTCTGAAACTTACCTGTTCCCAGTTGACCCGACTGAAATGACAGCAGCTGTAGGTGGCTCGATTGCAGCTAACGCATCAGGTGCGAGGTCATACAAATACGGTGCAATGCGTCCATGGGTTAGGCATTTACGAATAGTTCTAGACTCTGGAGAGGTTCTAGATTTAACTCGAGGAGAATACAAAGCTGTTAATGGGGTTTTTGTTTTCAAAAAATCTGGAGCAGAAATAGAAGTAAAATTGCCTACTTACAAAATGCCTACAACTAAAAACGCTGCTGGTTTCTTTGCTACTCCTGATATGGACTTAGTAGACTTATTCATAGGTAATGAGGGTATTTTAGGCATGATAACTGAAGTTGATTTGTGGATAATAAAGAAACCTTTAGGTTTACCCAATGTAATGTTCTTTACAGCTGAAGATGATTCTTTGCTTTTTGTAGAAAAATTACGAGATGATCCAGATTTGGATGTTGAGTATATGGAATTCTTTGATGAGAACTCCTTTGAACTTCTTAAAAGTAAACAGAAAACAAGTCCTGTTTTAACAAATCTCTCAACAATTCCCTCCGATGCTAAGACAGCTATTTTCTTCGAAATCCCCTATAGTGAAGATACTCTAGAAGATATCATTGTCAAGTTAGATGAAATTGCTATGGATTGTAATTCGTCAATTGATTCCTGTTGGTCAGCATTCGATGATGTTGAAAAAGAGAGTTTCAAAGCTATGCGTCATGCAGTACCAGAAACCGTAAATGGTATCATTGCAAAGCGTAAGAACGAGTATCCTGGCATACACAAGCTTGGTACAGATATGTCTGTTAAACATGAACACTTTAGAGAAATGATGAAACTTTATCACGAAAAAATGCTTGAAAACGGATTGGAATATGTTATGTGGGGTCATATCGGTGATTCTCATGTTCATCTTAATATTCTACCAAGGAACATGGATGAATTAGCTTTAGGCAAAAAACTCTACAAAATATTTGCGGAAAAAGCAGTTGAATTTGGAGGGTCTGTTTCAGCAGAGCATGGAATAGGAAAAATAAAGATAGAATATCTTCTTGTCATGTATGGCGAAGAAGGTGTAAATCAGATGCGCGCAGTTAAGCAAGCATTAGATCCACAAGCTATATTCAATAGGGGTAACATGTTTACCCTCTAACTCTCTTTTCCATACAATAATTGATACTCTTGTTTTCTTACCCATCTTACTCTTATTTTGAAGAAAAATGGGATGGTTCCTATTTCAAAATTAATTACTATCTTCATTAATCCCGACCTACTTTGGAAAGAAACTCTATCACGTCTTTTGGTCCTTTCTTAATTCCGTATACTCTGAAAGATTTAATTGTTTTTTCAGCTAGTTCTACTGTTACGTTCTTACCAATAAAACACATCCCTATTACAAAAAGATCGACTTTTTTGTTATTAGCAACATATCTCTCAAGATCTTGCCTGTTCAAACTAATGACACCTACTGAAAAGAACGATCCTTCTTTACTTTCTTCCTCTTGGATAACTTTGTCTATAGCAAACGAATTCTTATCTATCTCACTTTTAATCGAAGTTCTGATAAACTCTGTCCTTGTGTTATAGAACCCTTGTTCAACCAAATAATCTATCTTTCCCAAATCTACTGCGGGAAGATTTACCGTTATTTTTTCATATTGTTTTTCTGTCATGTATTCCACCTACATTCTAATCGGATGTTCTATACCATCCGTGCGGATGGTCATTAATAAACCTTTTGATTATCCTCGTGATTTTTGTTGGATCTTCCTTCCATTTCTTTCCTGTTATTTTCTCTCAAAACATCGACACAATTCCTCCCTATCGTGCGACCATTCTCTTGGTGTGAGAAACACTTATAAGTGTATAAGAATGACATATCTTATGTCTGGATATGAACTTAAACAGTTTCATAAAGGATTTGAGTATGATCAAGAAAGAATAGGTAAGGAAGTTGCAAAGACTTGGATTTATGCTCATCAAACAGATGCAGAAAGATTGAAAGAGCTTTATTCTAAGCCTGATTTCGATCCCGAAACTCGACACTACAGTTTCAAGGAAAGTGAAATGGTCGGCTTTTTAACAAGCAAAATCGTTGAATCTAAAGAAGATGGCAAAAAGAGAGCTAATCTTGTTTTTCCCTCAGTTCTATCAGGTCATGAAGAATCTGTTGGCTTACTCTATGAGAAAGCTATTACTGTTCTTAGAGAAAAAGGTGTAGAAATTGTTGAATCCTTGGCATCTCCTCTATGTGGAGATCAGATTGAGCTTGCTCAACAGTATAGTTTCACTCATAAGGAGGATCTTAATAATATAGTCTATATTCAAAAAGTCAAAAAATTAGAAAATGGTATCAAGGCAACTGCTGTCAGAAATTTCGATCCAAACCAGGATATGAATAAATGGTTAGCAATTGTCAAAAAACTTGATAATCGAACTGATGAGCAGCTAGAACAAATCAAGAGTGAAATTAATGATGAAAACGTCATTGCTCATCTAGTTATTGAAGATAATGATGAAATTGTTGGAACAGTCTTAGTTTATAGAAATCCTATCAAAATGGAATCAGCTAATCTTGCGGTCCCCTTCGCTACCGAAGAGAAATACTTCCAACAACTAATCGCTAGAGCTTCTACAATAGCTTTGGAGAAAGGTGTTGAAGAATTCATTATTTGGCTCTTCGGTGGTCGGTTAGCTTTGAAGGATTACGTAGAAGCTGCTTCCTTTAAATTTGGTAAACCAGCGTTCTCTCTTTATGAGTTAGAACTCTGATGCCAATATTATGCTAGCACAGCTAGAAAGAACTTCATTTGATAAAACCAAGGGATATACGGGAGGGAGATTAAGTTTATTTTCCAATATATTTTCAAACTTTTCTTCAGTGTGTATTACTTCACACAAGTATCATAATAAGTGTAACAATGTAGGGTTATTCGAGACACTAAGTAGTTAGTGGCTAGAAAGAACTTCATTTAATATATTAGGGAAGATTGGACGTGAGTTCAATCGCCCTAATCACCAATCTTTGTTTTACTTGACTTCTTGAGACAGTGAATTTGTGAAGAAAGCTTACTCTTCTTCTTTTGCTTCTTCGTTTATCTCTTCCTCGTCTTCTTCTCCCTCTCCCTTGTCTTTGTCGATTAATTTTTTATAATCCTTTATTTTTCCTTCTTCACTTGTCTCCTCTAGAACAAGCACGTATTCTATACATCCTCGTGCTCTCTCTCTTCGTTGAATCATATCATCTATGTTCGTTGTGATGTCAAGGTGGATGACTACATCCGCTGCCTCTAGATTCAGTCCTCTTCCTCCCAAAGGTGTAAAGATTAAAACATTAACATTACCTTCATCAAAATTCTTCAAAACGATTTTCCTCATATCTTCAGTCGTTTGACCTGATAAATACTTGACTTCAGGAAAACCGAGATTATTGAGGAGTCTATTAAGATAGCTTCCTAAAGCTAGGTAACGAGTGAACAGTAGAATTTGTGCTCCTCTGAATAAATGTTCATGAATGATATCTATCGCTGTATAGACTTTCGGTTGTACTAGAGCTCGTGTCACTTTCTCTTCAGGATTTTCGTATTTTGGTAAATCAACTCTGAAGGTTATGAGTTCCTTAGCTGGTTCATGAATACTTCTAAAAATCTCCTTATTTTCATCAAGCTCAATATATTTCAAAAATTCACCCGGAGTGGATTCTAGTAATAATAATCTAGCGTGACTTAGTTTGAATAATCTTCGAAAAGCGAGTATTAATGCAGTTTTAGCTTCTGCATCCTTCACCTGATATTTATTTAATCTTGCTGGGAAATTCTTTAGCCTTTCAAGTCGCTCTAAAACTCCACTATATGACATTTTGATGATTTCCAAGCGTGAGAGTTTTGCGTCCAGATGTTTCTGTATGCTCTCTATTGGTCTAGTGATCTGCACAGATATTTGTTTATCTATTTTTATGTAATCTTCCCTTCTGATCTTGTGAATTTTAGTGACAGTTTCATAGGGTGATAAATCAAGTCTCTGCATAAAAGTTGTACCCTTCCCTAATAATTTGAGAATGGCCTGAGCACGTTGTCCATCTCTAGTTCCAGTCATCGCTAATATGGGGAAAGCAAATCCTTTTTCTCTTACTCTAAATAATCCCTCAAAATACTTACTTAAGCGAAAACCTGACATATCTCTGGCCAAAACATCAGTTGCTTCATCAATAACACACATAGTAATATTTTCCAAAATATTGACTTTTAGCTTAGTTTTCATCTCATAATAGTCATTCATCAATGATGTAATAGGAGCAAAAATTGCTGTTGAAGCTTCATACATCTTGCTTTTTTGTCTTAAGCTGATACCTTTTCCACTGGGATCATAAAAATAGCCTAACTTATCAATAAATCCAAATTTTTTCCCCATTTCTAATGCTTGACGGCATCTAAGTCCAGCTGCTTCTCTTGCAGAAGTGAAAAGAAATTTTGCATTTGGGTTGTTCTGTCTAATTGCATAGAAGGATAATAGAGCAATGATTGTCTTTCCTGTACCGTAAGGATAGTTTAAAAGAATTGAACCTTCAGAGAGTTTTTCCATTATCTCACTAACAGCACTTATTTGGTATTCTCTATTCTCTATTGTTAATCCTTCCAAACTTTCTTCAAAATCTGCTGGTAACTCCATTTCAGCCAATCAACCTTTCCTATATCTTCAAACAATTTTAATATTTTTAAGTATTGTACTTCATTCGGATTTCACTAGTAACACCAAACAGGATAAAATTTACCCTTAGAATAGAAACTGTCAACTAGATACTTAAACTTCACAACACAATCCAAAATCGTAGAATACTTCTCTTAGGAGTAAGAGATCTAATCCATATTCAAGTGAAAGTTCAGTTACTTTGTATCCCTCTAACCGTTTTCTTATAAGATCAGCTATATTCTCAATTGTTTCGGTTTTGTGTCTGACTGCTGTTACATTAACTCCAGAATTTCTGATATGTTTATTCAATTGTTTTTGTGTGATGCCAAGAAAAATCGAGATAGATTCATTGTCATAACCCTTATTTTTCATTTGAACATATCTAGCAATAAGTATTGTATCTCTGTCCTTTTTCTTTAACAATAATCCCCGTTCTTCTAGCACCTTGCGAACTGTATAATCTGTTAATTCCAAGATTCCAGCGATTTCCTTCTTATCTTTGCCTTTATTGAAAAGTTCAACGACTTCTTCATGTTTAAGCTTATGATAATCAGCGATAGTTCTTGTCTCAATTTGATTTTTCTTTAAGACCTTAGATACAGTATGTCTGTTAAGTTCTAATTCATCAGCAATTTGGTAAGTAGACTTACCCTCATCATATAATTCAACAATTGAGTTATCTCGTAATGAAATATCATGGTTTACAGAGAATCCTGAACCTACGTCTTCTGAAGGGCTGTAATCTTCATGTTGTTCATCTCTGTCAGTCATTATTATCACTTTGATGCTCGTTACCACTAGAACTATAAACGTAACCTTCTTAGAATAAATTTGTCATCATTATTAAAATATCTTTCTAATCAATTTCAATTATTGGAATAAATTATAAGAAAGAAAAGTCTTCAAGCAAATTAGTTCTTTTTGCGGTATTTCTAGTTGAAGTGCCATTTTTGAGTAAACTATTTAAATAACAGTCGTTTGCATTTATTATGACATTTTCAGAGAAATTTAAAGAAGCTCAAGATAGTAAACGTTTTTCTTATCTCTTCACAGCAATTATCGGTTTAGGTTTTTTCACAACAGCAATAACTTGGGTGATATATAATGTATATATTCCAACTTACCTTAAAGCCTACTTAAGAGACGTGTGGGGAACTTTACCTATTGAAACTTTTATTATTGGTTCTATAATGGTACTCGACAATATCATCGCGGTGCTGATGCAACCTTGGATAGGACATGTCAGCGATAGAACTTGGAAAAAATATGGCCCAAACAAAAAGGGTCGTAGAATGCCATTCCTAATTATAGGTGTACCTTTGGCAGCTGTTTTCTTTATTTTAATAGGTGTATTTGGTTTTGATGTGTTCTCGAACTTCGAAAGTTCTATCTTCTTAGGTTTTATACTTCTTCTCCTTGTTATAGGAGGTTTTAATATCAGTATGGCGCTCTACAGATCTCCTGTAGTATCTTTAATGCCTGATTTAGTAGCAAAGGAGTATCGAAGCCGAGGAAATGGTTTTATTAACCTACTAGGAGGTATTGGTTCTTTAATAGGTTTGTTTGTATTTCCTATGATAGAAAAATCTAACACGATCTTAGCATATGTCTTTGTTTCAATTATACTGCTTGTTTGTCTTGGGATTTTATACTTCACAATTAAAGAACCTGAACAACTAAAAGATGTTGAGAAAAAAGAGCATGTAAAAATTTTTCCAGCAATTAAAGAAACATTCAAGCGAAAAGATAAAAGTCTACTATTTATTCTATTTGCAATATTTGCTTGGTTCTTTGGTTACAACGTAATTGAAACATTCTTTTCCAATTATGGAGAAGATGTTCTTCTTATGGTTCCAGCTGATATTAGTATGATATTTGGAATAGTGGCTTTAGCATTTATTATCTTCGCATTTCCAGCAGGTTTGATTGCTAAAAAGATTGGAAGAAGAACGACCATCCAAATTGGACTTGGATTAATTGTAACATTTCTAGGAATTTCAACCATCTTCTCATTACTCAATTTGCCAGCTTTAGCAGTTAGAACTACTTTTATTGGTATGGATTTACCCTACTTAGCACTGTTGTATGCAGGATGTTTCTTCTTTATAGGCATTGGTTGGGCGCTTGTAAATATTAATAGTATCGTAATCGTTTGGGAATTGACTGGAAAGGATAATATTGGTATGGCTACAGGGATTTACTACTTCTTCTCTGCTGCTGCTGCTATTACTGGACCAGTAATCATAGGTGGAATCTTGGACCTTCTAAACTTTGGATTAGATTTAGCAGATGGAGAACAGTACAAGTTTCTTTTCCTTTTTGCTGTAATATTCTTCTTAATTGCTGGAATATTAACGTTCTTTGTTAAGCAAACTGGCGTTGAAGGAGAATCTGGAGACATTCCATTAGAAAAACCCGAAAAAATAGAAACATGAGCAGAGTAAGTTAATTTCTCTTCTTTTCTTTTTTCTCTTTTTCTGTTTCTACAACATCTTTAAATTGTTGGTTACACATTTTACAACAAAGATACGATTATGGGTGTATTTCTTGACAACTTTTACAGATGATGAAAGCTTCTTCATGGAATATAAGCCTAAATTCAAAGTTTTTCATGAGTTGATGGCTATAAGAATGAGTAATGTTTTACTCGTTTCCAGTATTTATGATAGTTTTATGCTTGAAGAGGATGGACGTCTCTCTGATCAAATTTACGAGGAATTTCACAATCTTAACCTTCGGACTTTACCTAGGATAACGAGAGTTTCGTCCGCCAATGAAGCTTTAACCTTATTACAAGAGAAAAATTTTGATTTGGTTATAACTATGCGAAGACTTGGTGATATGGATGTGTTTTCTTTTGGAAAAAGTGTAAAGAAAATCAAAAATATACCAGTAGTTTTACTCTTAAATAGTGTTGTTGAGATTAAATACATTCCAGAAATTACTAAACGTGAAGGGATAGATCGTACCTTTGTTTGGAATGGTGATTCTAAAATATTTG
>BPTK01000042.1 GCA_023705905.1 Candidatus Heimdallarchaeota archaeon
GGAAGTCCTGGTATTGGTGCAACTCGTTCTTCGCTATATGTTCCACTTAAATAATCTCTCTTTTTTCACTCAAATTTTATAAAATACCATATTTGTTTCTATCTTATGACTACTCCTCCTGAAGAAAATGCTGTTTTGAAACCTGAAGAAACCAAAGCTTTTCAGAGACTGGAAAAAAATTTTACTATTGACTTACTTTGGATTTGGGTGCTAAGACTACTGAGAGATGGACCAAAATATGCTTATGAGTTGCGTAAAACAATAGAAACTAAATTCGGTTTTAGTCCTGCAACAGTTACAAACTATACCATTCTTTACTTACTTGAACGAGAAGGTGTTGTACAAAAAGTTGAGAAGAGAAATTCTGATGAACGGATTGATCGTAAATATTACGCTATAACTGATTTAGGGGAAAAATTAATGGATAATGCGGAAATTTACTTGCGTACAACTATCGATAAACTCTTCCCTAAAAACAGTTCAAATAAGTAAATTTCTACTCGCTCATTTTTCAACATATTTAAAAGTTGATACAAAAAACAGTTCATAGGTTATTATAATGAAGGTGTTGATTTAACATGCCTAAGAAGAGAAAATCGGGGGGAAGGTCCGGGGGTAAAAGAGGACGTGCCTCCTCGAAGACTTGTGCAGGTTGTGGTGCTAAAATTCCAACCGATAAAGCAAAGAAATACACTGTTTATAGCAGTGCAGTTGACTTCAGGTTAGGTAGGGAACTTCGACAAGAAGGTACTTATATCCCTCGTCAGCAAAAAATTGTTTACTATTGTGTATCTTGTGCTGTTCACAAGGGACGAACAAATATCAGAGCAAAAAAAGAGAGACGTGGTTAATCTAAACCCACCTCTTTATTCTTTTCAACTTTAGAGGTATAAATATGAATTTTTTTTTCTTAATATCATCTTCAACAATCAGAACATCAACACTCAAAAAAATTAAAACTGTTGTAAGTGGACAAGAAAGGGTTGATGTTTTCTCAAGGATCTTACTAAACCTTTATCGTTGGAAAAATAGATACGATGCTAAGTTCGTTGTAGTGTTTTACTTATCTCATCCTGAGGAAAATTTAACTATAACAATCCCTTTAGATCTTATATCGTCCCCTATAGAAAACGAGTTAGAAGCTACCAAATTTATGGTAAACTTGCTTAATTCTGCAGATGAACTAGGAATTAACATAGAGAAACAAGATTTTTCCTCTTTACTGAGTAGCTTAGCTTCAGGTTGTAATTTCTTCTATCTTACTTCTTCGGGTAAAGATATTTCACAATTAGATGAAGATTCAATAAAATCAAACAATCTGTGCTTCATTTTAGGTAGTCAAATGGATTTAACTGATTCTCAAGAAGAAACTCTAAGTACGTTTGATCCCACTTTAATTAGTGTCGGAGATAGGGAATATTTAGCATCTCATGTTGTATCTATAATTAATCATTATCTCTATACTATATTCAAGTAAACATGAAGATTACTAAAACTTTAATTCATGTAGTTGAGTGATTAACATAATGGCTTTCGAAGATAAGAAACCTAAGAGAAAACTCGATAATTCAGTTGTTTCTAAGAAAATGTTCGCAATTGCTTTTACTGCACCCTTTGTTCTAAGTATAAGTTTCATGGCGATTGCTTACTTTGCAACACTCAATGCCTCCGATACAGTGCAAACAATCTCTCTCGTTGTCGCAACATTTCTAGGACTTGGTCTTTCAATAGGAATTATCTTTCTTATGCAGAAAATAATCAATAAAAAATTGAAAGAATCGGAAAAAGAACCAACCTAATCCAGTAGCCTATTCCTGATTGTTGGTGTTATTCTCAAACCATTGTACAGTCCGTTCGAACGCTTCTTCTTTTGACACTATTGGTTTATAGCCAAAATCCCTTTCTGCTTTATCACTAACAAAGGTATGATCAACACAAGTTTGAATAACTGCAAACCTATGAAATTAGATTTTGGTGCTTTTCCAGCGGTCCCATGCTCTAAACAATGATCACACACATCATACACTTTGCATTATAAAAGTGATTTCGGTGATTATTGGTAATATATAAAAGTAGGGGCTAAGCCTCTGAAACATTATTAAAAGCAAGAATTACTTTTTTGAGAAACACAAAATACTTTTCTAATTTTGTGTATTTACTGCGCTTTTTCCTCATTAGATATTCTTTCTGTTAGAGCATAAATTTTTTAAAACTGGATAGTATAACTCGAATTAGAAATATATAAAGGGATTTTAATGGAAATCAAAAAGAGAAAAATTTTAATTATGGGAGCCGCTGGCAGAGATTTTCATAACTTCAATACATATTATCGTGATAATGAAAATTATGAAATAGTAGCGTTCACCGCGACCCAAATTCCTGATATAGTAGACATGAAATACCCAAAAGAACTTTCTGGTCCTTTATACCCAGAAGGCATTCCAATCTTTGATGAATCTGAATTGCCAAGACTCATCAAAGAATTAGAAGTTGATGAAGTAGTTTTTTCCTACTCAGATGTAACTCACGAATATGTTATGCACAAAGCATCTCTAGTTAATGCTTTAGGTCCAGCTTTTTCGCTGTTAGGAACAAAAGGAACCATGGTTAAAAGCACAAAACCACTAATTAGCGTGTGTGCAGTAAGAACTGGAAGTGGCAAATCACAAACTTCCAGAAAAATTGTACAGCTAATAACCGAGGCTGGTAAGAAGATAGTCGCTATCAGACATCCTATGCCTTATGGAGATCTAGCAAAGCAAGCCGTACAAAGATTTGCTGAATATTCTGATTTAGATAAACATGAAACAACAATCGAAGAGAGAGAAGAGTATGAACCTTATATCGATAAGGGCTTAGTAATTTACTCCGGTGTTGATTATGAAGCCATTCTTAGAGAAGCAGAGAAAGAAGCAGACATTATTCTATGGGATGGTGGAAACAACGATTTTCCATTCTATGAATCTGATTTACAAATAGTAGTTGCTGATCCTCATAGAGTAGGGCACGAGCTTACTTACCATCCTGGTGAAACTAATCTTAATCTAGCTGATGTAGTTATCGTAAATAAAATCACCACAACTGATTACGAAAACGTTCTTGATTTAGAAGAAAATATCCGCAAAGCTAATCCAACAGCTGTTATTATAGAGGCTGCCTCGGCAATCTTTGTTGATAAACCAGACATGGTTAGAGGCAAGAAAGTGTTAGTAATTGAAGATGGACCTACTTTAACTCATGGAGAAATGCAATATGGTGCTGGAGTTGTCGCTGCCCTTAGATATGGTGCTGAGGAATTAGTTGATCCCAGACCTTACTTAGTTGGTAGTATGAAAGAAACTTTTGAAAAATATCCAGACATTGGTACATTACTTCCTGCTATGGGATATTTTGATCAACAACTAAAGGATATGGAAGAAACAATCAACAATACTGAATGTGATGTTGTAGTTTCAGCCACACCAATCGATATAACAAGATTGATCAAGATTGACAAACCTATGGTTAGAGTGAAATATGAGCTAGAGGAAATTGGTTTTCCAAAGTTAAAAGACATTTTAAAAGAGAAAGGCTTTCTCTAATCTTCTTTTCTTTTATTAATTCTAATTATTTGGAATTTCTCCAATAAAATATTGTATGAATCTCCCACTTAAGTTTTTTAAGCAAGCTTAGATTGAAACCTTTTACCAATGAACAAAGAAAAGTTCTACACAAAGTATGCAGCTACTAAAGCTTACAATTCAATTTTAGCAGAAGGTTTGTGGTATGAGTTAAAGAATTTTGGAGTAGATGTTCTAGCATGTCAAGCAGGAGCAACTTCAACACCCAATTATAAAGCAACTGAACCTAAAGCGCTTGGATTCTTCGTACCGAAACCGATGAAGTCCGCAAAAGTGGCTAAATCTGCTCTAAGGAAGTTGGGTCGAAAACCTAGTATGGTTCCAGGTTTAGGAAACAAAATAGCCAGTTTCTTTGTAAGGCGTCTATTTTCTCGCAAATTTGCCATAAAAACAATTGGAGCAAGTACATACAAAATGTACGTTTATAAGCTAGAAATTGATGAGTAATTTACCTCTTTTTCTTTTTCTTTTAAAAAACGATTGAAAAACAAGTTTTATAATATTTCTTCCTCCGTTGAATTTGGTTAAGATGGAAGATTCAAGTTTTACTGAGGACAATATCATAATGGAAGGTTCTGATTTATTCATAGTTTTGGACCAAAGAAAAAAGTGGCTCACAAAAGCGGTTTCTGGAAAACAGTTCCATTGCCATAAAGGTTTTTTTGATTATGATGAAATAATTGGGAAACCGTTTGGTTCACGTATTACTACAAACAAGTCTGCAACTCTTTCGATTTACAAACCCTTACCTAGTGATTACTTGGCAAAACTAACCCACAGTTCGCAAATCATCTATCCTAAAGATGCAGGGATGATATTGATGAATACTGGAATTGTTCCTGGCTCTAAGGTTATTGAGACAGGTACAGGTAGCGGAGCTTTAACCTCAATTTTAGCCAATTATGTAAAATCTGATGGACATATTTTCACATATGAAATAAGAGAAGAAGCATTTAACACCGCATCCAAAAACATTGAGCGACTAGGGCTTGGATCTTATGTAACAATAAAGAATCAGGATGCTTCATTGGGATTCGATGAAACTGATGTTGATGCAGTTGTGCTAGATTTGGGTGACCCTTGTGAAGTCATTCCTCATGCTTATACTTCTCTTAAATACAGCGGGATTATTGCAGTTTTTCTCCCAACATATAATCAAGTGGAAAAAGTTTATACCAAATTGCGGGAATTTCATTTCGGGGAAATAACTGCTCTTGAACTTATTAAAAGAGAAATTCAATTGAAAGTCAATGCTATAAGGCCAAATACAAGGATGATAGGCCATACAGGGTTTTTGATTTTTGCAAGAAAATTATATTACGAGGAAGAAGAATGACAATTGTTTTCCGATGCAGTAATTGTGAGACCATTAACGACATTCCGAATAATCATCAGTATAAACTATGTAAGAAGTGCGGCAAAATAATTACTTTCGAACCAAGAGAATCTATCATTATAAGCGATTCAGAGGCTGAAAACGATATTTTTTTGCAAAGTGGAAAGTTATCTACTTCAGAAGCGGAAAAATTCTTCAATGCTGCTGATACCCATATCCAACAGGTTTCAGCGTTAATCATGGCCCTTGAGAAGAAATCAGGAATTTTGCTTGACATTCAATCAAAAACTTTGCCAGATACTATTCTATCTATTTTACGACAAAGTAAAACAAGTTCTCTGGATGAACTAATTCGGAATTGTAAAGTGTTTGACATATCTTTAGAAAAAATTGAAAAGATAATAATCCAACTAAAAAAGGAAGGTTTTGTATATCAACCAAAAAGTTGGTTGATATCACTAGCTTGAATTTTACTTATATTTTCGTTTAGCTAATTTTTCTTTCAGCCAACCATACAAGATTAACCCAAAAAGTGTTAATACAATAATTGTAAATGTTATCCCAAGCCCTATGATTGCTCCAGAAGAATTACTACCAAGATCTACAACTGATATAGTAATATTTTCTGCAACGATAAAATCTACTGCTGCTGCACCAAATTCGCTAGTTGCCTCATATACGTCTTCAGCTTTGAAGTAAATTGAAAGATTATATTTTGCTTCAATATTTACAACTTCAGCTACTATTGTACCAGTAAATGTTTCACCGGCTCCAAGTGTTCTATGATTACTATCAAAGGCTATTGTGTAATTATAATCGAATCTTTCATTACCATCCAGGTGCTTGAAATGAGCAGTTAGAGAAATTACATCAAGCGATAAATCACCAAAATTAGCTAATGTTGCAAAAATATTTACGTTTTCTCCTCTTACAAGATTTTCTTCTGATATTCCTCCACTAATACCTTGAATATATCCACTTTGTTCAATTGTTGAACTATTTTGAATATTATAATCCATTTCTGCTTTAGTTATGTTTGCAGATGTAACTAAAGTTAACATCACTAATATTACTAGAAAACTTATTCTTCTAAGTGGGCCTTTTTGCATTATGATCATCCTTCTTGGGTTAGCATTAAAGACAACTCTCTTTTTATCTTTCCTAATGCTCTATCTATCCTTTTTTCATAAGTATTATTAATACTTATTTTTCTATCAGAAGTTTCAACTATTAGTCCTCCCATAGAGTCAATAAATTCGCTGGACAGAGTTATCTTTGACTTAATTTTGTTTTCTTTCTCAGCTTTACTGGTTATATTCGAGAGTAACTGGCTTGTGAAAATTTTCTTATCTTGTTTTCTGCAATGGATGATGACTTCTGGTTCTTTAAGAGTTATAATAGCTGTCACTAAGAGGTTTTCTAAGCTTTTTTCGTACTCTTTGGAATCTGCCATTGTTTTGATTTTTTCAGTAGCCTTAGTAATTAACTCATAAACTAATTCATCACGAAACTTTGTTAATTTCAACTTCAAATCTAATTCTTGTTTAGCTTTTTCTTTCAAAAACTCGGCTTCAGCTTTAGTTTTGGCAACTTCAACAATTTCCTTTTGTTTTTGTTGAATTTTGACTTCAGAATCTTTGTCAATCTCATCTATCTCTTTCTGCTGAACCATTGCTATATCTTTAATTAATTTATTCGTTTTTTCGCGAATTTTGTCAATGATTTTTGGGTTGAAGTATTCGTCACTCATCGTTTAACTCTCCAGATTAAAGAGAATTTGAAAAAGTCTTGATAAGTTAATTATTAAACGTTTTTGTCTTATTGTCCACTCATGAAAATCAAGAAACAACTTGGAGACACCTATATCTCATATTAAGGGGGTTTTTATACCAAGCTCCAGGTAAATAGAAGATGACGAAGGTTCTTCGTGTGGAATGTATAGAAGTTGATTATCATCCAGTTTTGAGCTCGCTTTGTCATCAAGTAAAAAACCTCTATAATCGAGCAAATTTTCTAACAAAAACTTCTTTGAGGAAGGAAAACAAACTCCTTTATTATAACGACCTCAACAATCTACTCAATAAAGAAGAATGTTATCGTGTCCTCCCTGTTCACACTGCTCAGCATACACTTAAGCTTCTCAGTAGAAATTGGAGAGGGTACTATCGAGCATTGAAAGAATGGAAAGCTAACCTTGAAAATTTCTTTGCCAAACCCCAATCTCCTAATTACAAACATAAAAACGGAGAGATTGTAGCAATCTTCACCAATCAACAAGCACGAATAATTAATGGTTGGCTCGTGTTTCCAAAAAAAGTGAGATACGCCTATAAAACTAGGTTGAACTCCCACACACCACTACGAGAAGTGAGGATTATCCCAAGAAGAGTGGGATATACTATCGAACTCGTTTATCAGAAAAGTTTGCCTAAACTCCGGAAGAAGTTTAAGAGAAAGGGATCAATAGATTTGGGGGTAACCAACCTTGCAACCTTTGTGGATAACCTCGGAGGACAACCGATTGTTATCAAGGATGCGGGGAAAGGGATAAAATCAATAACTCATTCCCGAACAATATACTTCCAAGTGCAGCTTCTTAGATAACGAATTCCCTCAAGGTCGAAAGAAGTATTCTGGTCAAAGAGTTACTCGAGGACTGTTTAAATCTTCACAAGGTTTACTCATAAATGCTGATGTGAACGCAGCCTATAATATTTTAATCAAAAGCGATCCGAAAGCACTACCTAAGCGTAGTGTGAACGGGGTAGGAGGATACGTGATGTATCCACTTAGAGTGAGCATAGAACATATTCGATGATCTCTAAGAAATATGTTCAACAGAACTTGTCTAAACAACAAGGGGACAATAACTCATCATAAAAGTATTGGTTTATTATTAAACCAAAATCAATACTTTATCACACCATTATTCGAATAGAGTTTCATCTTCTGCATATCTATATGCTACTACGAAAAGGGCAAAGAAAATACATGCTGATAGTGCAACAACTAGTGTTATCATTCCATTCCAATAACTTGCTACGAAGTTTACTGCAATGAATATAGGAACCATCAACATTCCTCCTCCTCCACTATCTCTTGACATTTTCTTTCTCCATCTAATCAAAACTTCTATTAGACTTAACCCTACAGCTATTCCATTAATTATAAACATCGATAAATTAGATGAATCCCACTCTGCTACAAATATTAAGATAAGTAAAAATCCTCCAAACAGTAGGAACTTAATTACTAGCCCAATTCTGCTTTCAGCTGGTTTTCTATAAGATACTTGTGATGCTCCTTCCCTAAAGAATAGAAAGAAATTTGTTATGGCCATTGCACATGCTAAACACAAAACCACCCCATAGAAGTATCCTGAATACTTTAACCAAAATTCCCATATAGGACCGATAACGACAGAATAGTCAACATAGAATGCTATAGCAACCATTAGAGGAATTGCTGCTAATAAAAGACCTGGAATAACAATCAACATAGCAGGAACATTCTTTTTAACTCCAAAAGCATATAGCAGTAGTTTAACAGCAAAAAACGCTCCAAATACTGCTATAATCGGTGATCCGAAAGGAAGGATAAAGAAGAACAAACAAAATATTGCATTTACCATATAGAATAGTTTTGTGTCGATTCTAACTTTTCCAAGAGCTCTCCACATTAGTTCATATGAATTCGCAATCCTATCTCTTCTAACAATTGAAGCTAGTGTAAAAGGCAGTGCAAAAATGAGAGGTGCAATAATTTTCAAGATGATAAAATCACCACTTCCTGGATCAGAGAAATAATTGCTGTCTGACCAAAAGATGAAAGAATCCAAAGACAGGGCTTTCATGGGGCCTAAAAACGCCCACAAGTAGAAGAAGGTCGGGAAAATAAAAATTTGAAGCAAGACAATGAGTCTGTTAATCATCATTCCTCTCATATCTACCATTTATTAACACCTTGGAAAAAAAAGGCAAGGGAAATAAAAAAACATTTCCTTTTAGCATCCCAGTCGAGTACCTCTATTGGGTAGCTGGTCGGGTTGATTTTTAACCACCTTTCAACTGGACGGAGAGACCCCGAGGCATTGTTACCCCTTAGTTGTGGGTTTTTTCCGTCGTGATTCCGGGGGGAGAGGATCACTCTTTTTAACTAAACCTCCACAATTTTTTGGGCGTCACTGAACTAAACTTTATTAAATCTTATAATTTAATAATCAATGAGGTTTATGACAGAAAATCCAGCTTCTTTGGAAGACATATTGAAAAAATATGGCCTCCAAATTCATGACTTAGAATATATCTTAAACTTCATGCAAAAAGAGAGTATTTCTCCTCAATTAGCTATGCGTAGAATTAAGTTATTTGAGAAATTACAAGAAAAAATGTCTCAAACTCAATCTGATGACAAAGTAAAAGAGCTTACATCAGAACTTGATCACTTGTCAAAACTAGTTGAAGAGCTTCAAACTGAAAAAGCTGAATTAGATAAAGAGATTGAAGATACAAGGCTGGAACAAGATCTTTTCAACGCTGAAAGAGAAGAATTGAAACTGCAAATGCATGCTTTGATGGGTTCTATTGAATCTATTGAATCAGAAGCTGAAGAAGAAGAGGGAAAACTTGATGAGGAAAATCAAGGTTTGAAGAAGAAAATTAGTATGATGACAGCAGGGTGTCAAACTGTAAAGGATAGAATTCTTGAAATTGCATCAGAGAATTCATCACTCCACAGCTTAGCTCAAGGTTTGGAAGCGAGTCTTAATATCATAATGGAAGGAAAACAAATTCCAAATGAATTGGGTATTTCAGTTCCAAAAGAGATGCTTGCTAAATCTCCTATTAAAAGAAGCGAACCTAAAGTTGAATCGGTTTCAAGCTCTGCTACTGTCACTGAAACAATATCACCTGATCAGGTAAAGTTTGTTGTGCAGTCTCCTGTTTCTGAATCAACACCTCCATCTCAGTCTGCTGAGACAACTCCCGCAACAGTTACTCCTACTTCAAAAACAATTTCTCCTTCTCCTATCGAAGTTAAGGAAAGCTCTAGTTCTGTGTTAAGAAAACCTGTTATTAAAGAAAAGTTATTTGCAGAACCTGATGAGATTGAAAAGTCTGTATCAACTCCTGCAAAAGAATCTCAGTCTCCTCCTCCATCAAGATCTAAAATAGAATCAAAACCAGAGCCTAAACCTAGACCAGAACCGATTGAGGAAGAAAAGCCTAAAAAGATTTCAGTAAGTTCCAAACCTGTACCTGAAGGGAATCAAGTATCAGCAAAAATTGAGAAAATATTACGTCTCTTCATTTCATATGCAGAACAAGCAGATACAGATGAGAACTGGAAAGCAAGAATTTCGGCTATCTGTGATATGGATGAAGCTTACATTGAACTAGGTGGTTTAGCCATGTCTCAGATATATTCGTACCAAACTCAAACCCTAAAGAAGAGGAAAGAGTTCCAGAGATTACTTAATTCATGGATTGAAAACGGTTTACCTCGATAAATCTAAACTCCCTTAATTTTGATGCTTCTATTGTTTTCTAATTCATTTGTAAGGTTTAGCAAAAATTAAAAAAGGTTAGAAAGATTTCGAATTAGTATATGGGCCAGTAGTCTAGTCCGGATAAGGCACCAGCCTTCGGAAGAAATACTCTGAAGACAGCTGGGGGTCGCAGGTTCAAGTCCTGCCTGGTCCGCCACTTTCTATATTTACAAGAATAAACTTATTTAAAACATTTAATCAATACATGTTGATGTTAATACTTGCTAAATTTTCTAAGTCTACTATACCTCAGATACTTGCAATTCTTTGCATATTAAATGTAATTTTCTCTTCAGCCGTTACAGGAAACCAAGCTCTTAATCTGAAAGCGGGAGACATTGCTGAATATACTATAATTGATGCTAGCGAAACCATAAATTTCTTTTATGGAGCTTGGCCTCCTGGTGATTATTATGGCAATTGGACTGTAAGTCAAAATGAGAAGATTGTTTATGAGATAACCAATGATAATGCAGCTGAAATGGAAGGGGTTCTAGTTTTAGGTAATTACACTTTCAACAATATACGTAATATTGATGTGGCAAGTGCTTTAGCATTTAGTGTTTATCCTTGGAACGGGGGTTTCTTTGCAAATGCTTCAGATTGGACAAGTATAACAGAAATGATTGAAAATACCAATACTTCTATGACCCTAATAGAGAACTATGAACAAATTATCAATGGTGATGATTACATGATTGATATCTATGAATTCAATGTAGAGGACTATTATGGACAATATTCTCTGTTTCGTTATGATGTTGCAAGTGGGATATTATTAAACGCATTCACATCTTTTGGATCTTACTATCTCAATATTTCCTTGTCGTTAACAAATATTGACATACAAAATACAATGACAAATGCGATAGCATATTATTTCTTACCTGCAGTTGTATCCTTAATATTTATTGTGAATTTTCTTCAAAAAAGATTGCGAAAAAAATTGTGAATCTGAGTATTAAGATAATTTTTTTTGGTGAAAATATGTGAAAGTTGATGAACTAGCCACAAGAAATATTAAACCTAACCGAATATAAAGAAATGAGTAACACATGAGTGAGAGTACACAAAAGTGTCCAAGTTGTTCTGAGACTGTACCATTAGAATATTCTGTTTGTCCTTTTTGTGGATTTGGTTTACTAGAATATGAACTTAAAAAATTTTCATTCAGACCTAAACTTAAAGAAGTATTTATTCGCCTCTATTCCTTCTTCAGAAGACCTTTCAAAACAAGTGAAGAATTTGGTGTGGCTACAGAATCAAAAGGAGCGAACATTTTACTGCTAATATTTTCGTTATTTTTGTCCTTACGTTTTTATTTCATTATAGTGGCATCTGGGTTGGAATTTTCTGGAGGTATTCCTATTGGAAATATTGATGATCCTGAAGTTTTTGGTTTTACAATCAGTCTCGGTCTCATTTTCTTCTTGGTTACTTTCCTTCTAATGCCTCTTATCGTTTGGGTAATTTATAAGATACTTTTCTCTCTAGGAACTTGGTTAATGACCAAGTTTGCGGGAATGTTAGGTTCAGATGCATCAAAAAAACAATATAGGACCATCATAGGCTACTCGATTACACCAATAGTTGTCGGGGAGTTTCTAGGTATATTCTTTGCATTAATTGCTGGGTTCAGCAGTAGTTTTTCACCCTTAGGTCCTGCTCCTGGAATAACATATGATAGAATGGTTCAATATATGGACAGTGTGTACACTTCTGGAATAATGCTAGTGTTCAAGATTTTGATGGTTATACTCTGGATTGTAATGATTATATATTCAACAATTGGACTCAAAGTTGTGGGTAAAATGTCATGGTTTACTGCAGCAATTTCTACTACTTTACCAATCGCTGTTTTTGTTTACTTCTTCTATTTCCTCAATCTTTTTGGATAAGGAAATGCCCTTTTTTCCTTCTCCTTTTCCTTTTCATTAACTAATTTATATACTCTAGAAAAGGTTTTGAATGAAAGAGAGGAATATTTTTGAGGACGTTCAATGAAAAAGGAAAAAAAACTTTTCTTGAAAGATATAGGTGAAAAGCAATTTCTATCAAAAATTTCCCAGTATGTTGATGCTCCTCTAATAGATTTTAATGACGATGCTTCTGCAATTGAGTTGTCATCAGGAGAACTCTTAGTAATTAATGTGGATATGTTAGTTCAAGGAACCGATGTGCTACCTGGGATGTCCTCTCTTCAAATCGGTAAGAAAGCAGTAACCATGTCAGCTAGTGATATTATTGCAAAAGGTGTAAAACCTTTGGGGTGTTTGGCTAGTGTTGGCTTTCCTCCAGATATAGCTATTGCTGAGGCAGAGATAATAATCCAAGGTATTAAAGAGCAATGTTCGTCGTATGGATGCTTGTTTTTGGGAGGCGATCTTAATGAAAGCAAGGAGATTGTGGTGGATATAGTTACTTTTGGTACCTGTAGTAAAACCAACTTTATTTCAAGAAAAGGTGCAGTTTCAGGAGACGTATTGTATTCAACTGGCTTGTTTGGGTTTACTGCTCTAGGTTTTGAAATGCTTCTTAATGGAAAATTTGTTGAAGACTCTTTAAGAAAACAGATTCTTGAATCAGTCTATGAACCAATTGCAAAAATAGACTTTCTTGATATTCTGCAAGAATTAGCCATTAACATCTGTATGGATAGTTCTGATGGACTATTAGTTACTCTAACTGACCTTTCCAACTTAAACAATCTCGGAATTAACATAACTTCCGTTCCTATACAACCTGAAGTTAAAAAATTCGCAGAAAAAAATGGAATCAATCCCCTTGATTTAGTCTTTAAAGGTGGGGAAGAGTTTGATCTAGTTTTTGCTGTTTCTCCTGATTTAATAGAGATAGTCGAAAAAAGGGCTAAGGATATGGGTTTGGAAATCTATAAATTAGGCTTTTTCGATGAAAATCTTAAGGGCCTCACTCTGACTGACAGTGCTTTTGACCGTTATGAAGTTCCAACAAGTGGGTTTGAGCATTTTAAAAATAAATAGCAATATACTGACACAAACTGTTTAATAACTCAGTTAAATTTATCTTTTGATACTCATGGCAAAGATAACAAAGATTATCGCAAGAGAGATATTGGATTCAAGAGGGAATCCAACTGTTGAAGTGGATCTTTTTACAACTGAAGGTTTTGGTAGAGCTCTAGTTCCTTCCGGAGCTTCAACTGGTGAACATGAAGTTTTAGAACTACGAGATAAGGATGAACGTTTTCTAGGCAAAGGTGTAAGGAAAGCTGTAAGAAATGTTATGGAACTCATTGCACCAAAGTTAATAGGTGAAGAGGTTACAAATCAAGAAAACATAGATAAAATAATGCTTGAACTAGATGGAACTGAAAACAAATCCAAACTTGGTGCTAATGCTATGCTTGGTGTTTCCTTAGCGGCTAGTAAAGCTGCTGCGAATGGTTTAAAGTTACCATTATATGCATACTTAAACCGTGATGCAACAACAATACCTGTTCCAATGTTAAACGTAATAAACGGTGGTAAACATGCTGGAGGTCACCTAAAGATTCAAGAATTTATGCTTATACCTCATGGATTTAAGAAATACAGTGAAGCTCTGCGCGCTGGATGTGAAGTTTACCAAGTTTTGAAGAAGAACCTAAAGAAATTTGGTCCTTCTGCTATAAATCTAGGAGATGAAGGAGGTTTCGGGAGTCCTGTAGATACAGCACCTGAAGCACTGCAAATACTAGTTGATGCAATAAAGGATGCGAAATATATTCCAGGAGAAGAAATTTCAATTGGTTTGGATTCAGCAGCCGCTGAGTTCTATTCCGACGGTTTATATGAAGTAGATGGAAAAAAACTAACTGGAAATGAACTGGTTGATTATTATATTGACCTAGTTGAGAAATATCCTATTATCTCACTTGAGGATCCTTTCGATGAAAATGATTTTGAATCTTTTGCTAAACTCCATGAGAAACTTCCAGAAATTTCAGTAGTTGCAGATGATTTAACTGTTACCAACCCTAAAAGGATACAGACAGCAATTGACAAAAAAGCAGCCAATTATCTGTTGCTTAAAGTTAATCAAATTGGCACTCTAACTGAATCTTTGCAAGCAGCAGAACTTGCACGAAGTGATGGTTGGGGCATCAATATGTCACATAGGTCAGGAGAAACAGAAGATACATTTATTGCAGATCTAGCCGTTGCGATGGGCACTGAACGAATAAAAACAGGAGCACCAGCTCGTGGAGAGCGCACAGCAAAATATAATCAACTTCTAAGAATTGAGGAAGCATTAGGTGAACAAGCCAAGTATTTAGGTAGTAAATAACAATTCATCATTCTTTACTTTTCTTTTCTATTTCTATAGTTTTTGAATAATCTTTTTGAAGTTAGATTCTTTTTTTAATATGATAAAATGAAAACCGCTTATGAACAATTATTAAAAATCTACGAAGAAATTCAGCTTTTGAATTCTGTTAGTGGTGTCTTGTATTGGGATATGAACGTCAAAATGCCCCCTGCTGCAACCGAGTATAGAGCTAAGCAATTTCAATATCTTAGCACAAAAACACATCAGCTTTGGATTGGCAAGAATATGTCTTCATTGATCGAATCTTGTCAGAAAGATGAATCGTTTGATACAATTCAAAAAAGAAATTTCGAACTCATCAAACGATCCTACGATAATAGAACTATATTCCCAACAGAACTAGTTGGTAAAATAGCATCTCAGTCAAATCGCACTTTAGAAATTTGGAAAGTTGCTAAAGAAAAGAAAGATTTTCAAAAAGTTCTTCCAGATCTGGAAAAATTGTTCCAGCTAAATGTTGAATCTGCCGAGTTGTTGGCTGAAGCAAAAGGGATGAATGACCCTTATAATGCACTAATTGATAGAAATGATAATGGTTTTAGCGTAGATTCATTGAGTAAACTTTTTGATGACGCTAAATCTTTCTTAATTCCATTCGTGAAAAAATGTCAAAATTCTGATGTAAAGATAGACCGTTCTTTTATATCTAGAACTGTTCCAAGGGAGGTTCAAGTAAAAATGGTTCACGAACTCGCGAATTTTCTACACTACGATTTCAGTTCAAGCAAAGCGAACGGTAGAATAGACGAGGTGGAACATCCCCTTACAATAGGTTGTGGTAAAGGTGATGTGAGAGTAACCGTAAAGTATCATGAAGATCATGTATTATCAGCTTTTCTGGCAGGAGCTCATGAGTGTGGGCATGCTATTCATGGACTTCAAGGAAAAGCTGAGTGGTTTAATCAGCCAATCTATCGGGTTTCCTCACCAAGTTTTGGAGAATCACAATCTCGTATTTTGGAAAACATGATTGCCAGTTCAGAAGAATTTTGGACCTACTATTATCCTAAGTTTCAGAAGGTTACTCAAGGTACATTCGATGATATTGATATGAATACTTTTTACTCTGCATTAAACGCCGTAACTCCTGGTTTTATAAGGATACAAGCTGATGAAGTAACCTATATTTTACACATTATTATTAGATTTGAAATTGAACGAGAATGGTTTGCTGGAAAAATAACCACAAAAGAATTGCCACAAGTTTGGAATGAGAAATACAGAGAGTATTTGGGTGTTGACGTTCCCAATGATTCTTTAGGTTTAATGCAAGATTTACACTGGTATTCACAATACTATGGTTATTTCCATGGCTACGGTATAGGAGATCTTATTTCTGCACAAATTACTAATACAATGAGTAAGAAACTTCCTGGCTGGAGAGATGACTTATTGGAAGGTAATTTTGCTAATATCAAACAATGGTTAGCTGAAAATGTTCATGAAAAGGGTGGAATGTGTGATGGACTTGAACTAGTTGAAGACATAACAAATGAACCTCTTTCAACAAAATATTTCACTGAATATATCGAGAAAAAATTCTCTAAGATATACAATTAATAAAAAAGAAAAAACTCCCTTCCTTTTTTTAATCTTCAATTCGTATTGTTGCTTGTTGTTGTCTCAATGGTCCATCTGCTCGTATGCTAAGGTTGATTACTATTGTTTCACCTGAATTTATTCGTTTTATCATGCATATAACATTAGACAATTCAACAGATACATCTACCGTTGGAGGTGTATGATCTACAAATTCAGCAGAGAAAATTGGTTGGATGAGAGTAACGTTATCCAATGGAACATCTCCGGTATTTGATATTGGTATCTCAACATTATATCTATCATCATCTTGTTTTGTGAATATTGATGTTGCTTTGTAAGATCTTTGCTTAAATTGTACAACGATTGCTGGGACCTTTCCATCAGATCGAGCATCTGTAACATAGGGTTTAGATGGATGCCCAGCATATGCTTTGATTGTAGTTGGTGCTGAATGACTGCCTTCAATTCTAGGTTTATCAGCAACACATATAGCATTAATTTTCACTGTTTGTCCTGGATCTAATTTGAGATTTTCAATAATATAATGGTAAACTCTTTCTTTCTCAATACCCTCTGAAATGTCCTCTAAGTAGCTCTTAACATCTTCATCTTCTTCTTCTTCTTCAACATAATCATCTCCCCTCTCGATTTCTTCGAATGTTGCAGTTTCTCTGTCTTCAATTACTGGTTTGATCTCTTCTTTAGATTCTTCTACGAAAATAATTTCAATATCTCTACCAGAAGATTCTGCTGTTACTCTTTTTACATCAAAGTAACCTGGTATTGAGTCTTCAATTTCGATTTTACCAATTGTAGCGGATCCCGTGTTTGTGACATCAATTGTTGTTATTATATCTGAAAAAGCATAAGTAGTTACTTCAACTGGGTCAAATAGTTTGGACGCTCCAACTTTAACAACGAATATTTGGTCACTCGCTTTTTCATAAGCTATGGTTGAGTGTTCAGTTATTTTGAAAAGCGCTGTATAATCAAACTTCTTAGTGATTTCAGGAAATGTTGAAGATTCAATAGTTATTTGCTCTTTCCAGATTGGTTCATCGAGATTTCCTTCTAGTTCAAGCATAGGTTCTTTGAAATATTTTTCTTCACCATTAACTTCTATTTTAACATCCTTTAGCAATATCTCAAACTCACTTGCGTTTCTTAATCCCATGCTAAGTTTCCATTGATTGGGTTCAGCTGTCTCAATAACTTCTACACTTAAATCTACGTTATCACAATCGCCATCTAGCACAGGTTTCAATGAACTCATTTTAATCTCAGTTTCACATCTTGCAGTAATAATTCCATTTCTATACGGCTGTACATTTGTTGGATTTATGGTACAAGCAATAGTAATAATCGCGATGCCACCAGCTTCTAATTCTGGAATTACCCAATTTGCAACTCTTTCACCTTCTACAATAGTTGTATCTCCAGGGTATGGTTCTATTGCTCTTATCTCTCTTGTATCCAAAGGTAAGTGCTTTTCAACTGCCAAGTTCTTGATTCTTGTATCATAATTGTTTTTGACAGTAAGCTGAAAAGCGAGAGTTTGATCTACATTAAAAATCAAGTCTTTATTCAACGAATCTATTTCGTCTCCCTTGTAATTAGTGTCATAAACCTCTGTTATCTCAATTGACGGTTCATTTTTTGTTGTATATTCAACAACATGTTCCTTTCCTGCTTCTACGTGAGGGATGTTTGTTATTGGTAACTCATCAACATCTTCACCGAAATCAGCTTCCAGTTCAATTCCCCATAATGTTGTAGATTTGCTTGGGTTAATAACCTTCAAAACACCTTTTGATTCTGTTGTAAGAACCTCATCTTTCGGTCCTACTTTTATTTCCACATGTTCTTCTAAATGTATCGTAGCTTTCATTATGAAACCCTCTTTTCTATACATTAAGAATCCGTTTCTAGCAATTAATACTTACTGTTGTTGCAACAGAACAAAACCCTTCAAACATTCTCGTTTAACGTCCTCTTTATCTAAAACAACTATTAACCGACAATAATTTAAAGAACCAAAGTAATATAGGATTGATTATGACTAAAGATAAAAAGGGTTCTCAGATAATAGATCAGATCTATGCTATTTTTAGAGATAGAACGAGAAGAAAAATACTTACTCTACTTAGCAATATGAAATTAACTGCTGACGATTTAACAAAAGAATTAGCTATATCACGTCCAGCTGTTGAGAAACATTTGAAGCAAATGTTAGATATTGGATTGATTGAGAGAATAGCTGACACTTATCCCACATTGAAATATCTTTACACAATCCCTGAGCCAAGTGTTGACTTAATGTCAAATATACAAGATTCTATTGAAGGGTTTGTTACTTCTATAATAGATGACTATTCAAGAAGATTAGAAAACGAAGAACAGCTTTACCTCTTAGGCATGTCATCTAAGGAAAGATATGAATCTATTAAAGAAAAATACGACTCTATTTTAGGAAAATTGAGATCATAGAAAGCAATGAGTTTGTGATATTATGCACATGAAGTCAAAGAAAACATTAACTAATAAAGAAAAACGTGATTTACAAACTAAAATCACAGAATTATATGGCGAGCAAGTATTATCCTCCTTTCAAAAATCATTGATACTTCAAAGCATAAAAACTGAAGAAGGAACGTTTATTGTCAAAGACAAAAAGATTTGGTGGTTCCTTTATGATGGAAAATACATTCCCTCGATACACTTTCTTAGAGAGTTAAATCCTGGTCTACACAAAATAGTGGTCGATATAGGCGCTATCAGATTTATCACAAACGGTGCAGATGTTATGGCTCCAGGCGTAGTGTCTTTTGATGATGCCATAACAAAAGGATCTTACGTTGCAATACATGAAGAACAAGCCAGTGCAATTCTTGGTGTGGGTATCTCTCTTGTAGATGCAGAAGAATTTAATAAAAATAAAAAGGGGAAAGTAGTAAAATTAATCCATCATTTGAAGGATAAAATATGGTCTGCTCAGTTCTAAATCTTATCTTAATCTTATAGTTGTACCATTTGGAGGTGCCAAACTCTCTCTTTTAGTTGTTTTATATATCCACGAAGCAAATTTATTTGCTTTTGATTCTTCTCCATGAAAAACTATAACTCTTTCTGGTTTCGGAGTAACTTTGCGAATGTAATTTTCTAATTCTCTTCTATCACTATGTCCTGTAAATCCTGAAATACTATGTATAGGCATTTCTATATGATACATGACTGTTTTGCGATTTTCCATAAGTTGGATTTCTGTGATACCTTTCTGAATCTTACTTCCCATGGTTCCTTTTCCTTGGTAACTTACAAACACCATTGAGTTGTTTGGATCAGAACATAGTGCTTTGAAGTATTGAACACTTGGTCCTCCATTTAGCATACCACTTGTGGCTACAATTATTGCAGAATCTCCCTTTACAATTAATTCTCGTTCTTCATTTGAAGCTACATGTTTCATTTGTTCTGATAAGAAAGGATTTTGACCTGCATGGAATATTCTTTCTCTAAGATTCTTTGATAAAAATTCGGGGTGGGCAGTTGTGATAGCAGATGCTTCTCGGATCATACCATCTGTGTAAATTGGAATTGTAGGTATTTCTTTTGTTCTCATCAAATTCTCCAGAACAACAAGAATCTCTTGAGCTCTGCCAACAGCTAGAACTGGAATAAGGACCTTCCCATTTTTCTTAATTGTATCATTAACAATGTTTCTCAACATTTTTTCACACTCTATTCGTGGAGGAAGAATATCTTGGGGTTTTCCATAGGTAGATTCTATGAAGAGCGTTTCCAATCTAGGGAATCTGCAATTTGCAGAATCTAAAAGGTTAGATTTAGCAAATTTAATGTCTTGTGCAAATGCGATGTTATAAACACCTTCACCGATGTGAAGATGAGGGATCGTACTTCCTACAATGTGTCCTGCATTGTGGAAAGTTAAACGGATGTCTGGTGAGATATCTGTTACTTCTCCATAGTTTAAAACTATAGTGTGAAGTACTGACTCCCTTATATCCTTCTGTTCATATGGTAGGGTTTTTCCTTCTTTGGCAGCTACATCAAGATAATCTATTTGAAGCATTGTCATCAAATCTCTTGTCGGTTTTGTGGCATAGACAGCTCCCTTGTAACCATATTTGAAAAGATAAGGTACAAAACCAGAATGATCAAGATGAGCATGCGATATCACAACAGCATCCAATTGCTCAATATCAAATTCAGGAAGATCGAAGCGAGGAAAGGTATTATTTGGTGAATTACTCCCAACATTGATTCCACAATCTACTAAAACTCTACTTTCACCTGTTTGGATTAGAGAACTGCTTCTACCAACTTCTGAGTAGCCACCTAAAGCAGTTACGCGAATTGTATCATCTCTATAAATAATGGGTCGATGAATACGTTTTCCAATGTTCTTCAAAATTTCCAGTCTTTTCTTTGAATGTTCTTGATAGAGATGTCTAACGGTTTTTATTATCCTAGATTCAATTGGAGGTGTTCGCATAACATTTGGTCGCCATAGTGTTTTAGCGATAATTGTTCGTAACATTTCTCCAGATTTTCCAATAATTACCCCCGGTTTCAGAGCTTCTATAATTACCTCTCCAACGAGCTCATCAAAATCTATTGAAGTGATCTCTCCTTCTTTTCCTACCAACTCTGTAATCAAGTAAGTAGTTTCATCTTTGGGCAATCTGACACTAGGATCAGACCTAATAACAATTCTTTTTCGTAACTTTTTTGCTAATCCCTTAACAATGGTTTCGTCATCTACCAGTACTCTAGGATTGCTAGAATAAACTGCGACCTCTGGTCCTTCAAACTCTATTCGTGTAATTTCGGAGTTGTTAGGTAGTTCTGCATGTATATCTTTGGATGTTTGTTCTAGTACTTCTTTATAACTCAAGATATCCGACCCTTCGAATTAATCTAAATATAAGTGCTTTTTAGAATAGGCTTACCTATTTGTTTAAACAAAAAGATTAAACTAATTGTAAACCGCTGAGCCGTCTTTAAATACTTTGCGTTAATTGAATTTAGGTGTTAGGTTGGTTGTTAATAAGAAATTGACCAAATTACTTTTAGTTTCCCCTTCTCAAATACCAACCTCTGTCCTTAGGAGTGTTTATGCTCCCCTCTATCATTACTGTATTTGAGGGTGCATTCTGAAGCTCTTCTGAACTGATTCTTGTTTCTCCAACTCCATAATGGACATTGTTTCTCCCCTTAATTATGATTAATTCTCCCTTCTTGAAAACCTCATCAAATCTAAGAACATTGTCTGTGAAGATAGATTTTCCATAAAGAAATTGATCAGTTTTTATGTGTATAATCTTTTTTGATTTTAGACTGATTAATGCGCTCCCCTCAATTTCTAAATTAAACTTATCTTTCTTTATTGAACCAATGGGTATTCCAGCAAAATACAAATTATGAGAGATGGTTTCTGCGATTTTTTCAATATTTGGACGTAAAGCACAAACCTCCTTGATTTTTCCGTCTTTAATCCATAAAAGACGATTTTGCAATGAATCCAACCCCTCTTTTCCAAACTGTTCTTCAATCTCTCTTCGAACAATTTCCTCTTCCATTTTGGTTGTTTTTCTGAAGTTCACTGTTTTACTATTCATTGTTCTTTCACCATCTTAATTATAAAGAAACCTTCTCCTTTTGATGTATGTGGATAAATTCTCTTGGCTTTTGTTAAATCTGGATGAAAATTATATTGTTGAAATTTTTCTAAACCAGCTTTTCCTTGAATTTTCAATTCCTCTATTTTACAATCAAAATTTTCAAGAACTTGAGTTATTACAAGCTCGTTTTCTTCGGGTTCTAAAGAACAAGTGCAATAAACTAGTTCTCCTCCGGGTTTGAGAACTCGCAGTGATTCTGTTAATAATTCAGTCTGATATTTTTGATAATTTAAAATATCAGATAATGTTTTGGATTGTTTCCTTGAATGATCAGAGATAATTATTCCTGATCCTGAACAAGGGGCGTCCAAAAGAATTTTATCAAACATTAAATCCAGTTCATTTATTTTTTTGGTGTCATATTGTAATATAATTGTGTTTTCAACACCCATTCGAGCTAAATTAGATTTCAAACTTCTACATCTGTTAGAACTTATTTCGAGTGCAATTATTGTACCCTCATTGTTCATTAATTGAGCCAGATGAGATGTTTTACCCCCAGGAGCCGCAGCGAAATCTCCTATCAATTCATCTGCTTTTGGATCAAGTATTCTGCTTGGGAGCATAGAATTTTTTCCTTGTAACATATAGTATCCTGCTAAGTATTCTGGGGTTGCCCCTATTGGTACGGGGGAACTAATTATTTCTTTTCCCTCAGGTACACCTACAATATCTTCAAATTGTATCCTTTTTCTTTCTAAGAGTTCTGCTGTATGCTCGAAACTAGATCTTATTGAATTCAATCTAATTGTTTTGTTTAACTCAGTTTCATTAAATTGAAGTAAATTAGATGTTTCTTCCTCACCCATCATCTCTACAAATCTTTTAGTCATATAATCTTCATAATTATATTCTTCGCCTAATTTGTAGGGATTAACATAATTATCTTCCTTTTGCATGATAACACATCTGTTTTTTAGATCTAGACTAAAAGACGTATTTCTTAATCTTAAAAAAGCTATTCTATAATTACTTCAAGAAATGGTTATAACTCTAGTTGAAAAGGAAGTTGCGGAACTCAATTATTCATTTATACATGTGGGTGCATCTAAAATCTGTAACAATTGTCCATTGAAGAAGGTGTGTGTTGATGTTCTGAAAGAAAATCATTCCTACAAAGTAGTTGAAGTGAGGAAAAAAGAACATATTTGTTTAATTGAGAATCAACCAATGTTAGTATGCGTTGTAGAGGAAGCTGATTACACTATAAGCGTAGAAAATCAAAAATATCTAGAAAATATGATTCTCAAAAGAAATTCCTTGAACTGCAAAGAAATTCTGTGTGAGAATTACGATTACTGCATGCCGCCTCTTTTTGACGGAACTAGTAAGATAAAAGTTCAAAACATTGTAAGAAAACTGAATTGTCCTTTAGATTTTGATCTAATCTTAATAGATGCAAGGAAAGTAGATAAAGAATAGTGACTATTTCTTTTCTATTTCATAGTGTTCAATAAAAATTACTTTATCATACTTTTTAGTTATTTCTCCCAAGTCTCTTGTTACTCCATTTCGAGTAAATTGAATATATTCCATGAATCGGGTATCTTTTGGAAGTTCTATAACTATTGCTTTGTCTTGTATCTCAATCTTTGTATCAGTAAAATCTACACCAGGTAATCGTTTTTCAAGAAGACAGATACACTGTTCCTTAATGTCTGTAACTTTCTTGATTATTTCTACATCATATATTAAATCAAATCCGGCTAAATCATGATTAAAGTCAACTTTCACTCTGCTACTTGATACTTTGAGAATTCTGCCTTTTTGACCACCAATTTCTACTTTTGCATCTTCTTTTGGCTTTATTTGATGTTTTTGAAATTCTCTCCTTTGAATTAAGCGGATTTTTGACCGATCTCTTAAACCAAATCCTCTTTTGGCTTCAATGCTGATTGTTTTAGTGTCACCCTCTTCTAAACCAATAAGTCCTTCTTCTAATCCAACAGGTAATTTGTGATTTCCAACAATAAGAGTAAATGGTTGGTATATAAATTTCTCATCAAAGATATCATGTTCTTTTGCAATTTTTTCAAAAGTTGTAT
>BPTK01000043.1 GCA_023705905.1 Candidatus Heimdallarchaeota archaeon
TTATATTTCATGTTTAACATAACTATGCCACTTCTATCATTTGAGGCCTTAACAGATTATTTCTTCTTAAATATCAGTTATTTTCCGTATGAGGCACTTGTCCCATATATTTCAGGTTTTACTCAGGTTTTCAAAGATTTTGGAGAAACTATGCTAGATCAAGTTTCAGTTGCTGCAATACGTCTTGAGTATGAAATAATAGGTGCTGATACAGATAATATCCAAACCATGTACATTCTCAAAGCAGGAGGATTAATGCTCTTGATGACACTACTAGCAGTTATCTGTACAATAGCAGTTAGTTATCTAGCAGCTAAAACGGCAGCGGGAATGGCAAGAGATATACGTAGTGACGTTTTTAGAAAAATTGAAAGTTTTTCTAGCACTGAATTCGATACATTTTCCACAGCATCTCTAATTACTCGATCTACCAATGATATTATCCAAATTCAAAGTGTCACATATATGATTGTTAGGATGGTATTTTACGCTCCAATTATTGGTGTAGGTGGTGTTATTCGAGCACTATCAAAGAGCACATCGATGTGGTGGTTAATAGCAGTAGCAGTTGGGATTATGATGGTTCTGATATTGATAGTTTTCTTCATAGCTGTGCCAAAATTCCAAGCAATTCAAAAGAAAACAGATCGTATCAACTTAGTAGCTCGTGAAAGTCTATCAGGAATGCTAGTCATAAGAGCTTTCAACATGGAAAAACACGAGGAAGGACGGTTTGATAAGGCTAATGTTGACCTAACAGCTCTTAGTCTGTTCATCAATAGGCTGATGGTAATTCTAATGCCGTTCATGATGTTTGTTATGAATGGACTTATGCTTAGTATAATCTGGATAGGTTCTCATCAAGTTGCTGAAGCTGCTCTACAAGTTGGAGATATGATGGCGTTTATGCAATATGCTATGCAAATTGTTATGGCGTTTCTAATGTTGACAATGATGTTTATTATTCTACCTCGAGCTGTTGTATCAGCCAGACGTATAAACGAAGTATTGGATACAGAACCAGTGATTAATGACCCTCTAGAACCTAAAATGTTTTCAGATTCATTCAAGGGTGAGATAGAGTTTCGTGATGTCAGTTTCCGTTATCCAGGAGCCAAGAAGAGTGCGGTAGAAAATATAACGTTTACAGCTAGACCAGGAGAAACAACAGCGTTTATTGGAGCAACAGGATCTGGTAAATCATCGGTTGTTAACCTCATTCCCCGTTTCTATGATGTTACCGAAGGTTCAATTTTAATTGATGGTATAGATATACGAGATGTAAAACAACATGACCTTCGCGATAAAATTGGTTATGTTCCACAAAAAAGCTCCCTATTCTCTGGAACAATTGAAAGTAATTTATTGTTTGCAGATGATGATGCAACGGAAGAGAATCTGAAGTTTGCCATTGATGTAGCTCAAGCCGAAGAATTTATCTCTTCTAAAGAAGAAGGGATGAAAAGTGAAATCTCACAGGGTGGTACAAATGTTTCTGGAGGACAGAAACAACGTCTTTCAATTGCAAGAGCTTTAGTTAAGAAACCTCCGATATACATCTTTGATGATAGTGTGTCAGCTCTTGATTTCAAGACTGATGCTGCTTTGAGAAAAGCTCTCAAAAAGAAAACAGGAGATAGTACCGTTCTCATTGTTACTCAACGTGTTTCAACCGTGAAGAATGCAGAACAGATCATTGTTCTAGATGGAGGAATTATTGTTGGAAAAGGAACACATGATGAATTAATGAAAACGTGTGAGATTTATAATGAGATAGCTTCATCTCAACTTGAACTGGAGGAAGGACTATGAGTCACGGACCAGCGCCTTCCGGTAGAAGATCCAGTGGTCGACCAAGAGGAGGACCAGGCAGAGGAGGACCAATGGGCATGATGGGAGGAAGAGGAGACAAACCCAAAGATTTCAAGGGTGCGATGAAAAAACTCTTCGGATATCTTAGTCAATATAAAACCATAATAATTATTGCACTCATAATTGCCATAGCTTCCACAGCGGCAAACATTGTTGGTCCTAAAATTTTAGGAGAAGCTACAACAGAGCTCTTCGAAGGATTACTTGCAGTTGTAAGTGGAACAGGAGAAATAAATTTTGATGCAATTGGGCGTATCGTGCTTATCGTGTTAGTATTGTATGTTTCCTCTGCAATATTCAGGTATATTCAAGGTTGGATTATGGCTAGAGTTTCGACAGATATATCTTACAGATTAAGAAAGGACATATCCGAGAAAATCAATCGAATGGAACTCAAATACTATGATAGAGTTACTCAAGGAGAAGTACTGTCAAGAATAACCAATGATGTAGATACAATTAATCAAACATTAAGTCAGAGTATCACTCAAATTATCACTTCTATAATAACAGTGATTGGTGTTCTAGTTATGATGTTTACAATTAACTGGATAATGACACTAGTAGCTTTGGTTGTAATCCCCCTATCTGGAGGAGTTGTAATGATTATTGTGAAAAGGTCACAAAAGCATTTCACAAGGCAACAAGAGTATATAGGACATGTTAACAGTCATGTGGAGGAAATGTATGGTGGCCATGTGGTTATCAAAGCATTCAATGGAGAAGAGAAAAGCCAAGAAAAGTTCGAAGATTATAATACAACTCTCTACAGTTCTGCATGGAAATCAACTTTCTTCTCTGGATTGATGATGCCAATGATGACCTTCATAGGAAACCTAGGATATGTAGCTATTGCAATCTTGGGTGGATGGTTAACCATACAAAATGCAATCTCTGTTGGAGATATTCAAGCATTCATCCAATATGTTAGATCATTCAATCAACCTATAGCTCAGTTAGCTAACGTCTCAAACGTTCTTCAACAAACAGCTGCAGCTGCAGAAAGAGTGTTTGAGTTCTTAGGAGAAAAAGAAGAAGTAGCTGAAGTTATTGAACCAGTAAAATTGGAGAAGGTTTATGGAGCTGTAGAGTTCAGAAATGTTCAATTCGGCTACAATCCAGATAAGACAATTATTCATGACTTCTCAGCAATGATAAAACCAGGACAAACTGTTGCTATCGTTGGACCTACAGGCGCTGGAAAGACAACAATGGTAAAATTGCTTATGCGCTTCTATGATGTCAATGATGGGGCAATTTTTGTTGATGGGAATAATATTCAGAACTTCACTAGATATGATTTGCGTGACAAATTTGGTATGGTTCTCCAAGACACTTGGTTATACAATGGATCAATCCTTGAAAATATCCGTTATGGGAGACCAGATGCTACAGATGCAGAAGTTGTTGCAGCAGCAGAAGCAGCCCATGTTGATGACTTCGTTTACACTTTACCAGGTGGTTACCACATGGAGATCAATGAAGAAGTGACGAATATTTCTGAAGGGCAGAAACAACTTCTGACTATAGCAAGAGCAGTTTTAGCTGATCCAGAGATGCTCATACTTGATGAAGCTACAAGCTCTGTAGATACTCGTACAGAAATTCTTATCCAGAGGGCAATGAAAGAATTGATGGAGAAAAGAACAAGCTTCGTTATAGCTCATCGACTGTCAACAATACGTGATGCAGATCTTATTCTTGTCATGGATGAAGGAGATATCGTTGAGCAAGGAACTCATAAAGAACTGCTTGCACAATGTGGTTTCTATGCTGAATTATACAACAGTCAGTTCGATGTAATAGAAGAGTCTGTTGACAAAAAATTAATGGACGATTGTGAGTAGTTAAGAGACCTTGCGTCTCCATTATTTTTCTTTCTTTTTTATTTTTTGTAAATTTATATATGTTAGTCAGTTTTAGAAAGATTGAGTATTTTTGTTGTGGAATTCCAGTTTCTTGTAGTGGCCTTAACACCTAATTTCTTTTCAAAGAAATTGTTAGTAAGCTTAGTTCTCCCGGATCCTTTAGGTAAGTAGAGATAGATTTCCTTTTCCTTAATCTGAAATTCCTCTGAAGGATCTTTAGGCTTTGATAGTTCTTCTTCTGAATATTCCCCTGAGAGTTTTGATAAATATACAACATGTACTTTGCTCAATTCTTTATCCAAAAATGGATTGTTACTCACAATCTTTTGTAGTTCTTCCCTGGTCCTTAATATGACAATAACATCATAACCAAATTCCTGCTTAATTCCTACTTCTATTGTTTCAACTATCTTTTTGGTATCTGCTAAAGCTGATTTGAAAATCACATTTCCACTCTGTATGTAGGATTGAACATTCTCAAAACCCAATGACTCGTAGAGTTTTCTTAATTCATCCATCTTGATTTTTTTCTGTCCACTAACATTAATCCCTCGAAGCATTGAGATGAAAACAGTCATGGTCAAATCTTCAATTTTAGAGGTTTAAACATTTCTGTCGACCAAGAATGAGAGGTTGATTCCTAACAAAGGTATAACATAAAATATATTTGTGATAAAATACTCCTAAAGCCATGGGTGCATTTTCCTCAAAGAAATTCCTGTTTATTTTAGCCTTAGTTTCTATCAGTCAACTATTGATTACAACAAATGCTTCACTGACTGGGGACAATATTATAATTACAGAAGTTCTCTATGATGCACCTAGTGATGATGCGACACAGGAGTGGTTTGAACTATTCAATCCAACAGATACGTCTGTTGATTTAGCAGGTTGGACAATTGAGGACAACTATGACACTTATGACCTTTCAGGAATTGTGCCTGCTGAAGGGTACTATGTTGTAGCCAAACAAACAGCCGCATTCAATTCATTATATGGATTTAACCCAGACTTAGATGGATTGACCCTTGCTTTGGGTAATTCGGGGGATTTGTTAACTCTGTATGATGATGAAAGTACATTAGTCGATTCTGTTGCTTGGGAAAAGTCAGGCTGGCCGATATCTGCAGTTGATACAACGATTAGAAGAATATCCTTGCTTGATACTGACTCATACAGTGATTGGGAAGCAACTGGCTCGTTAGGAGATCCTGGAGATGGACCTTATGTTGGAATACTTCTTGATGATACTCCACCTACAGTCAATATAACGGCACCAGCTACAGGAGTAAATGTCACTGGATTTGTAGAAATTGTTGTTGAAGCTACAGATGACAATGTTGTAGCCAGTTATGAGATATTTATCGATGGAAATCTGAAAAGCACGGCAAGTGCTTATCTATGGGATTCAAGAACAGTGAGTAATGGTACGCATACAATTCTAGCATGGTGCAAGGACTTAGCAAATAATATTGGTGAGTATAATATTACAGTATATGTTGAAAACTATGTGACGATTGTAGATCAAGATTTAATCAAAATCATGTCCTATAACATCGAATATGGTATCGACCCAGATTGGATAGATGTAGTTAAAGAAGAGAACCCTGATATAGTTATTTTCATAGAAACTGGAGACTGGGATGATAATTCAGATGAATTATTGAACCAACACATAGCTGACTTCAATTCTTATTTCTTTAATGAAAAACCATATGTGGGATATACAGCTCAAGGTATAACCTATAGCACAAGTGGTGAAGCTATTATGAGTAGATTCCCTATAACAGAAAGTATACAGATACCAGTTGTCACTCTAGACAATGGATCGATATATGATGTAACCCACGACTTCATGCAATGGAAGATAGACATTGATGGAACAGATGTTTATCTAATAGGTTCTCATCTAAAAGCTTTGAGTGGAGCTGATAATGAATATCGTCGTGAAAGAGAACATGAAGGGATAATAAATTACATGGATGCTTTGGGAGAAGTACCTATTTTATACATGGGTGATTTGAATTCTTTCTCTCCAGAGGATATAGGAAGTCTAGGACCTGAAGGAGACTTAGGGTGTGGACCACTAACTATGATGTTGCATCCAGAAGATGTAACATATGGTCAGTATTCATCAAAGAATCATATCTTCACTGATGTATTCAGATTACTCAACCCTACAGATCCAGGGTATACCTATGGTCATCAAAACCCATCATTCGATTCACGAATAGATTTCATTATTGCAAATGACTATCTCTCAGACTATCTTGTAAACTCAACAGTTGGAGACACATCAACAGCTGATACAGGATCCGATCATTATTGTGTTGACTTCTTTCTAGGCATTGATGCTTTACAAAGTCAAACAGATATCACTGCACCAGCTAGAGTACTAGGAGTTGATGCTGTTGTTACTAGTACAACTGAAGTCAGTCTTAGTTGGACAGCAAACTCAGAAAATGATATCAATCATTACAATATTTACAGAGATGGATTAAAAATCGCTGAATCTATAAACCCATCTTTCAATGACGAAGGATTAGCAGAAGAAACATGGTATGATTACGAAATATCAGCTGTTGATACTACAGGTAATGAAGGTTTGAAATCTGAAATCAAATCAGTGCAAACTACTGATCCACAAAATTCTGAGCTACCTCTTCTTAGCGGGTGTTTGGCTATTTTAATGATGGGAGCTTTAGGAGGAGTTAAGAGAGTAGTCTATTTAAAAAAGAAGAGAAAAGTCTAGGAAAAAAATTACTTCCATTCTGGCATAGATTCTGGAGGCCATCCTTTTGGACCATTTTTACCTACTCTAAGGTAACGAAAATCACAGCAATCTGCTCCATGGGCAAGAGTTTGTGTTCTTGATGCTTCAACCTCGTTTGCTCTCCATCCTGACCAATCCACTAAACAAAGGTAAGGAGTATATTGTTAACTTCATCATGAGATAATTGGTTACTATTTTATACTGTGATTACCATCAATATAATGATGACAGATAGAAAAGGTCGAAAAAGCTCAGGTGGCGGAGGAGGGACAGTCGTTCTCCTTTTCCTCATTTTCCTTATATTGAAACTTACACACGTAATCGATTGGTCTTGGTTATGGGTCACTTCTCCACTATGGATAGGAGCAAGTGTGGCAGTAGGATTAGGAATATTATTCTTTTTAGTAATAGGAATAATTTTGCTAGCTGCTATAGTTGGGATAGCTAGGCATGATTCGAAGATAGTTACAAAATCCAAAGGAATGTTTCGAAAAAAGAGTGAAGAATAGATGACATCTACCACTTGTTTACAAAATCCTAAAATATGCAGAAAAGGACATAATGAATCCTAACATATTTCTACAAGATACTTCAATAATAGTACACTTTCATTCAAAAAGAGAGAAATACAATAAAATTGAAACTATAGGTAAACTCAGTCAAACTTAATGTTAAATATCTAAGTATCATAGATTCAAAAAAGTAAATAATTTCTGTTTCTAGAAGGGTTTATTAGCAATGATGAGAACACATGTATTTGATGCAAATGAAAGGATATCAAAAAACCTTAGCATCTTTCTTCATTATATTCTTATTTTCATCATTGACTGTAAGAAGCGAAATAGCTCCCAATCTACTTGAACTTACAGAAGGGACTGCAATTATTGGAGACATGTATCAAAGTGATATGTATGGAAGAAACAATTTCACCGTAGATAGAATCTGGCATGACTCCTTCTTTGACATAGATTTTGTTGAATTTTCGATGGAAATAATTTTTGATCCACCATATGACCCAGATCTTCATGTTGTAAGAGAAAGCATTACTTCTCTTATTGTAAAGAATAATAGAACACAAATTGTTATAGCTTTACACTTTATCGAAACTTTAGAGTATAACATTACTGTATTTTTTGATTACACAGATGATCTAAACATGACTGAAGATGATTTAAAAGTAAATTTCAATGGAACGACATATATTTATGATGAAATAGACCCTGGAATGCTTTATTATGACGTTATTAGCTATTGGGTGTTGTCCTTTTTCTTAGGAAACATGCTTTGGCAAGGAATGTTTCCATTCATTAAATATGCAATATCACCTCAAGCAACAATAGGAGAAGAAATACAATATGGTCCATATAATGGATCAGTTGTAGGTTTCAAAGACTATTTCATAAGCGAAACAGAATATTTTGAGGCTATTGAAGTACATCATAATGAAACAATAGTACTCGTAAATATTTTAGGAACGGATAGTCCATTCACAGTAGGTGAGACAACTCTACTTTACGAAAAAAATACAGGAATTATTTTACATTGGTACTAATACAATTCTACTGCAGATAAATATTATTATTTTAATGCTACGGATGTACTAGGTATCAGTCCACTAATCGTTGTTCCTGAATTTTCAATATCGTTCATTGTTACAATAAGTGGAATCATCATAACCATACCAATTCTAATATATAGAAGAAAGAAAGTTTAGATGTTATTTTTCTTTTCTTTTTTTGAATTTTACTAAAATTCCTAGAGAATCTTTAATTGCATTTTTGGAATTAAAGACATGTTTATCCATTATTCACATTAAAACGATTTATTCTTCCTTTCGAATTTTATCAGTATATTGCAATGCTTTTTGGAATATAAACCAACCTAATAATCTTTCAGCTAATTCTGGTGGTTGATGAATAACATTAAATTGTAAAAATCTCCCAAGTCTTCTCTCATCGCTATTCAAACAATAAGGAACTATAAATTAATAATTAATCAAACTATTGGAATACAAGGCAGTAGAAGAAGGGATAACTATCCAACTGGTAGATGAGAGTTACACTTCTAAGTGCAGTTTCCTGGACAATGAGACTGTTAAAAAGCACGCTACCTACAAAGGGAGAAGAATCAAGCGAGGGTTGTTCCGTTCTTCACAAGGACAGTTGATTAATGCTGATGTTAAAGCAGCATACAATATTCTGATAAGAAGCGATCCGCAAGCAGTGTCTAAATGTGCTGTGGGCGGGGTAGGAGGGTACGTGATTTACCCCCTCAGAGTGAGCTACCCAGCTATGACGCTCTAAGAAAGATTTTGTAACTACAGAGTTACAGAAAATCAAATCATGGAACGAATCACTCAAAATATTTGATTCCATAGTTTTTTATATTTTTAATATAATAATTATTCTGGTTCAAAATGAAAATGTCCAAAATGGAAAAAAAGTTTGTCAACAGCAAAAATCATGGTCAAAGAAATATAGACTTGTATGAACGACTTTCTCAAAAAATAGATTTTACTGGAGTAAAGGATGTACTTGAAATAGGGTGTGGTGCAGGCATTTTAGCTAGCCATTTAAATGAAAAATACGGACTGGATGTAACTGGAATAGATGTAGATCCAGAACAAATTGAACTAGCCAAAGAATACCAAGAGAAAAAAGAAAATCTACAATTTATGGTAGCAGATGCAACGAAACTTAGTTTCAGTGAAGAAGAATCATATGATCTTGCTATATCAACATATGTTATGCATCACATAGGTAATTGGGAAGAAGCTCTAACAGAGATAAAACGAGTTGTAAGACCAAAGGGTTTCTATATTTTCTATGATATGGCTTACTCTAAGTTTATAGCAAAAATATTCAGACCTATTGCGAAGAACTACGGGGTCTACACAACTCAAGATATTAAGGGTTTTTTCGAAAAAAATAATTTCAAGGTATTATATGAAGAGAAACAAAAGCACTTTATATTTAATAATTATATCTTTGTATTTCAAAAATCATATTAGTTATCATGACATTATATTATTTCACAAAAGGCTAAAGAAGCAGCCAAGATGTGTTCAGCCATCAAATTAGTAACAATCCCTAACGAAGGGCATGGAGTGCAAAGTAAAAAGGAGTTAATTCTTCCTCATGTTGAAGAGTTTCTAAAAAATAATGATGGCTAGATACAACTAGCCTATGTTTACATTCAGATTCTTATTCATTTCAGAAGTATGCTGCAAACTTGGGCTTCTAAATTGAAGTTCCTTAATCCAAAGAAGCAATGCACCGAGTGAATATATTTGAGGGATATCTAGCTCAAAAGTTGCTATTCTTTTTGTTTCAGGATTTATTACAGCTAGCTTAAGAACTTTTATTTGCGTTCTCTCAGGTGGTGCAGATTGCATCATTGGACGAGTAAATAAGAAGAACGGAAGTCCTAGTAAGCCTATGAAAGCTAGTCCCCAGTGAACAGTAAAAGCTAAGATCAACCCTAGTATTACAGGAATAAGACTAAAAATCCAGAGTTTTTGCTCAACAAAATATGCTCTTGTAGTTACACCATTTCGTATATCGCAGGTTAAACCGAGTAAGTCTGGGTAACTAACAGGTATATATCTGAAAGAGGATGTAATTTGATGACTTACTTCAATTCTGTGTTTGCTTTCAAGAATATTCTGTGTTTCTATGGTTTGTTCAGTGATTTGAGGAGTACTTGAGACATCAACATCTAGAAAAATAATTCTATGACTAGTCATTGAAGCTTCTAAACCATAAACAACCTGTGTAACCTTATTGGTTTGAGTATTTACAACTCTCATCTCCATTATTGGTAAAGGAGGTATTTCAACTGCTTCTTCACCCTTGTAAAGCAATTCATTTTGTAAGTCTTTGACACCCTTAATTTTCTCAATAGACGCCATAATATGATTCGCTTCACCTTCACATTCCAAAGACATTTGAGCAATATTTGCTCTTGTTTTCAATTTAGCAATTTCATTGTAAGCATGCTTTGTTGAAGGTATAACTTCAAGTTCGCTTATTCTTCGCAACACAGGATCTACAGTTGCTATTTCTCCTATAGGAGGAGAAGATTTACCCAAATCCTGTTTTGCAACTCTTTTTTCTTTTGTTTCCATGATGGTTAATTGGACTGAGTTAAATTATAAATATATTATTAAAAAGAATTGAAATAGTAATTTTAACACAATATATTACCAATAATAAATTACTACCAAAACTAAGATAAATTACATTTATATGTGAGAAACAAACTGAATTCAGCAAATTACTTATACTATAGAGAGCATCTGATTCTTTGATATTAAGAATTTAAAACTAAAATGTCGGATTGTTAGTATTCCTTCAATATTAGTTCTATCCTTTTTTGTAATTCTGGAATCTTTTCATTTATCACATCCCAGACAATTTCATAGTCTATACCAAAATACTGATGCACTAAAACATCTCTCATTTTAGACAGGTCTTTCCATTCAATGTGGTCATTCTTGGTTCTAGTTTCAGCTGAGATTTTTTTAGATGCTTCACCAATAATTTCTAAACTCTTGACAGCGGCTCTTTTTTCACTTTCAGAATTAGTAAAACTCTCAAATTCAAGCACTCTGATGTGATTTAATAGAAATGAACACTCATCTAAGATGTGTTTAAGAAAACCTGTATCATTTTTCAACATAAATAACCTCTTCTAAGATGTTTGGTCCTATATGAGGACTAAGAGCTTTTTTAGTAACTAAGTCAACTTTAATCTGTAATAAATCCTCCAAAAAATTGAGTAGATTTATGAAATTGTCAAAACTTTTTTTTCCAGATTCAAATTCAATTAATAAATCAAGATCGCTCAGATTCTCCTGCATATCTCTAACATAGGAACCAAAAACACCTATGTTCATTATACCAAAAGATTGAATGGTAGCCATATTGTTACTCAGTATTTTGAGAACCTTTGTAAGGTTGAGCTGTTCTTGCATAATTAATAATATTATAGATAGTCAATAAATAGATTTCGAAGATAAACTATCAGATTACTTGAGATAAATAAAATGTAAAGATTTAGTGTGGAGAGATTTTAGAAAAGAATTATTTATCTAAAATAACTGAATTCAGCAAATTACTTATACTACAGAGATTATCTTATTCTTTGATATTATGAATTTTAATCTTAAATTCGGTATTGGGACACCTAATGTTGGTGAAAATTTCAGTTCAGTAAAAGATCTAGTAGAAATAGCTAAGATGGCTGAAGATTCTGGTTGGGATGGTCTTTTCATTTGGGATCTAATCCACTCCAGACAAGATCCTGTAATTCCTGTGATAGATCCTTGGATAGCACTAACTGCTATTGCAGGAAAAACTGAGAAACTTAGGTTAGTAACTTATGTGACACCCTTAGCCAGAAGAAGACCATGGAAAATTGCAAGAGAGACAGTCTCTCTGGATCATTTCTCAGATGGGAGACTTGTTTTGGGAGTAGGTCTAGGATATGATCCAAAGGTGGAATTTGAAGCATTTGGAGAAGAAACAGACAGTCATATTCGTGCTAAGAAATTAGACGAAAGCTTAGAGATTATACAAAAACTATGGAGTGGAGAAACTTTCAGCTATAAGGGTGAGTATTATAAAATTAAAGATGTATGTTTTAAACCAAAACCACTGCAAACCCCTAGGATCCCAATATGGGTGGGAGGATCGTGGCCAAACAAAAAACCATTCATTCGCGCAGCTAAATTAGATGGGGTTATGCCATTTAATAGCAAATATATGTATCTTGAACTAGATGAAATAAGAGAGATAAAAAGATTCATCAGTGAAAACAGAAAGGAGGGGATGGATAATTTTGATATTGTATGTCTTGGTAAAAAAGCAACTGATGACATGGAAAAACGTAAGGAGAGAATAAGAGAATTTGCCAAAGCTGGGATAACTTGGTGGTTAGAGGATGTGAGTCCTGGAACAAGGGAAGAACTATTTGCAACAATTCAAGCAGGTCCCCCAAGAATTTAAATTAAGAAAAGCAGAAACAAGTTTATTCTTAGATCCTCTTACAACAGGATTGAGGAAACTATCCTGTTCTACGAAAGAGTAAATTTTCACATGTTTTCAATAACTTTACTAAGATTTGTTTTTAGAATTTTTAGATCGACATTTATTGTATCCCAAACTATCTTGTAATCAATACCAAAATAACCATGGATGAGTCTGTCCCTCATACCTACAATATCCTTCCAAGGAATTTCAGGATATTGTTCTCTTATATCATTTGGAATATGTTTAATAGCTTCCCCAATGATTTCAAATTTACGGATAACCGCACTAGTAGTTTTATCATCATCTCTGAATAATTCAAAACTCATCCCTTCAATAAAGAGATTAATGCTGTCAATCGCGGAAAGAACATCTTGAATGAAAATCTTGTAATCCCGTTTCAAATTCTAACAACCTCTGAGTAAATATATTCTCGCAATTCCTCCCGTACAGCTCTTTCAGAAACAATGTCAACCTTAATGTTCAATTTATCCTCAAGATAGTCTGCTAATCCGACGAGATTAAATAAAGATGCTCCTTCTAGAAACTTAACCAATAAATCTATATCACTTGTTGGTTTCTGTTCATCACGGACAAATGAACCAAAAACACCTATAATTTCTGCTTTATATCTATCTCTGATTAGGCTTTCAAGCTCCTTTAGAACCTTAATAACAGAATCTAACTTTCTTTCCATACAATATAGTAATTAGAAGTCTATATAAATGTCGAGTTTTTATGTCTGATTCAGTAATTCTTTTACAGCTTTTTCTAGTTCAGGGATTCTATTAGAAATTATTTCCCAAACAACATCAAGATTTGTTTTAAAGTCAGCATTAGAAATCACATCTCTTAATCTAGCTATTTTTCTCCATTCAATGTTTTCTTTCATTTCTCTGATCTCTTCAGGGATATTTCTTGCAGCCTCAGCAATAATTCCAAGGTTTCAAACAACAGCATCTTGAAGGAGTGAATTTGTAGAAAAATCTTCAAAACTCAACACACCTATATATTGACCTATTTTTGAAATAGAAGCAAGTATATCTTCTAAATATAGTTTATATTCTCTGGGCATGACAACACTCCAAGGATATTTTGTTTTTATCAATATATAAATTTAGATGGACAGTCTCTGAATAGCTCATCACGAAAACACCTAGAGTTTCTTAAGCATTTGTTGTAATTTTCTCTGTTCATGAAGAAGCTGTTTTAAATCAATAGCATCATTTTCTGATTCTTCTATTTTACCTAATTGAGATCTTTCTAGGAAACTATCAATTGATGATTCAGACCATTTATCTAAAATTGTTGATATCTCTCTTTGTATATTTCTTAATTTATATGTAATGAGATCTTTTGCATCAGACTTATCGAAAGAGACAGTAGTCATAGTTATCAAGAAAACAATTAAATTAAACTATAAAAAAGCTTTTTTGCAATAGATTCAACAGAAGACCTTACTAGAAGGTATCCAACCCTAACATTAGCCCTTCTAGCATAATAAGAGCAAGTATACACCTTCTTGGAATATAGGTCTTAAAAACAAGAACATGGGTTATTAGAAAGTCCTACTTATAATAAGTAGTGTTTTTAGATGTTATAATTAAGGTAGTTAATTAATAAAACGATTCGCTAATCATATTGCTTGCAAAAGAGATAGATTTCTTAGTAAGTTAAATAATCTTTTATGCTTAAAATAAGATTATTGTTATTTCAGTTATGAAAAATCAGTTTCTATCTTTTGCTAGATACTTTTTCAGTTCTTTTAAAATTTCATTGTGTTCCTAATCCCCACCTAAATAAACAAACTCATTAGCAATATAGAAAAAATCAATTTTCCACCATTGTTTCAGGGAATTAATATGACTGTCATCTCTTATTTTATGCAATTATATATACTAATTTCCATATTATAAACTGAAGCATACAAATAGCAAATCAGAATATCTAGTAAACTGAAGTCAGGTTTACTGTGTTTAAACACATGCAGAAATTACTCCAACATAGAAATTAGGTAAAGTAAAAATGTTTAAATGTGAGTCTATTTGATATCATTTGATTTCATTTGTGGTGGTACAATTGAGAGAAAGTAAAAAAAAGAATGTTACGCTATATTTAAACTCACAAATTTACAATCAATATGTAAAATATTGCAAAAAAGAAGGGTTTGCTCTCTCAAGACAAATTGAGAAGTTTATTGAAAAGGAGTTAGAAAATGATAATTCATGAAACTAATCTAGAAAAGTCAAATTCCATAGATCCATTTGAGAGCAAAATAATCTGTGGAGAAACGCTTAAGACTCTTCAAAAAATACCTGGTAATTCAGTATCTTTAATTGTGACAAGTCCTTCCTATTTTTTAGGAAAATCATATGAAAAAGAGCAAGGTTTTAATGAATATCTAGAAGATCATAAAGAAATATTACAAGAATGTAAGAGAGTCCTTAAGAATGATGGCGCAATTTTCTGGAATGTTGCTCAAACAATCATGGACAAAGAAATTTTCCCTTTAGGATCGATTTTCTATAATATTTTCAAGCAATTAGACTTTCATCTCAAGAACTGGATAATCTGGAAGTTCGGAGGTGGCGAAACCCCAAAAACAAGACTGTTTGGTAGGTATGAAAATGTTCTCTGGTTTGTAAAGGATATTGATAATTATATATTCAATATCGATGAAATTAGAGTTCCATCAAAATGGATTACAGACAAAAGATGTAATGAAAACGGCAAAAATCCCAGTGATTTCTGGGAAATTGACGAAAGAACCAATATGAATAAAATAACTGATATAAAACGGAAACTTAATGATTTTCGAAAGCAGATTTCAATTGAAACTGATATTTATGTTAATCAAATTAAAATGGATGAGAAGATAAGAGAAATCGAAAACATAATAGATGATCTTGTACATTCTAAGAACAATGTCTTGAATAAGAATCTATCCAACAATATTTGGTATTTTAATAGGGTTGTAAACATTAGTAAAAAAGAGAAAATAAAACACCCGATTACAGGAGAAACACATCCATGTCCATTCCCAGAATCATTAATCAAAAGGATAGTAAAAATGGCTTCAAATAAGGGAGATGTCGTTCTAGATATATTCAGTGGCAGTGGCACTTTACTTAAAATTGCTGAGGAATTAGGAAGAAAATGGATTGGAATTGATAAGGAATTGAAATATTGCGAAATTGCAGAAAGTAGAATAAAATCCCTCAGAAAACAATCAACTTTAACAAGGTTTTTGGATGTATCAATCGATAATACTTAATCTCTTAGGAAAAGGAAGAAATGAAATTGATAGTATTATCAATTCATTAAAAGAAGAAAAAACAGCGCTATTAGAGGATGATGGAACGTTTTGGATAATTGTAGATAATAGGTTAGAAAACGGGGAATTGGAGGTTAACTCATTTTATGTTGCTGAAAAATTTACTGAGTTTAAACTTAAGAACATAATTTTAGTACCTGATTTTAACAAGAATGAGAAAATTACTGTTTTTGCTAATTCTACTTTTGAGATTCTATTCTACTCAAAAAAAGAAAGATACTTCTTCAACAAAGACCCAATTAGAGAGAAACACATATGGAAAGATGTAGAATGGGGTAAAAGAAAGAAGAATTATCATCCTTTAGGTAAAGATCCTGGTAATGTATGGTTAAAAACTGAAGATGATGGAAAGGCGAATATTACAGAGCATATTTTGGTATCTCTAGAAGAATCTGTTAAAAGGATTATTAAAAGTGCAACAAAGGAACAAAGTAAATGCTTACTAATAGGTTTCAAAAAGAAACTGAAAATACTCAATAAAGGAGTTACAATCGAATATGAATAATAATATAGTTTTTTTCTCAACATCTGAGAATATGTTTCAACTTGAAGATGAGAGTATTAAACTAATGGTTACATCTCCACCATATTGGGATTTGAAAAACTACGAGGTAGATAACCAAATTGGTTACAAAGAGAACTATGAAACTTATTTAGAAAGATTATATAAGGTCTGGTCTGAAACGTACAGAGTTCTTAGAAATGATGGATTCGCAATAATCAATATTAACACAAAGAGCTACAAGAAAAATCTTGTAATGATACCTAATGATTTTATCAAACAACTGCAACAAATAGGTTTCAAATTCATTGATCTTAATTACTGGCATAAATCAAGTGGGATACCACGAGTAAACAATTTGGGTGATCATTTTGAGTATTTCTTGATATTTTCAAAGTCATCTAACCCCCTAGCAAATGATTTTAGTTATTTTGACTACAAGTACAAAACTACTAACTCCAAAATCAATATCTGGAACATAAATAAGAAATTCGGAAGCATTGGTAAAAAATTCATGGTACATCCCGCTATTTTTCCAGTTAAATATATTGAGAGAATGATTAATATTTTCACACAAAAAAATGATTTGATTCTAGATCCCTTTCTTGGTTCAGGAACTACACTCATTGCTTCCATTAATACAGATAGATTCTGTGTTGGTTACGAGTTAAATAGAGAAGGTTATTTACCACTCATTAAATTCAGGCTTGAAGATTTTAGTATTGAAAGTGACAGAGTAAATTTCGTTTAAAGTTTCCTTTTTTTAATTTTAACTTCGTTCTAATAAAGATGAAAGAAAGGACTGTTCCTCATTTGTTATGTAGCCTTCTGAGCATAGAAACTGGAGTTGTTCTTGAGATATCTCATTACTAGCTATCATTTGAACAATTGTTTCTTGTGTCACAAGTTTCTTCGTTCTGATATTTCTGATTAAGTCTTTTCTATTATCTCTATTGAATGTAAATGATTTATGACATTCAAAACATAGATACAAGTAATTGAATGGAGTTTCAGAGCCTTTAATCTGCTTTGGAATTATATGGTGACACTCTGTTTCATATTTAACTAGTTTTTTATCACATGTATCGCATTTTGATGGGTCGAGATCGCTTCTTTCTCTTTCCATGAAATAATTATATCGATTTCTATACCAAAATACGATTTTCATAGAACGGTTCCACCGCTTATTTGATGGAATAGTTCTTGAAACAAAAGATTCAATATCCCTCATGTTAATTTTTGTATCTTCTATAAGTTTCATAAATTCAAGCTTATCAATAATGTGGATAAAGCCTTCTTTATGTAGAAAATCTAAATGAATCTTTTGTATGAACCCCTCTTGAATCATATTTACAATATTCGCTTTCTCAAAAATTCTGTTAAGTCTTAATTGTAAAATCGCATCTTGTTTTTCCTTGCTTCTTGTTCTATGAGTAAATACTTTATGACATTTATTGCATAGGAATGCATAATTGTAGTTAATCTCAGGTCCATAAATCTCAAATGGGATAATATGGTGACATTCTGGTTCTCCACTAATAAAATCAGTTTTACAGACATCACACTTATTTATTGGATAATCATCGCGAACTTCTCCCATTATTCGATTCTCACTCATTCTTTCTTTTTCTATAAGCTCTATCATTCTATAATCCCTTTTTCTAATCCTGTTTCCACTTTGAAAAACATATACCAAGTCATTATGCTCGCGCCTAAGTCTCTCCTTTATTACCGAGTAAGAATTATCAACAAGTTGTTTTTCTAACCAGGTTTCAATTTCATGTTTCTCCTTTATCATTTCCTTAGGTTGAAATTGGTGTATGATTGAAATATAATCTATTGTTGACATTTTTATTATTTGAATTATCAATTTTTTAAGAATAAATGTTAACGAATCAATATCAATTCCTGATATTTTTACTAATTCGTCTGATATAGATAAATCATATTCCTCAATATCTTCTGCAGTATCACTTATGTTATATTTATTCAGTACAATTAGTATAACATGACACAGGATTAAGAGTTCGTAGTCTATAAACGATATATAGTTTTTCCATGAATTCAACGTTTCTTCATAGAAATCATTGATATCATCCCCAAATTCTTTAAGATAATGTTCTCTTATTATTCCAAGTTTCTTTAAATATTCAGAATGTAACTCATCATCTCTGGATATTTCATCAACAAGCTTCAAAGAATTATAATTTGACAATCGCTTATACTTCTTGTTGTATTTCTTTTCAACAATATTTTGTATGATATTTAGAAAGTTGTGGAAAACATCAAATAGATGGGGCTTACGTACATCTAGCTTTTGATTTTCATATTGTAACATCTCATTATAATAGTTCTTATTCTTTGTAAATTGATACTGGTAAATTCCATACACAAAATTTGATAATTCCTTATGAAAATCTTCTGATTTTGTTTTTTCTCTGTTTTTTGAAAATTCTCTGGTTTTCGGTCTATCCTCCATTACAATAGCAATTTTATTCTTTTCATCTTCTGATAACCCTCTGTATTCGATTATTTTATCAACCACTTTCCTTAAATTAAACGGGGCTTCTCTACATATAAAATACTTATAATCTTCAAAGGTGATATATCCTTGCTTCTCATCAATCTTTCTTAATTCCCCTAAAACATTTATTAATGCAATATATGGATTTACTGAGAAATCTTTAAAGTCATCTCCATCTAAAAACTTCCCTTCAGGATCTTCTGATTTTGTTACCCTAGTGTAAGGATTACTATACCGCAATTTCATTTTCTGATGCTCCCAAATGGACATTATTAACCTAGAATCAGAGACACTAATCAGTTTTGCAATTTCATTTAGTTCATAACCATCTTTTTCTGGGGGAAGAATCCCTCTATAAGAAAGGAGCTGTCTATAATTTCTTATTTCTGCGTGAAAATCACTGAATATTGTTTCAATTGAATCGTTGACAGATCTTGGAGTTTTACCTTCCGCTATTTTTTTTGAAATTTCTCTCTGCTTAATATTAGGAATTTCTTCTCGAATCTTAGAAATCGTAATGTTTTTGTCTGAATAAAGTAATTGACCTATCCCTTTTTTAATGCCTGATTGCATTCCTAGTTTCATTAAATAGACAATATAATATTTTCTCGCTGCATCATCAAAATCAGGGAGATTATTAAAACTTTCAAAATCAATCAGGTTTTCTGGTTTTCTCAAGTCTACAGGTTTAAAAAAGAATTCATTTGCTATTGTCTGTATTTCACTATTTTTAATCGATGCTACAAACGCAGTAAAGTTTTGTGCAATTTCCAATAGAGAAGATTTATCAATAGTTTTTCTCTCAACTAGAAAATATTTGTATAGAACTAGAAATTTCTTTAAATACCAATGATTACCTAATTTTGTTCGGAAAATATATTTATCCTTTGTTAGCCAAATTTTATTGTATTTTATGTCAGATTTAGTTATCTTCATTTTATCTCACTGGAATTTTGTATATTTAATGTGCCAAATCATCCTTTTAAAGGTACTTCTCATAAATTTAATGATAGGTTAAGGTAATATTTTTGTGTATTATAATGTTCTTAGAAAAATAAAAGAAAATATTGATATGCTTTTATGTTTAAAAGCAATAGAAAAAGGAGCACAAATCTTTGAAAACTCAACAGTTATTGGAATTAAGAATATTGATTCAAGATACTTACTTAAGTTATCAGATGGAAAAAGGATTATCTGATTGGTAATTTCATTCTTGTTTTTTACTACTTCAGCAATCGAAAGCAATAATTTATTATATGTTAATGAAGTAAGTTATAGAACGTTAATTAGAACCATGAAGAATTCAAAGCGAATAGTGGTGAATTATGAAAGCTACACAAACTCAATTATTGAAATTTTTTAGAACACGAATGCAGTTATCAATCCCTATTTATCAAAGAACTTACAGCTGGAAATTGAAAGAATGTAAACAATTATGGAAGGACATTCTTGCATCAGGAAAAGATGATTCAACACACGATTATTTTATTGGTTCAATAGTATATGTAACCAGTGAAACTTATCAAGCAGCAGGATTGCCAAATCTACTAGTTATAGATGGACAACAAAGACTTACAACTCTATCACTAATAATAATAGCTTTAAGTAGATATATAAAGGAAAATAAAATTTCAGCAGAAATTACCTCTGAAAAACTAGACAATTATTATCTTTTAAACACAGAAGAAGAAGGTGAAAGAAGATACAAATTGATTCTGACTAGAGCTGATAAAGAAACTCTACGAAAACTAATAAAGGATATTAATCTAACTGATGAAGATTCTATGCGAATTAGAGAAAATTATGAGTTTTTCAATGAACAAATTAAACAAACAGATTTCAACATAGTTTACAAAGGTCTAGAGAAACTTAGTATTATAGATGTCACTTTGGATAGAGAAAGAGACAAACCTCAGTTAATTTTTGAAAGTTTAAACTCTACCGGGTTGGAACTAACGCAAGCAGATCTTATACGAAATTATATTTTAATGGGTTTGGAAGCAGATGAGCAAAGAGATCTATACACGAATTTCTGGTATCCAATCGAAAGGAACTTTGGACACTCCGAAAAGTCAGTTATATTTGATAGATTCATAAGAGATTTTCTGACAGTTAAAATAGGAAGAATTCCTACTATCCGAGAGATATATTCTGAATTTAAACAATATTCAAAAAATAAAGATATCAAAAAACTAATAGAAGAAATTTATACATATTCAAGATATTATTCCAATTTTGCTTTGGAAAAAGAATCTGATAAAGGTATTAAGAAAGTGTTCTGTGACATTAATGAATTGAGAGTTGATGTTTCATATCCATTTATTCTAAATCTATACCGCGATTATGTTGAGGAGAAACTATCAAGAAAGGATTTTATTGAGATTTTACGTTTGATAGAGAGTTATGTATTCAGACGTGCAATATGTGGAGTACCAACTAATTCCTTAAACAAAACATTTGCAGGTTTATATAAAACAATAAACAAAGACAAACACTTAGAAAGTCTGAAAGCTGTATTAATGCTTCATGTTTCTTATCGAAGAATGCCAAATGATGAAGAATTTAAGAAGGATTTAAAATTAAAAGATGTATATAATTTCAGAAGCAGAAATTACTTATTGAAGAAACTAGAAAATTATAAAAGAAAAGAAACTGTAACAGTTGATTCATACACAATAGAACACATTCTACCACAGAACCCTGATTTGTCAATGGAATGGCAAGAGGCTCTAGGTGAGGATTGGAAAGAAATCCAAGTGAAATATTTACACACAATCGGAAATCTTACACTAACGGGCTATAACTCTGAATTAAGTGATAACCCATTCAATAAAAAACGAGATATGGATGGTGGTTTTAGGAATAGTCCCATTAGATTGAATAAATCACTAGCGAGCTTAACCACCTGGAATGAAGAGGAATTAAAGAAACGAGCTGTTAAGATATCTAAACTTGCAGAGGAAATATGGCCTTATCCTGTTATTGATAGCACAATATTAGAGAAATATAAATCTGAAAAGCAGAAAATGATAAAACATATTTATACAATAAATGATCATACAGAACTGAACCTAAATGCACCTATGAGACCGCTTTTTGATAAATTACGAAAAAGGATACTTAACATAGATCCATCTGTAAAAGAGGAATTTTTAAAGCAATATGTGGCTTATAAATCTACAACGAATTTTGTTGACATCATTCCTCAAAAAAAGGCGCTGTGTTTGAGTTTGAACATTGATTTTGAGAAGGTTAAAGACAATCAAGGAAAATGCAGAGATGTTTCAGATATTGGTAGATGGGGCAATGGAAAAACAGAAGTAAAGATTGAAAATGAGGAAGAGCTGCAATATAGCATGGGGCTGATTCTACAAGCTTTTGAAAACATAACTGAAGTTTAATGGAGAACAATTAAGAAGAATACAAGTAAGGAAGTAGATTTTATGAAAGAAACTGATTATTACAACAACATCTTAGCATGGTTAGAAGAAGAATTTGAATACTATATTGGAGGAGGATATTATAGAGGGGATAAAGAGCTTTTTTACATAGATAAAGGTCCTACAATGAAATGCAGATTAGACATCATAGGGATTAAGAATATCGGTTCTCACAATACAGTCGAGGATAATATTGAAATCATTGGAATAGAAGTAAAAGATGATAAAACAATCAAATACCAACATCTTGCTCAAACTTCAGGATATAAAATATTTGTTCACAAAGCCTACCTAGCTACAACAGCCAAAATAACAAGTGAAGATCTTTATTGGGCAAGAATCTTAGGTGTGGGTTTAATTACAATTGAATCCAAAAATAGTTTTAAAATAGTGCTTGAAGCTTCATTGAATGAACCAAATCAAACAGAAATGTTAAGATTATTAGAAAGTTTGTCGATAGGAGTATGTACGATTTGTAGGAATTATTTTTTTACTTGGGACATTGTTGATAACGAGAAGTACAAAACTTATGTTAAATTGAGAAGAGTAAAACAAATCAATATACTGCAGAAAGGTGAGTTAGATAATTATAAAGACTTATTTGAAAAACAAAAAAGTTTTAGCAAAGAAGATAAATTTTTTCGCTATATTTGTAAACCATGTGCAACTCGAATTGGAATATAATTTAATAACTGTAAATTCAACTAGGTTAAAATCCAAGAATCCTCATTTGATTTATAGTCAATTATTTTTCCTGAGTATAATTTATTTTCTGTTGCTAGTATTCCTAGATGGATTAGATGCCTTTTGAATGTGAAAACTGTTGAGTGGGTTATAATATCTCTCAAAATTCTTTCTTCTTCATAAATCCTTTTTTCTTCTCCTCTTTGATACATTCTCAACACTTCTTCTTTCTTATTCTTTGGGCAAAATAGATTTATGAACAGATTTGGTTTATTCTTTACTATTTCTTCTACTAACTCCTTAAAACTCATCTCTTTCCTTTTCTGCTTTTCAAATACTTTCATCAATTCCATAAACAGTTCATTCTTATTGTAAAGCATTTTCAGTGTTATAGCTATTTCTGGATATTCTGTTG
>BPTK01000044.1 GCA_023705905.1 Candidatus Heimdallarchaeota archaeon
GAACAGGTAAATAAAATAGGAAATTGAGAAACCAGTGGGAAAGTACTTGTCTAGAAGCACCAATAAGACTAACTCCTTGACAATTATTTAATGGTTTTCTGCTCATCAATTCGATGATGATAGAACCGCCCAAACTGTGACCCACAAGAATGTAAGGCTTATCCTTAGGGATTTTAGATTCTAATTCTTCTAGATGATCTTCAACAGTATATCTCTTGTAATTACTAGTCCAGATAACGTTATCCTTACCGAATTTCTTAGCATAAGCAGGATACTCTCGAGTGTAATTACTAAAACCTGCTGCAACAACAACATACGGTTTAGAATTACTCATGTTTTTCCTAGCACAAATTACTAGTTATTAAAACTTATGAGCATTTACAATTATAAGAAATAATTGAAACTTATGTGCATTAATATGCAATTAATTGAGTATCGCAAAAATAGAACAATCCGAAAAAAAAGGGTGGTAATTATTTGGTTGACAGATTTATTTGCTCTTAACTGTTTGAACCAAACCAAAAATTGAGGCGATAAACATAATTATCGGTGATATAGGTATACTCAGATCAAAGGAAACCCAGGAGTTGTCAATGAAGAGAATAAATGCAATTAAAGTCATTACAGCACATCCTAATAATAGTATATCTGCAATAAATGAAATTATCTTATTATTGAAGAATGATAAAATAAGATATAATGCAAGTGCAAAGAGTGTTATAACTGTTAACAAACCTTCAGCTGTCAAAACTACATCAAGACCATCTAAACCAATCATCCACTGAGAATTACCGTCTCCTGCGTCAATAACAAAATCAAATGCTTTATCAAAAACGTACTCAATTCTTCCGTCTTCTGAATACCAATTAAAATTGTGAAAAGCGATCGTGGTAGAATCTCCATGAACCATAATTCCTCCAATAGGTGTCATCATATAGGTAGTGTCCACAAGCAATAATTCCCCAGAATGGATGCTGAAAGGTGTTACTATTAGAAGAATTCCAATTATTAATTTCCATATTTTCATAAAATTACTTATGTGAAATTACTAATTAAACGTTCCGGGAATTAGCTTTGATTCATCCAAAATTTTATAACAAGAACAATATGCTGTAAATCGATGCTTTTGAGTGAAGATAAATACGCACCAGATTTGGAAACATATACACAAGAGAAATTATTCTGGAATAAATCAGATAAAGAATACATTACAATGAGTGATGGTGCCGAACTGCTCTGTTTTTACAACAAACAAAAAAAGAATCCTAGTGATATAGCAATCCTATTTGGTCCAGGTTTTGGTACAGATGTTCCTAGTTGGACAGATCTTTGGGATGAGCTTTCACAACATTATGATTTCTACGTTTTTGATTCAAGAGAGAAGAGTACTTCCAAAGCAAAATGGAGCCATAAAGCAGATATGAACAGACTTGGTCAAGACATAAAGGAAATCGTTACACATTTTAAATTCGATGAAAACAAATTGATTATCATAAGTGCAAGTTTTGGATGTAGTACTTTAGCAAGGGCAATCGTAGGTTATGGATTGAAGCCAGCTGGAATCGTATTTATTGGCCCCTCAATTAAATTCATCCTACCTAGAAAGATACTTTGGTTAGCATATATTATTCCTTCATTCGTCTTACAATACATCGCCTTCCCAATTGTCAAACTCTGGATTAGGTTAATTATCCCAGAAGGATTCCAACGAAATAATTACCAAGGTTTTATAGGTGGTGCTAATGCAATGAGGTGGAAGAAGACCTTAAGTATCTCAAAATGGAATGCAATGGTCGATTATGAAAAAATCACTACACCTGCATTAATTACCAAGGATTCTAAAGACGCTCTTCATACAGTTAGTTTTTCTGATAATATCTCTGCAGCTATTGAAGGTTCTCGTATTCTTGAGGTTCCAGGTTACAATTATATGCATCTTCGTCCTGGAGTTAAGATATTTGCACAATCTCTTATGGAATTTATCAACGAAATTCTTCCAAAATAGTTTCCGCAAAAAATTTATATTATAGTTAAACTGCAAGAAATCGTTTATTATGAGTATTGTTAAGAAGACTAATAAGAAAAATATTTTTCTTTTCTCATTTTTTGATGTAGCAAACACCGTATATTCTCAAATTATTCAATCAACTATTATTTTGAGATATATCCAGATCATAGGTCAGAAAGAATATGGAATGACTTATGATGGAGCAACACTCTTTTTTACAACAGTTCAAGCTTTAAGTCAAATACTAGTGATTGCTCTAATACCCCTATTTGGTGCAATGATGGATAGAATGGGTAAAAGAAAACCGTGGGTAATTTCGATAACAGCTTTAACACTTATAACCTCATCTTTACTGTGGATAAAGAAAGATTTGATTGTAGTGATGACGTTGTTTATTCTAGCCAATCTAAGCTATTGGGCTGCTTTATCAGCATATGATGCAATGATACCAACACTTGCAGCTGAGAAAGACATAGGCAAAACTTCTGGATTTGCAATGGGTTTAGGTTGGGTTAGTATCATCCCTGCAATAGGTTTACTCCTTCTAATGAATTCCATCTATAGCCCTCTAGGAGAACCTAATGCTGATCCAACAGCACACGTGGTTAATGGAAATACTTGGTTTCGACCTGTAAATTATGGGTATTATGGAGAATGGTTAACCTATGTAGCAGCTGCAGTTCTTTTCTTACTGTTTATGATTCCGTTCTTCTTCACCAAGGAGAAAACAAGACCGAAAGAACAAATGAAATTTAAACATCTTTTGCGCGATTCCTTTGGGCAACTCTATAGAACTTTTAGAGATATCAAGCAGCACAAAAATATGTTCCTGTTTATAATTGGATTTTTCTTTATTGTAGATGTGGCTAACACGGCAAATCTAATAATCTTGAACGTATTGCGAGATGGGATAGGATTTCCAGAGAGTCAATCTTTAATCCTGGAATTGCCCGTAGTAGTTTTGGCGATAATTATCATTCCAATCATTGGTTGGCTTGGTGATAAAATAGGACCAAAAATTACAGCTTACATAGTAGGAGGCCTTTATTTAGTAGGGATGACATGTGGCGCTTTTGCGATATGGTTTGGTGAAAAGAGCATTGTTCCAGAATTCAGCTTAATGTTCGTTTTAACGTTTATAATGATGATTTCCGTTGGTGTAGGAATTGGTGCAACGTGGGTTGTGCAGAGAGTAATGATCCTGAAATTAGCTCCACCTGGTAAAGTAGGTGAATATGTAGGATTCTCCTATATAACAGGAAGATTGAATGCTTCTGTTGCATTTTTAATATGGGGTGGTTTGATTGCATTGTTCTATAATCATTTTGAAGCACAAGGTAAACCTTGGAGAACATTTTCTATTGCATTACTCTTCCTTATTGTGCTACTAATCATAGGATTAATTATAACATATTTTGTTAAGCTTCCTTCTGATGAAACCAGGAAAAAGTGGGCTGAAGAGTATCTAGAACAAGGTATGAAAACACAAACTGAATTAGAGACAGCTGAAAGCCTAGGTACAGTTTCAGATAGCAAACCAACTTAAGAGAAATAGTTTTCTCCTTTTTTTCTTTTTATTCTTCAAATAGAAATTCTTTTTTAGGTGTATGTTCAAATTCTTTTATCTTGAGGACTAGAACTTACTTCACCATATTCACTGTCTTAGCTTTATTTGGCGTGATGATGTTTAATCCAAATAGTATTATGATTCATGGACAAACAGGGCCAACAAGCAATATTTCTGTTGATTCTACTTCTCAAATAGTCATTCGTTCTCATGTTGCTTCAGTGGATATTTTCTCAATTAATTCAGTTTCCATGAGTGAATCATTTGCAATAGAAAATATTAATCCTTTGCCTATTAGCTCAATTAATTTGTGGCTGAATCATTCTATAAGTACCTTGGTTATTGAAGATGCTGAAGGTATCTTACTCTACAATTGGTATCCTATAACTAATACTTCCAATTTAGTTGAAATAATGTTTCGATATGAAGTAGAGCAGAATGAAACCTCGAGTTTTGTTATAAAATATGACATTCTTACTCCATTGGCTTTAACTGAATCAGATCCATCTTTCTACTATTTTGAATTTTATTCAAGTATATCCTATTTTACTCTAGCACATACATTTTCTATCATCCTCCCTGAAAGAAGCTTTATTCATGACCCTGACGGAACCTTATCCCCCTTCTATCCCACAAATGCAACACAAATTCTATTAAAAAACCGAATTATTGTTTCTTGGATGTTTACTAATTTATCGACCTCATCTAATCCATTCTTCTTAGTCCGTTTTGATGAACCAATAATTCTTGAACCAGAATCAAATTTCTTGACATCAAGTTATAGTCTATTCATTTTTGGTGTGATTGCTGGAATTTTTCTTGGCGTTGCAAGTACAACTTGGTTAATTCGTTATAGAGAAAAGAAAGCAATACAAAAACTTGGAAGAGTACTGCTCAATGAAAATCAAAAAGCTCTTATCAAGATAATCTATGATAAAAAAGGAAAGATTTCTCAAAGAGATCTGTGTGAAATCACAGGTTATTCTAAATCTAAAATCTCTCGGAACCTTGTTCCCTTAGAAGAGAGAGGTTTGATTAAAAGAGAACGTTGGGGTCGAACCTATGTTGTTTTTTTGACGGATGATGGTCGAACAGTTATAGAATGAAACGTTGCGCAACGTTGCATTTTAGCTTCTTTGGGTCATGCAACGAAGTAATAAGCAACCTCTCATATAAGATGATTCTCTATAGATGCTTGATAATAATGATTTCCAAAACTAAAATTATTATGATGGCAATGGTTGGAGTTCTCTTTATTTCCACTCTGTCAACAGCAGTAGCAATACCTTCAGATATGGGTGCTGAAAACAGAGAAGGATCACTCTTTATAGAGACTCCTGACATTAGAGTGAAAATGTTATCGGGAAGACCTGATATCTTTTTCTGGATAGGTAGTGCATCTGAAACTGGAAGAAATACAGAGATTTTTCATGTTAGCTTTCATTATATTACTGAACTATTTGGTGATGATCTCACAATAGATTCAAGGGATGAATTTGGTGGAAAAATCTACAATTTAGCTTCTGATACAATTACTTGGGATTTAGCTATTACTAATACCTCAAATGAAATAACAGTTACACAAACTTCTTCAGAACTTGACAATGGAGCTACACTTACTTTTGTATATAACGTGTACTTAGAGGATGTAACAGTTACTGAGACAATTGACGGTATAACATATACTTATGATGTTAAAGGTCTAAAAGAAGTTAAATTTGATATTATTATTGATGGTTGGACTTTTAGTGAAGAAGCAGTTGGTTTAGCTCTACATGTTAAGGTTCATGAAAATCGATATAGACATAGAGTACAAGAAGGAGATAGAGTTGGTGTACCTGAAGATCTTCAATATGCTAACATGACTGATTCAGCAAATGCAACCGATAGAACAGCTGATCCTTCAAGAGATGGTATAGGTTTTTACGATGATGATGATCTTAAAGCATACTTCGCATGGACTCCTGAAGCTGATGTTTTTGATGAGAATGGAACTTTTGTTGATACAGTCAATGTAGCTTCTACTTCAACAAGCTTTGGCCAAGATCCTACATATGGAGCCGGTCACGCTTTCGGAAGAGAATTCATTAATCTATTCTTAGTCTATCCAAATTATGGTGATAACCTAAAATTGGTTCATGATCCAGTTCTTGGTATAGATGACTATAATCCAGTAAGCTCTTCTTTGTATGCATTGATAGCAGTACCAATTTTAGCAATTGCAGCAATAGCAATAAACAGAAAGAGAAAATAGAACCCCTTCTTACCTTCTTTTTCTTTTTTTTCCTAACTTTACTTTTATCAGTATTTTCTATTTTAGGGACGATTTTTGTTTTTGTTAAACACCAAACTCTTTACTGTCACAGGAAATGCCTGGCCTGAGTAAAGCGGGGCTCCGATGTCTATCCAGTCACCTTCCTCGAGTTCCAATTCGTCCATACAGATTAGGTTATTCTGAATTGCTGTTTCACGACGGAGTGCGATTCCCACCGATCCTCCCATATCTTGGTCGAAAATCAATATAATCATCGTATTGTTTGCAATTGAATTTGGGAGAGCTTTTTCAATAGCCTTAGCGAATTCAGGTAGGTAAAATGCTGATCTATGGATCGGGTCCTTGAAGTATAAAGCAACTAAATCCTCCCCTTCTTGCATATCGAATCTCTTGAAAGCTCGATTGACTTCTTTCTTAAGATTTTCCTGATTAAAGTTTTCTTTGCGTATATTTACATTGATAACCGGGATATTTTCGAGAGGGAATAGGATACTTTTATCAAAATAACAGGTGGATCCAGATACAGAAAGGGAAAATGATCCGGCTCCTATAACCGTTGCCCTTATCTTATTTTCAGGTTCGATCATGTGTAATTTGAGATCTTCCATTAAATCTTTGATTTCCTTAGCAAGATAAGTTCCAATATCGCTATATTCCTTACTCTCACCATAGATCATCTCTGCAACTCCACCAGAGAAAGAAAATTCGTCGATTGGAATGGAAAAATCTATATCATCAGTCATCATCAATTCCTTAGCAATGCGGCTTGTAGCCTGACCTCTCATCACCTCAACCAAAGCTTTAGCGTATTCACGGGCGATAATTCTAACATCCTCCTCTGGAATAATATCTCCTAGTTGATATGTCATACCTAACTCTTTCATAAGAAATTCACTAGGCTCTTCAATCCTCCAGATTTTGAAATGTTCATCTATACCCAGAAGACGACCACCTACATTAATGCAAGAAGTGCTGTGAACATTACCATTCGAAGCTATAGCGAGATTACTTGTTCCTCCGCCAACATCTACATTCATTATTGTGCTTTCATTTTTACGAGATAGATCAACAACACCACTTCCCATAGCTCCAAGAAGAGACTCAAAATTTGGTCCAGCTGAAGCGCTAACGAATTTTCCAGTTTCAGAGGATAATCTTCTCACTATCTCCGCTGCATTCTGTTTCTTAGCTGTCTCTCCAGTAACTATTACTGCTCCTGTATCCACCATCTCGGGTGTAATCCCTGCTTTTTTGTATTCTTTGTCACAGAATTCTACAACAGCATCAATATCGATATTATAGCGATCAATTAATGGTGTGTCAATTATCGTACCTTCATAGATAAGTTTTCTATTGATAAGATGAAATCGATTGGACATGTTCAAGAAACTTCTTTCACGTCTTAGGGTAAGACTTGAGAATACGAGATGAGAAGTGGAAGATCCAACGTCTATCCCTACACTTAGCACTTGCAAATATTCCCCAATGTCATCTTTGTCTAATAATGGATGATCAGAAAATATATTTGTTAATTTCTTTAAGCCAGATGTAATCTCATTCACTTTAGGTTTTGAATGACCCATAAGCTCACTTGCTGATTTTATTACATTGATATCAGCTGTAATTTTGCCATCAGGAGATACTTGTGTGTTATCAATAATTCTTATCTCCATCTCTTTTTCGTGGTGTTTTGGTATCTCCAATTTTTCAGAAGAATTTAGCAGTTTTTCTTTCATATCCTTGGGAATTTCAAAAGATTGCTCACATATTGCACAATAATACATAATATTTATTGATTTATCACTACCTGGTAACACAGGTCCATCTTTAGGACGACGAATTTTATTTTCCAACCGTCGTTTAACTCCTGCTAAAGTGATATTGAACATATCTACCATAACGTTACACATTCCATTAAACTCAGTACCCGGTTGTAAAGCAGAAGCTAAGGCTGGTTTGAATACTGAAATAAGACGATAAAGACGAGATAAATCAGTGTCATCATCTTGTTCATGCTCTTGCAATAACATGTTGAATTTTTGGGAAAATGAATTTATCATATCTTCTGCATCTTCTGTATGATACTTCTTGAAGAATACCGTAACTATCTCAATTGTAGAAGATTTCACACTTTCTACATCAATTTTGATATCTTTCTCATCAGTAGAACCCATAGGCATAAACTGAATCTCAAGTATCAAATATAAATACATTATTATACTAAAATAATACAATATTGTATGTTGAACCATCTTGGAACGTAGAACATTAATTGAACGAGCCGAAGCAATTTTTAAATTGATAGAAAAAGAAGATGATCCTTTTCCAAAATCAAAATTACAAGATATAGGTTTCAACCCATCTACAGCTGAAAAATGGTTGGATTTAATAACATTTATTCAACGTAAGCCTAGAATTAGAATGATAAAAACAGGGTCCAGTACAATAATTGAACGAACAGAAACAGGTTATCATGTTATGAGCAGAGAAATATTCATGGATAAAAAAAGGAGTTACAAAGATAGATTTCTTGCTCTGGAAAGTTATCTTAGTGCTCTTATGACTTCAGAAAGATTAAATGAATGAACTATGTTCATTGCATAAATTTCAATAATCATTACCCATCGAAAACAATATCATAAATCAACTCTATCAGAGCTTAGTTTAGGAGATTATTTATGGTACTTTTTTCTATACCTCTCTATTGAGATAAGCACAAGATTATATATGGGTTAAAAAATGTTGCAAAATGATTAGAGTATTGAGAAGAAAATCTACCTTTAATTTGCTTTTAATTAGTTTAATAATTTCTTCACTTTTTACAATGTCTGATTCAAGAATAATAGTTTCAGCTGATGACATATCTTATGAACCATGGAATTTTATTGCTATGGGTGATGGACGGAATTGGGAGGAAAACTCTACTAACCCCATCCGAAAAAGTATAATTGAAAATGTTGTGACTAATAATCTGAAAACGGAGTTTATTCTCTTTACAGGTGATATGGTCCAAAGTGGAGGGGAGCAAGATGATTGGGATAGATATTATGAGGATATTGAATTAGCATCGCAGAATAATATTACCTTTTATTATGCCGTAGGAAACCATGAAACATACACTTACAGATTAGAAGATGGATCTTATGGTCCTCAAGAATGGAACTTTTCTACATATATGGCAAATGTTGAGATGCCAGGTAATGAAAGATACTATAGTTTTGATCATAATCAAATACACTTCATAGTAATCAATACTGAAGAGTTTTGGGGTGGTGATACTTTAGACCTAACAACGGAACAAGAAAATTGGATAATTGAAGATTTGTCTTCTAATCAAGATGCAAATTTGACCATTGCTATGTTTCACAGACCCATGTATTCCGTACGCAGCGATTCACGTGCAGAAGATGCTTCTGGAATTCGCGCTGTTTTAAACCCGATATTCATTGAGTATGGAGTTGATATAGTTTTTGCGGGCCATGATCACTATTATCTTAGAACAACGAGAGATGGAATAACTCACTTTACAACAGGAGGCGCTGGAGCACCTCTTTATACTCCATCTGCTACTAATTATGCTCAAGAGGACGATGTATATTTTTCTGAGTATAATTACATCAATGTGACAGTTACAGACGAAGAAATAACTTTCGAAACATTAGTGTTTTCTGAAGATTTTCAAGATGTAGTTATGGAAGACACTCTTACTATTTCATTACTACTTGAGGAAACTCAACAAGCCTCGTTCTATCTGTTGTCAGTTTTAGTGGTGTTTGTAGCTCTTGTTATTGTTAGACGTAAAATTAAATAATAACAACCTTCTTTTTTGTATTTTACATGCTGTTAACTTGAAATTGTTTACATTTTGTTGCAGATAGCAATTCCAGACTTGTAGAATCTATTTTTTGGTAAATCTTTTATATCACTGAATATCAGATTGTTTTACATTCTATTTATTGAATCTATAAGGTGTTTAGCATAAATCAGTGTTACGTAGGAGTCAATATCGGATCAGTATCTGTTAACTTTGTAAATATTATTGATAATAATATTAACATAATTAAGAGACCTCATCTTGGTAAACCTAGTGAAGTTCTAGATGAAATACTAGAAAAAAACAAATCTCTCAAAGAATGCTTTTACAGAGTTAGCGGCTCTTTTGGAGATGTTTCCGAGGTTGTCGCAGTTGAACGTGGGGTCAGTTCACTTGAAGAAAAATATGATGTTGTTATTTCTTTAGGAGGAGAAGCTTTTGTTCTTTACGTTTTGGATGAAGAAGGACATATAGTTAATGTTCTATCTCACGACAAATGTGCGGCGGGGAGTGGTGAATTTTTCATTCAACAAATTGATAGGCTAGATATTTCTCTCCCTGAAGCAATTTCTTTAGCTAAAAAAGGAAATAAAATTGAAATAGCTTCTCGATGTTCAGTTCATTGTAAATCAGATATTACTCATAAATTGAATCGAGGAGAAACTTCTGTTGAAGATGTTCTAGCTTCCGTTCTCGCAAGTATGGCCAATAAAATTAAGGGATTGATATTTCAATCTAGAGTAGATGTAAAACGTCTTCTACTCATAGGTGGAGTTTCGCTTAATGATGCTTTTGTGGAAATTCTTAGGGAACTTTTGGGGGATGTAGACGTAGTTGTGAAAGATGTAAGTTCAGTTTTTGAAGCCTATGGATCTGCACTTTTGGAAAAAGATTCACCCAAAAATACTGAGCTAAAATTAAAGATAAGCAAGAGTTTTTCCACATTACCTTCTTTGGAGAAATTCAGTGAGCAAGTAACAATTATACCTCCAGTAGAATACAAAAAAGGTTTTGTCGAAAATACCCCTTTCATATTAGGGGTTGATGTAGGTTCTACAACTACTAAAGCTGTACTCATCGATCAAAAAGACATGTCTGTTGTAGCTTCACACTATGGTAGAACAAGTGGTAATCCAGTAGAAGCAACAAGAAAATGTATTCAAGAAATAATTGCACAAGTTGGTAATCAAAAAGTAAAATTACTTGGAGTCACAGGATCTGGAAGACAACTGGTTGGTGCCTATCTAGGAACTTCCGCAGTTTATAATGAAATTTCAGCACATTCCGAAGGAGCAGTTTATTATGATGAAGATGTTGATACCATTTTTGAAATTGGAGGTCAAGATTCAAAATACATGTTTCTCCAAAATGGTGTTCCGGTAGATTATGCAATGAATGCAAGTTGTTCTGCTGGAACTGGATCTTTTCTGGAAGAAAGTGCTAAGGGAGACCTAGGAGTCACAGTCTATGATATTGCTGATATAGCTATGAAAGCAAGAGATCCTGTTAGATTCAAAGCTGATTGTGCAGCTTTCATCAATACAGATGTTCGAACAGCGATGCAAGAAAATTATGGACGAGATAATATCATCGGAGGTTTAGTATTTTCTATAGCTGTAAATTATTTGAACAAAGTTAAAGGTTCTAGAGCAGTTGGGAAGAAAATATTTTTCCAAGGTGGTGTTGCTAAAAACAATGCTGTTGGATATGCTTTTGCTCAATCCACAGGTAAGGAGATAATTATTCCACCCAATCCTGAGCTTATAGGGGCTTTCGGGATTGCTTTAATTGCAAATAAAAAATACACTCAACATGAAATTGAAAGTATGCCTGAGAAAACAGATCTTCAGTCATTAATCAGCGAAGAGTTAAAACAGTTGAGCAGTTTTACTTGCAAAGCCTGCAAGAATTACTGCCAAATTGAGAGATATGAAGTAGGAGGTCGAAAGTTTCCTTTTGGTGGAAGTTGTTCTAGATATGAACATCAGTGGAGAGGTTCAGAAAAAACTGAAGAAAAAGAAAATCTTGTTGATCTTAGAAACGATCTGATTTTTGAAAATAATCTTAAAAAGAAAAAAATAATTAAGGGTTCCAAAGGGAAAATTGGTATAACTAGAGCTTTACTTACTCACACACTATACCCTCTTTACTCCACATTTTTTGAAGAAATGGGTTTTGAAGTAGTTTTATCTGACATTGATGAAGATAAAGAAATTCTTACAAATGCTCCATTCTGTTACCCAATACAAGTACTCCATGGAGCAGTAAATGATTTGGTGAAGAAGAAGATATCACGTATTTTTCTGCCACAAGTATATACATTGGAGAAGGGAGAAGAGTGGTTTGATGCTACATTCTGTCCAGTTACTCAATCCAGTCCATATTTCATAGCTACTGCATTCAGAGAAACTAATTTTCTTAGCCCTATACTTAACTTTGCAGAAGGTTATGAAAAGGATGAAGCCTTGGTTAAAATGGCTGTAAAGGATTTAAAAATACCTAAGAAATTAGCAAATGTTGCTTACGAAAAAGCAATTAAAAAACAAAAAACAGTAGAAAAACAATTCCTTGATTGGGGAAGAAAAACGTTAGAAAGATTGAATGAAAATAATGAAACTGGTATTTTGTTACTTGGAAGAAGCTACAATGCTTTTCCACCAGAGACTTCCCAATTGATTTCTAAAAAACTGGCTAGTATGGGTGTAACAGTCATTCCTTTTGATTTTCTTGAGAAAGCAAAAGTGAAAGATATCCCTTGGTATTTCTCTAATTACGTGAAAATAGCTATAGATCTAGCAAAAGAAAATGATAATTTATTCATACTTTACATTAACAGTTATAGTTGTACTATCGATGCTTTTGTGCAAAATTTTGTTCGTTCTGAAATGCGATCAAAACCGTTTCTGATTTTAGAACTTGACTCCCATACAGCTGATGCCGGAACACAAACTCGTCTTGAAGCTTTTCTCGAGATAATCTCAAATTTCCAACACAGTCAGAAAAAGGAAGAAGAGAAACCTTTCCAAGTAGCTAAAGTAAAGAAACGAGATGGAAAAATTGTAGTCATAACCTCAGATAACAAGAAAGTTGATATTAAAGATACAAGAATAAAATTATACTTCCCAAGTTTCTCTGATTTTCATGTTCCTGCAATTGCCAAATTAATGGAACTTTATGGCTTTCATCTAGGTGAGGTAGAACCACTAAAACTTGATTATGCGATAAGCGGTTTGAGACATACTACAGGGAAAGAATGTATACCATTACCTATCGTTATTGGACATATGCTGGAAATAGTTGAAAAGAGTAAACCAGGTGATTTAATTGGTTTTTATATGATTAGAGGAGGAGCTCCATGTGCAATCTATAGTTATTTCCATTATTTAGAACAATTCATAGAGCAAAATAAATTGAAAAATGTCTTTATCTTTAGATTTGATCAACTTACTGGTTTCTTGGGAACTCCTTTCATACAAATTGCTAGATTCTCACCGAAAATTACTCTCTTAGGAGACATTGTGGCTGAAATCGATAGTGCTCTGGAAGTTGTAGGAGAAAATGGTAGTCAAGCACTTTTGTTAAAATATTGGAATCAATTCTTAAACGAGACTACAAGTTTAAGTAATTTTAACAAGAATTATAGAAGGTTAATCAAAAGGATTGAAACTATTCCACGAAAAGACTCTCCAAAGGATCATCCTAAAGTTCTTGTAAGTGGTGATTTCTTCGTCCGTTTTAGTCCCTTCTTTCTTAAAGAACTTAAAGAAATATATTCTCAACATGGTATTATAGTTAAATCAACAGATCTGTTTGAACTTCTTTTATACGGTAATTATCATCTCTCTGATACTACTTCACGAAGAATGAATGCTGATGCCTTTAAATTTACAACTTATATCAAAGCTTTTGCAACGATATGGAAACATAATTCTCGATTATTTATTATCAGTAAACTTGGTCCTATAGTTCTACAATTATTAGAAAGAAGACACAGAAGGAAATTCAGTAAAACAGGTCTTCTTTATGCTGGTCCAAACGATTTACGAGAAATATACAAACAATCAAAACCATGGATTTCCTCAACAATTTTCTGTGAAGCTATACCAACTATTGGTAAAGGATTGGAAACATTAGAAAATTCTACTTTTGATTCTTTAGTCTTGACTGGTCCTTTAAATTGTTTACCTTACAAAATCTCTCAAGCAATTCTCAAACCTATCTATTTAGAAAATCACACACCTTTCTTGGTTTTTGATGTTGATATATCAGCTGTCTCACCTAATACTAGGAGATTAATTAACGCAAACATTGAACAGATAAAGAGAAGACGGAAGTAGTTTTTCAGATAAATTTCACGAATATAAAATGAGGAAGACCTTAAAAATAGGCGTCTTACTTTTGACAATATCATGTCTAAACCAATCAATTCTTTCAAACATATTGAGATGCCAGAGCTTTTGTCTCTTGGGCAGAATATGCTTAGTTATCTACCAGAAATTGTAGATAAAGTTGCCTTAAAAGGTAAGGGATTGCTAATTACTGATGCTTTCCTTAAAGATAAGTACGCTAAGGAAGTTGAATTAATAATGGAAGCAGAAAAACGCGAGATTGTTGTCTCTGTAATTGAAGATAGTACACTTGCTGAAGTAGATAAGCAGTTGCAATTATTCAAGGAAATTGATGCTGGATATGCTATAGGTCTTGGTGGTGGGAGACCTATCGATGTAGCCAAACTCACTTCTTTCAAAGTAAATAAGAGGTTCATCTCAATTCCAACTATTGCCAGTCATGATGGTCTAGCAAGTTCAAGAGCCTCATTAAAAGGGGTGGATAAACAACATTCTATAGAAGCACGTCCACCAATAGCTGTTGTTGGTGACACTGATATTTTGGATAAAGCACCATATAGATTTACTGTAGCTGGATGTGGAGATGTCATTGCTAAAAAAACAGCTATAAAGGATTGGTTATTAGCACACAGATTAAAGAATGAGATTATATCACCTACTGCAATTTCTCTCTCTGAAATGACAGTAAAATTGATTACTGATAATGCAAGTTTGATAAAGAGTCAAGCAGAAGGATTCAGTAGAGTTGTTATGAATTGTTTGATTGCTAGTTCGTTAGCAATGTGTACTGCAGGTTCTTCTAGACCTGGAAGTGGATCAGAACATATGTTCAGTCACGCTTTAGATTCATTTGCAAAAACACCTGCATTACATGGTGAACAAACAGCTTTTGGTACAATAATGATGGCCTATCTACATGACGGAATTGAAGGTTCTGATAATGTGAAATCACTTATGAAAATCTTAGGTTTACCAATTACAGCAAAAGAGCTAGGTGTAACAGCTGAAGAAGTAATCAAAGCCTTAGAGATGGCTCACACTATACGAAAACGTTTCACTATTCTAGGCACTGAAGGGTTAAGTCATGAAGCTGCTACAAATGTAGCTTTAAAGACTGAAGTAATTAATTAAACACCAATCTCTAAAGTTTTCTTTTGCCAAATGATTACAAATTGTTTGCGATAAACTGTGCAATTCTACTGAAATAATCTGGTTCTAGATAAGCTTCTACATGACCTCTGTTATCAACTCGCCAAAGAAGTTTAGCTGTTGCCCCAGGTAGCTCATTAAATATAATAGTTGAATCTTCTGGGTTAATATCCAGATCAGCATTTCCATGTATCAAATATGTAGCAACAGTGATATCGGGTGCCACATCTGCTGGAGAAATATCAGCAAAAGTATAACCATAATGGCTCTCCATTAGAGCAATGGTGATTTGACCAAAGATGAACCAAGGAAAGCCAGATCTCATAGGATATGCTTGTTCTATCATAAGATCTCCATAAGCCCAACTTGAATCAGCTATTATAGCAGCTACATCATTGTATTGGGCAGTATAGAATAATATAGTTGCAGCTCCCTGGCTTTCTGCAAAAAGAACTACTGCTGAAGAATTAACTTCTGGTTGAGCTTTAACAAAATCTACAGCTGCTCGGACATCTTTTACCTCATCTATGCCCCAAGTTAAACCTAAACTAGTATTAGCGGATTCTCCTCTATTGCGAGAATCAAAGAAGAATAATCGATACCCTTCATCATATAATCCTTGCCCATAATGATCTAGCATAAAAGCTTTAGAATGGGAAGCTCCGTGAAGAACTATTACTGTAACATTAGAGTTTGGATTAGATGCATTAATTGGTTCAATATACCATCCTTTTAGATCTAAACTATCAGAAGTGCTGAAAGTTATATTCCCATAAATCATTCCTAGTTCATCTGGAAGCATATACATTGATTCATGATCTGGATGAAGCATAGTGTTTTTACCAACAAATGGAATAACTACACAACAAACAATAACTACACTCAGAAGTAGGAAAGATAATACACTTATCAAAATTTTGTATAACTTACGCATAGAACGTGAACTATTTCACTTGTTCTTAAACTTATTTTGATATTTCCAGTGTCCGCAAAAAGTGGTTTTATCTCAATTAAAATGCCTTTATAATCAATATTTCGTACATCAAAGTCTAGAATGGCAAGAGCAACATATTTCTTAAGTTTCAATTCTGGTACAAATTCTTTTTTTTCCACTTGAAGTAAACCCTACTCCACTGGAACTAAAGGTTGGAGGTATTAAGAATGTCTCACATCTAATAAGGTATGTTCTTGGCTTTGTGTTTGCAATATGATGAAAACAGATATCCTGACTTCAACTATATACAGCAGAAATTACTCACTTTTGATACGGTTTAATAAGAATCAATTATCTTAAAGCAAAGAAGAAGAAAGTAGAAGAAAAATTATTTCTTCTTTTTAAAATATACTGTGATCAAACCTATAGCTGCAATACTCAATATAACTGTTGCCGATGGGAATGGGGCAGCTATAACTGTATCTACTTTGCTCGGAATAAATTTCCATGTACCTTGATCGAGTCTCTCGTATAGTTGAATAAGCAATCCAGTTGCTGCTTCATAATATGCATGGACTTCGTAAGCTGCAGTCCAAGAGTTGAAAAGCAATGTATCCGTATATTCTACTAGGATAGCATCATAAGAATCTCCTTCTGATGTAGTTACAGCAGGGGTACCTATTACCAATCCTAGATTAGGATCATAACTGATATCATCTCCTAAAATAGCTGTAGGTGAAATTGCTAACATTGTGTATTTATAGATCAATAGATAGAAGTCTGACATGTCACTAAATTCCTCAAGCATTATATATTTTGGATCAGCATGTTCTAATGAACCTGCTAAAGCTGAAGTACCGTTTGCAAACGTTATTTTTCTATTATCTGGATTTGTCATGTCAGCGAATTTTGTTTCATGTAAAACTGTCATCTCTATTTGTTCTGTTGCATTTGTTACTACAAATTCTCCAAGCATTATTGTACTTCTATTATCAAAGAAAACAAGATGTGTTGCGATGAATTCAGTTGGATTTTCTAATAAATTAGACTCATAACCAACAACTGGTTGTAACTTCACTTCAAATTGAATGATTTTCTTTGTAATATCGGTAGGAGTAAAGATTTTAGTAACAGCTATAGAAACATAAGCCATTAATTCGTCTCCTGCAACACTCGTTTCCAAGAGAAGCTTTCCCTCTACAAAGCTATTAACACCAACTTCTAGTTGGTCGGATGCAAGTATGGCGTTGGATACATTAGAAACTAATATTGATGTTAATAATACACTAAAAGCAAATATAAAAGTCAATTGTTTTTTTTTCATTGTAATTATATATATAGCTGTAGTGATTAAAGAATATTACGTACAAAAAATCTAAAGCTCTTATAAAGTGTTTCAGTGATTCATTGATACAGAAAAATATCAGATCAATTTAGTAAAGGAGATATTGAGCTGAGGATTTTAGTAAAATGGTTCAAGAAATTTGTTTAATGATGATTTTCTCAAGATTCGCTTCCAAACATTAGAAATAATTATCCTCCACCTATAGGTGGAAATATCACCAAAAGATCATTTTCTTCAAGAACATATTCCACTGTTTTATGAATTCCATTTACAAAAATTATTTTTGCAAGACTTTCTTCGATAGTGTATCTATCAAGAATGTCCATGATTGTTGAATCTTGCTCTACTTCTATCTTGACTTCTTCTCCAATCTCCGTACCCGGAAGATGTTTTCTTAATGAAGCATACATTTTCAATCTAATATTCAAGGGAAAACCTCCTTATTTCTTCAGATTTTTCTAGTAAGACTATTTACCAGTAATTTACTTCTTTACCTTTCTTCTCTATGAAGCCATGACCTTTCAAATGTTGTCCTCCACAAAGTAAATACATACCTTGAGCAAAGAGAGCGATTCTTGCTTCACTTGGGATAATATCCTTATATTCAGTTACAAGTTTATGATTTATGAAAATTTCACCGATTTCATCAAAACTTAGATTCAGTCTTTTATTAACTAAATTTACCAGAGTTTCATTTTCTTCCCAAGCAAGCTCAATTATAGAATCATCTGTACATCCCGAATTTTCAGCCAATTCTCTAAGTTTTCCATAAAGATGAATTCTGATACTTGACATATTGAAAAGTTCCTTTTGAAAGGTTTCTTGTAATCGATTTAAATCTTTATATCTGTAAACTTTGCTCTATTCTTGTTGTTGAAATAACAAAAAAATAAAAAAAGAAGAGGTTTAATTCTTTCAATTTCTAATTATTGTTCTACATTTTTTCAAAGACAGCATCTAATTCTTCATCTGTTACATCGAATGTTACATTATGAGGAGGTAACTTTTCTTCTCTGAAGAATTTAGGTAATCGATCGTCTTCTTTTGTAAATCCTGCGTTCTTATTGAATTCTCTTTCAATTTTTAGTATCTTGTTTCCGACTTCAGTTATATTGTATTTTTCTTTTCCTAGGAAACCAGCAACTGTTTCTTCTAGTCCTTCCATTCCTTCAGCTATATCTAAAATTGCAAAAGCAATGAATAGACAGTAACCAGCTTGATCTATATACGCAGTTGTAGATTGGAATGCTCTGCTTAAGTCAGCTTTGTTTAGTTCTCTTGGATCTGCACCACCAGCACTACCAAGAATTTCTGGTGCAATGGTATAACCTGCAGTATGATCTGCTCCCATTGTTGTAGTGGCATAAGTAACTCCGATACCTCTAATAGGTCTTGGATCATATGCAGGAAAAGCTTGTCCTTTGACTTGTGCTACACGGTCAACTCCCCATGTGTCACCTGCAACTTTAGCTCCATGCATAAAGGTTGTTCCCTCCACATCATCTGGATCGTAACCTTTCTTCATAAACTCAATCGCAGCCTTTCCGTCTCCCCACGGGATTTTGCCAGCTTCCATCGCAACAGCTATGGCATTTCCTGCATCAATAGTATCTATACCTATGTCGTTGCATATTCTATTCATCATTGCGACTTGTTCTAGATTGTCAATGGTACAATTTGTTCCTAAAGCCCAAGCTGTTTCGTATTCTAATGGTGAAACTATCAGTTTTCCTGTGTTTTTATCAGGGACTGTATTGCTACATCGGATTATACATCCTGGATGGCAAGCGTGACCATATTCACCTTCAGCATCAGCACCAAATTTCTCATTTGTTTCGTCGACAAGTTCGTGCACAGCTTCTCCGGATATATTTTTAGCTCCTTCAAAATAACCTATTCTGAAATTCTTTGTTGGTAAAGCTCCAGCTTCATTAATTATGTTTTGAAGTACATTGGAACCATAATTTTTGAGAGCTCCTTCATCAGTTCCAGCTTTTCCACCAGTAATAGCGTGTTCTTTGAGGGCTTTGACCATTTTATCACGGCCTTTTTTAAACAGTTCCTCATTCACTGGCTTTGGACGTTCTCCACCTGTATCATCAGTTATTATTGCAATAATCTTCTTAGTTCCAAGAACGGCACCTAAACCGCCTCTTCCAGCATATCTACCTGGGTCAGTGTTTTCAGGGTTATTACCAAAAATCCCTGCGTTTCTAAGTAGTCTTTGTCCAGCTATTCCCGCTCCAACTAATCCTGATTTAGGATATTTTTGCCATAGTATGTCTATAAGTTTGTATAGTCCCATATTAGCGTGTTCATTAGCTTTGATGAACTCAACTTTGTCTTTTGATATATAGATATGATACCAATCCTCATGCTTTGGTTCTCCTTCTATTATCACTGCTTTGATGCCTAATTTAGCTAATCTTGTCGCAGTTAACCCTCCTGCATTTGCTTCCTTAATACCTCTTGTTAAAGGACTTTTAGCTCCAACAGAAAGCCTTCCTGAAGAAGGTGCTGAAGTTCCACTTAGGATTCCTAGTGCAAAAACAATTTTATTTGCAGGTCCAAGTGGATCGGTTTTAGGATCAACTTCATCGGCAACGATGGCGCTAGTTAAACCTCTTCCTCCTAATAACTTGTATTTTTCTGGAATTTCTTCTCGTTTATATGTCATATCCGAGACATTTACTCTAATTATCTTATAATTCATAAGAATCAAATGAAGTATTCTCTCTTATGATTATAAACATTCTGGGGAATATATCTGAATAATGAGGGTTCATACAAAATGAAGTAGTAATTAAAACCAAAAATCTTTATTCTTTCAATTTTTTCGTTCCTAATTTTTTAAGTGCTTTAACTGTTTATTGTCATGATTCATTAGATTTCGTTTCTAATGTGTAAAATAGGAGAAATCAAGAAAACTTTAGTTAAATTTATTAGAGTAATTAGCTTTTGAGCCTTTATACAATGAATCATGTTGAAACTAAGTATTTCTGCAAAGCGCGAGGAATTCGATTTGCGAAATTTCTGCTAATTGGTATTGTAGGTTGGGGATTAAATGAATTATTTATCTATCTAAGTATTCTGATATTAGACCAGTTTTTTGTTTCTGATCTTCTTTTTGAGTTATGGTTGTTTGAAATAAAAAAAAATACAGATTGCTTCTCTTTGTTCTATTCTCCTTGTTACGGGTTTTAGTTTTAACATGCACAAAGCTTGGACTTTCAAGGGTTTAGAAAAAAATACCGAAGTAAGAGCAATCACACAATTTTTTCAATTTCTACTTATAGGATTGACAGCCGCAGTGCTCTATATTGGTATAATCTACGTTCTCCATAATATTCTGGATTGGAATGAGATTCTCTCTACTACCATTGGTTTCTTTGTTGGTATTCTCAATAATTTCATCTGGAATGATCTGTGGACGTTTAATCCGAAAAATGAAAAGATAAAGCTTGATGCTAAAAATGAAATAAGGACTGAACTAGATTCTTAATTCCAAATAGAAGTTGATATTGACTTACTTAGGTATACTGCTAGAAGCGATAACAAGACTGTAGCCAAGATATATATTGTTAGAGACAAAATTTGCCCCTTTTCAATCAGTTCCATTGATTCATGGCTAAAGGTAGCCATTGTTGTAAATGCTCCAAGAAAGCCTATAGATAGAAAAATTCTTGTTTCTTCCGTCATATACTGAAGATTTTCTGAAAAATACATTACTAGTCCAAATAGAAAACTTCCAACTATATTTATTGTCAAAGTACCGTAAGGAAAACTATGTTCGCCATTCTGAATAAGTCCTCCAACCAAATACCTTAATGTTGCGCCAAAAAATCCACCAATACCTACTATTAGTAATAATTTCATTATAGTCCACCGTCAATTCATGTGTAGAAGTCATCAGCATGTGCGGTTTAGACTATGTCAAGGTGGACCTCATCACCAATTTTCAACTGCTCTTCTATCTCTATAATAAAAACTTTATTTTCCTCCTCTGAACATTCTTATAAATGTACAAACACTTTCAATTATATGTCAAAAGTATTAATTTTCAATGGCAGTCCGAGAAAGAAAGGAAATACTGCAACTTTAATTGAAGAGTTTACAAAAGCTTTATCGGAAACAGATACAGAATTTGAGATTTTTAATCTGCATCAAATGAACATTAATCCTTGTAGGTTTTGTAATTGGTGTGTTAATAATAATGCTCTCTCTTGTGTGCAAAAGGATGATATGAATGACTTGTATCCCAAATTAATTGAATCTGAAGAGATAGTTCTAGCCTCCCCTATTTATTGGTTTAATATTTCCGCTCAGATGAAATTGTTCATAGATAGACTCTATGCTCTCCATGGGAAGGAGGGATTTGCTCTTACAAAGAAAAAATTTGCTAACATACTTGTTTATGGTGATTCTAACCCTGATTCTTCTGGGGTTAATAATGCGATCGGTTCTTTATCTGACATGATAAAATACATGAATAGCGAAATTGTTGGCACTGTCCATGGATCAGCCTACACGATTGGGGATGCTGCAGAAAACAAAAAACTTCTCAAAGAAGTGTATGAACTTGGTAAGAAGTTTACGAGTAAAATCTGAAAAAAAAGAAAAGCGAAGTTTGTTAGTATTTTTTATTTTTCATATTTTTCGCTTTTTTTAATTTAGATTTCCGAATGTAAACCTCTGAAGCCTTAAGCTAGACAATTAAGTGTTCACAATATAAACCCATCTCATGTGTGGCGCCGGATTACATATGTATTTTGACGTTATGCCGGTTGTAGCTTTACTCTTCTAGAAAATCGTTTGTTTTTTGTAAATACTTTATGTAATGCGAGAGCCAACATGTTTATTTTTCTTCATCTTCGAAGATAAATGAAAAGTCTTGAGGAGGTTCCTTTTTCTTCACTTTTCTAATTTTTTTTACGTATTTCAAAAAAATTGAATATCTTTCAATAGTTTGTTTATTTGTGTGGCTTTCCCAGTCAGTTTCTGTCATGATTTCTCTGATTTGATTGACTAGAATATTTAATTCTTCAGCAGGTAGGTCATCTGCAAGTTTTTTGGCTAAAGTAATATTAGCTGTATCAACATTGGGTAGATCGTATCTTAGAGGATCATTCTCCCACGCTTCAAAAGATGGTGCAATTTCATCTGTCGATAATAAATCAATTATCCTATCTACAATGAAAGGTTCGAGTTCTTTGAACTTAGAATACGCTAAGGCATATTTTTTCGAATATTCCATGTTAATTTCATAATAGTCATCAGTTGGGAAGAGTTGATGTATACTTCTTATTATAAAAATACCACTTGGAAAAGAAAACTGCAAATATCTTGCTCTGTCTGGATCATCTTCATAAGGAATTAATTTTATGTCCTCTATTGACTCTCTTATTGATAACTTCCATATTTTCGAGATAAATTTTAACAGAAAAGCTCCTGTAACCTCATCATCTAGATTCTTCAAAGGAAGAACAGGTAATCTTCTTCTAGATATACCACTATATAGTTTTCTAAAATCAGTTGTACTAATGTCACTCCCTTCCATTTTGTAGTTCTTAGATTGAAACTTAATCTCATCATCAATATCCATTATTTTCCAATCAGGTTTCTCAGTAGCATTTATCAGAAAAACAGCTATTCTACTACTATCCTCTATATCTAGTATTTTCTTGAGTATGAATCGTAGAGTATTCGATTCACCATCCATATATAAGGTAAGTATTATACTTTTTTTAAGTATTAATCAATTAGATTAATACAAAGAAGTGATAGGAATAAATTTTAATTGTAAATAAGTTAATATTTGTCGGGAAACCCCCAAATGCGATTAGAAATAATAGAAAATATAAGCATTAAGTCTTTTTCAAATCTCATTTTTTCTCTAAAAATCTTTCCATTTCAATTAATGTCGATTTGCCTTTTTTTGTTT
>BPTK01000045.1 GCA_023705905.1 Candidatus Heimdallarchaeota archaeon
GTCATCAAGGTTACACAAGTTATTGGCATTCAGCTGAAAGAAAAGGTTATAGTGGTGTTGTAACCTATACTAAAATTAAACCAATTACAGTAAATAACAAATTTGGTGTTGAAAAATTCGATGTTGAGGGGAGAGTTATGGAGACCGAATTTGAAGATTTTGTCCTATTCAACGTATACTTCCCAAATGGAAAATTGAACAAAGAGAGATTACAATATAAAATGGACTTTTACGATGCTTTTCTTGATTATGTAATAAAATTGAAAGAGGAAGGTAAATCAATAATTATTTGTGGAGACGTCAATACTGCTCATACAGAAATTGACTTAACTCATGCTAAAGCTAATGAAAATATTTCTGGATTTCTCGAAGAAGAGCGGGAATGGATAGATAGACTAATCGAAGCGGGATTCATAGATTCTTTTAGAAAATTCAACCAAGCTTCTGAGAACTATACCTGGTGGTCGGTGAGAAATATAGGCGCAAGAGATAGAAACGTTGGATGGAGAATAGACTATTTCTTTGCTTCAAAGGATCTGGAAGAGAAGATTACTGATGCTTATATGTTGTCCGATGTAATGGGTTCAGATCATTGTCCGATAGTTCTCAAACTAAAAATTTGATTTTTTCACTGTTTGAATAATTAGAAAATCTGGATAAGTTTCATAATCCATATACGTGTGCCGAGGAAATTTCTTAACTAGCTCTTCAGAAGCTTTTGATTCACTCATTTCTTTAAGTACTAAGTTATTTCTTGCTAATTCATTAAGATATGAGCTTATAGGTCTTGGAAATTGAATTAATGAACCCCCATAGTTGACGAGTGTTGGTCTTTCATCAAAATAATTTAGTACAACTCTTAGTTTATCCTCATTCCTCTTACTACCTTTTGGAACACGGAAGCTTGTACAAGTAGGCCATGCAAAAGCAGGGTGAGTTATACTGAAAACAAATAAACCATCTTCCTTCAGAACATTGGCTATTTGTTTAAGGGTAGTTTGATAGTCCTCAATATCCATTAAAGCCATATTGCAGACTACTTTATCAAAAGAAGCTTCACCGAATTTATTACTCAATTCAGAAGTGTTAAGATTCAAATACTTAATCCCTAATTTCTCTTTCTCCTCTCTTTCAACTGCATACTCAAGCATTTCTGAAATATCAATACCTGTAATTTTTGATCCGTTTTTTGCTAAATCCCTTGCGACTCTCCCTTCTCCACAAGCAACATCTAGGATTTTGTCATCCTTTTGAGCATCAAGCAAGCGATATACTTCAGGTAAGATCATGTGTTTGTGATGAAACTCTCTTTCATCTCTCATTTTTCTTACCCAAATGGGAGTTATGTCATCCCATAATGATATTGGATCGAAATCATCAAGCGATTCAAGTCTTTTAAATTCGACATGCCCCCCTAATGAGAGTATTCTTTCAAAGCCCCAAGCTTGATGAGGAAATTCTTGAGGTTGTATTTCATCTCTGTAAATAGGCATCCAAACGATTACATCTTCTTTTGGTGTTTGTTCTCCAATTTGGAAAGGATGCGTTCCATTATATTCTGCGTAATCAAGAGCAGGATTATATTCACCACATATGTGACATGGGATCTCATAATAATAATCATAAACTAAGAATTCTTTTCTTACCATTCTTTCTTCTACACAATTAACACAGGTAAACTCTTTACATGCAGAACACCAAGCAACTCCATTAAAATGTGTCATTATTCCACATTTGCTACATTCATATTGCCAATGAAGAAAACAACGAGGAGTAAATGAACCAACATCATGAGTTGCAGTATTGACAGGATAATCCTGTGTAACTTTATAATATTCTTTACAATAGAAACACATTTCTGATTCAGATTTACTCATAAGGTAAAAGCAAAAAATGAATATAAAAGTTCTATCTTCAGCAATCTATATTTTCTTTGCTCTAATAAAGAACCAATACTTATTCACATCTATTTCTTCTATACTAAAACCAGCTTCTTCTAGATATTCTTTGTACATATTCTCGTCTTGTTTTGTTATTTTTGTACCATACCCGGTGTTGAATTTCTCTTTTCCTGGTAGAGATATTGTTAAAACAATTAGGAACCTCTCTTTGTCTGTGTCAATTTTTGAATCCCAAATCCATAATTCCCCCCCTAAGGATATCACTCTATAAATCTCTTTGATTACTTTCCTTTTATCCTCATTAGACATGTACATTCCACTGAAAAAAGAAGTTGCATTATTGAATTCTTCATTCTCAAATGGTAGGTTTAAAGCATTAGCTACCATCCAATTTGCTTCAGGAGCTTTGTCTATTGCTTCGTCAATCTCAGCTTGGAGTTTGTCAATTGCAGTTACTCTATCTTTACCGATTTGTGCAATAACACCCTCTCCTCCTCCTCCAATGTCAATAATTGATCCTGAAGGAATTTCAGTAATGACAATATCTTGAAACGGAGTAACTTTAGTAATGTTTGGATCTACACCTGGAATTTCAGGAATATTTTCTTCATTAGACATAATTTGTGATAGCTTAAGATATTTATAAATCCGTTTCTAAGGTGTTGCAAAACAATGCAATGGCATCCTTCTTTCAAGAACGACCACCTTATTAGAACAGTTCTCTTTGACAATACTAAGAGAAAATTGAATATAACTTATCCTTCTAATATGGTAGGGTGAAAATCTATTCTTCTTCCTCGTTTTCTCCGAGTCTTTCTATATCCCTTATCCCCACTCCTCTAATTCCTCTCTCAGCAATCCAAGCTAAGGACATACGTCTTAATTCTTCTATTCCGTCCATTTTTACACATGAAGTTTTTATGGCTTTTATTTGATCTTTTTCTACTGGTAGCTCATGATCTTTTATGTAGCTGTATATTGTGTCTTTTACATGGTTGATTATGTCATCATTAGCAGGCTCTAGATCTATTTTATTCGAAACTAGTACAATCAGAGTATCCTTGTATATCCAATCTTTTACTAGTGCAAAACGTAACCACATCTCAAGAGATTGAAGAGTGTGTTCTTTTGTTACATCATAGATTAACAATAAAACTGAAACTTTCATCAAAACCGGGAAACAATCAAAAATATTGAGTATTTCATCAAAAGTAGTACTTCTATCAGAAATTTTTTGTCTTTGTCCTGGAAACACATAAAGTTGCAAAGTTGTTATAATTGGTTGATTATTAGAAATAATTTCCTTGCTACTAAATTCAATCTCAATATTATAGGACTTTCTAGTTTTGAGTAGAATATTATTAAGTTCTTCATCAGATATCTTTGGGTTGACAATAAGGCGAGATAATACAGATTTACCAGTGAACCCATCTCCTAATGGGATAACTGAACCCGTTGCATAATGTTTTATCTCATCTGCCATTGATGTTGACCCACTATCAATTAAACTAACTACCTACTCAAATCCTACATTCATGTTCATATAATAAAATTCTTTGCAAAGGAGCAAATATCCACCTCCTTAATTATTTCTACTTCGTTCCAAGACTTTTCAGACCATTTTCCTATATCCAAAAAGCATTTCTTCTTCTAATGGTTGTATTTCCATCAGAGATACACAAGATAAGCTAATCTCTCTGACAAGAGTATCTAAAAAACGTTAATTCTTATATCTTTGATTATTTCATGTCAATTATAACAGTTCTTTTATTTTTTCAACACCTATTACCCTACCTTCGCTAACTACAATACCATCAATTCTCAAAGCAGGTGTCATGAAGACATCTAAATCTGCAAATTTAACTATATCCGTAAAGTGTTCCACCCTGTATTCATTTTCTTTTCCAGTTGATTTAATTGCTTCAAGTACTAGTTCGTACTGCTTTTCACATTTTTTACAACCTTTTCCTACAACTTGTATTAATTTCATATCCATCTTATTATCTCCTATTAAATAAACCCAATTGGTTCTTTAGATACAAACAAACCAAATAATAATCCTGCTATTACCGTAAAAACAATTACAAGAAGAATGTAAACAAAATTTTTCTTATCTCCAATGAATTTGCGAGTAACTAGTATGCTTTGAATAGACAGCTCAGGATCTGCAAGAAGATACGCAAGCAGAACTCCTCTTGACATGCCCAAATTCAAGAATAATTTAGCTATAGGTACTTCCATCAAAGTGGGAAAGTATGCTACAACCCCAAAAAGAACACCTATAAGATTCGCAACAACAGTGTTTTGACCCACTAAACTTTGAATAAAATCAGCAGGTATCAAGACAGCTAAGAAACCTGCTAGAAAGACTCCTATGATTAAATATGGGAATATTTGTTTAACAAATGTCCATGTTTCATTCATCCATTCCTTTCCATCTGTTCTGCTAATTTTCTTAATGACATAAATGGTAATTACTATAGCAATTACAATAGATAGAGCAGTCTTTACACCCATGTTCATCAAGTCAACTCGGAAAGCCTCTGAAGTAAAATATTCAAACGACCTAGAAATCTCTGGCTCTGCACTTGGACTGTTTAATGAGAAGTAGCTTATCTGTGATGTACCTGTAAATAGAAGATAGAGAAGTCCCATAAACAAGTTAATCTTCGTATTTTTGATAACAAAGAATAATCCCACTAACACTGCTAATCCTATTCCCCAGATTATTGTTTGAACTACTGGGGGGTTAGCTATACCTATTGATTGAAGATTGCTCTTATTAAGAAAAGCCAAAAGAACCCCCAGTAAAAGTAATAGAACTATAAGAAAACCAGCCAGAATGTTTTTGAAATTTCTTTTATTTTTCTCTTTTAATGGTAAAACTTCTTCCTTCAGATATGATTCTTCTTCGCTAATTTCTTCTGGTTCTTCTTTAATCTCATCCATTGATTTATCCTTAAAGATTAATTCCATGATTAATCCAATGAGTATTGCAAAACCTAGTGCTAAAACAGCTCTTGCGATAGCTATGTCCATACCAATAAGTGCACCTGTGTAAGTTAGTGCTAGGATATTTACAGCTGGCGCAGAAAATAAGAATGTCATTGCTGGGCCTAATCCTGCACCTTTCTTTTTTATGCCTGCAAAGAGCGGTAGAACAGTACATGAACATACTGCAAGTAATAATCCTGATATTGCTGCAACTGGATATGCTATTATTCTTTTCGTGTCCTTACCCATGTATTTTACTATTGTGTCTTTCGGAACGAAAACTATCATTGCCCCAGCTATAAAGAATGCTGGAATCAAACATAAAAGTACATGTAAAGACAGATAATCTGCCATAGAATATACTCCACCTAAAAGCATTTCCAAAACTTTTTCCCAGAACACAGACATCTATTTTCCTCTATTTCATATCGAAAATTTTCGATATATAAAATTATTGTTGTTACCCTTTCCTCTCAACCAAGTCAGATAGAAAGTTTTATTGAATTATGCAAGAAATGTTAACAGAATATGAAAAATGCAGATCATAATTCGTCGAAGATTGAATTACGAGAAAAATTAGATTCTTTGTATAAACAAGGTGTTTTCATTGATGATTCAGAAAAAAGATTGAGTAAATTGGAAAATTTAGAAACAGAGATGAACAAAGTTCAGAATGATAAAACTATAAAGAAACTTCTCGGATTGTTTAAAGCTTTAGGGAACAAAAATAGATTATTAATCCTTTGGTTAATAATGAACGGTGTTCGATGTGCATGTGAAATTGAACATATTCTCAACCTTTCTCAATCTACAGTATCTCATCATATCAATGCTCTAGTAGAAGCTGGAGCAATTGAAGCGATAAAATCAGGAAAATGGAACCTTGTCAAATCATCAGAGGAGAGTATCTCAAAGAAATTTTTCCAAAAACTAATTGAAAATGCATTTCAGTAGTTTTTGTTACTCATAGCTGTGTAGAAAATTTTAAAGAAACATCTGCTCTATATTCATACAACCCTTTAGGTGTTTATTTATGTACGAACAACTTAGTGAAATTGGACCGCATTTTGAGTTGAGTGAAACACAAAAGATGGTCAAACAATCTGTAAGAGAATTTGCTGAAGCTGAGATTGCCCCTCACATTAAAGAATGGGATCAAACTCATACTTTTCACAAGCCAATTCTTAAAAAAATGGCTGATCAAGGAATATTGGGATTAAGTATTCCTGTAAAATATGGTGGAGGAGGACTTGATTACATCTCACTTGCTGTTGCTTGTGAAGAATTAGAGCGGATAGACACTGCTTTTAGAGTTATTCTAAGTGTCCATAATGGGCTAGTTTCTTCAACAATTTGGCAATGGGGCGATATGGATCAAAAGAAAAAATATCTGCCAATATTAGCATCAGGAGAAAAAATGAGCACATTTGGTTTAACTGAAGCTTCTGCTGGAAGTGATCCCGCTGGACTTAAAACAACTTGTTATCTTGATGGTGATGAATGGGTAATTAATGGCGAAAAAATGTGGATTAGTTATACCGTTTCTTCTGATATCTTTCTAGTGTTCGCTTATGAAGTAGATGTTCGTCATAAAGGCATGAGAGCTTTTATTGTTGAACGTGATTTTGGTGGTGTAACTACTGGAAACATTGATCACAAGATGGGTGTTAAAGCAGGTGAAACTGGTTGGATGCATTTAAATGAGACTCGTGTTCCAAAAGAAAACCTTCTAGGACTACCAGATGAGGGATTCAAAGTGGCTATGGCTGCACTAGATTGGGGCAGATACACTGTTGCAGGCGGTGCAGTTGGAGGAGCAAAAGCTTCGCTTGAAGCAGCGGTTGAGTATGCAAATGAACGTGAAACATTCGGAAAAAAAATCGGACAACATCAATTTATTCAAGGAATGATTGCTGACTGTGTTTCAGATATTGAAGCAGCTGAACTGTTAACTTGGAAAGCAGGTTGGACTAAAAATCTTGGTAAAGTGAATACAAGAGAAACTTCTCTTGCTAAATGGTACGCCACTAATGCTGCCGTTCGTTGTGCTGATAGAGCAATACAGATACATGGTGCTTATGGTTTCTGTGATGATTATCCGGTAGCTCGCTATTATCGCAATGTCCGAGGTGCAACAATTTACGAAGGAACCAATGAAATACAAAAAATCATTCAAGCTAGATACGCTCTTGGATATTATGCAGATAAACCTTTGAGATGTATGCCTCCAAAATATGACCCAGATGAATGGGCCAAAGAAGACACAGATAAATTTTAAATTTATCTTCTTTTTTTTATCTTCCTTTTTCTTGTATAACCTTAAATAGTAAAAATACCGAATCTTCGCTATGGATTATACTCTTGAAAAACTATTTCGTTTAAGAAAAAATCATCTAAATTCAGCAGCGGAATTATTTTCGGCAGTGTTTTTTGACGATATATTTGCAAAGCGGATATTTCCAAAGGAAGAAACAAGAAAGCAGAATCTCTACCATTATTTCAAATTTCGAATTAATTATGGATTGCTTTATGGGGAAGTTTATGCTTCGTCATCTAATCTAGAGGGTTTGGCAGTATGGGTTCCCTCTAGAAATATCGAAATGACATACTGGAAAAATATAAGAGCGGGAGGAATTAAAATGCTCAGTAAAGTTGGGCAAGATGCAGTTAAACGAATGATGAAGATTGGTGATTTTACTTCTCCCTTACATAAAAAGCACGCAACATTTCCACATCTTTATCTGGCTCCGATTGGCGTTGATGAGAAATATAGGGGAAAAGGCTTTGCAAGTAAATTGTTGCGATCTATGTTTAATAGATTAGATCAAGAAAAACTTCATTGCTATTTGGAAACTCAAAGTGGGACTAATGTAGATATCTATCTTCACTATGGATTTGAGGTATTAAATAAATCAACTATGCCTGATACAGAGATAGATATTTGGTTGATGGATAGAGCCCCAGAATAAAATTTTTAGAGGAAATACATAAATAAAAGGTGTTTTTCTTTGAAGATACTTAATTGTATTATATCAAGTTAAGTTAGTAGGAGATGCAATTTACCATGCCAAGAAGACCCGATGCTGAATTAGTGAAAACAACAAAATTTCATGAATTAGAGTTTTATATAATGCGAAAAAAACTGGATAGTACTATTTTTAACAAAACTCAAGTGGATCTTACACACACATACGAATTTCTGGAAAAGTATAATAAAGGTCGTAAAGAAGAAGACAAATTAACGCTTTTTCAAATCTATTTAGTAGCATGTGTTAGAACAGTAGCTTTGCGATATAAGATAAACAGATTCGTTTCAGGCAGGAGATTATGGCAAAGAAATCAGATCATCCTTTCTTTCGTTGTAAAGAAAGAGAAAACTGAGGATGGAGAAGAAATAAATGCAATGATCGAGTTTGATCCATTTGACACACTGGAGACAGTTCAAAAAATTGTATCCGACCATCTATATGAATCTCGTTTTGGAGTAAATAAAAACGAGCAAGACGTCAAATTTTGGGGTTCTAAACCAAGATGGATAATAAGATTCATTTTTTGGCTTTTGCGATGGACAGATGAACGTAATATGCCAATATACGGTTTAACAAAAGATATACCAATGTGGTCCACAGCGTTTTTAGCTCATTTGGGTTCAATTGGCGTAGATGCAGTTTATCATCATCTCTTTGAATTAGGAACAACAGGATTGTTAATTACAATTGGAAAAATTCACAAAGCTCAAATAATTGATGAAGTAACTGATGAAATCAAAATCCGAAAAGTAATGAATTTAAAAATCGGCATTGATGATCGAATCGCTTCAGGAAGCTATACTGGCCCAACTATTGACATGCTCAAAAATCTTATTGAACATCCTGAACCTTTAGTTGCTCCCCCTAATTTGACTGACAAACAATTAGATAAGCTGATGCTCAAAAAATATAAAAAAGAGAGATTAGAGCGAGAAAAAAGAAGACTAAAGGATAAAAAAAAAGAAATAGATTTTAAACAAAAAAGAAAATAATGAGATTCACCTCATTTTTTCAGTATATAGATTTGGTTTGTAAGTTAAAGGCCATTCAGGCTCATTGTCTAGTACTTGGTTAATTTGTGATAGAATATCCTTTGAAAGCACAACATCAGAAGCTTTAACATTTTCTGTTACATGTTCTGTTTTTGTAGCACCAATAATCGCACTCGATATTTCTGGACGTCTTAAAATCCATGCTAAAGCTAATTGGCTCATGGAAATTTCCATTGATTTAGCAATATCTCCAAGTTTCTTAATCTTTGCAATATTTTCATCTGTAAGATTTTTCTTAAGAAATTCAGACCTTGAAGCTCTACTGTCATCGGGTATTCCTTCATTATATTTGCCTGTTAGAAGTCCTTGAGCTAATGGAGACCATACTGTGAAACCGATACCATGAGTTTTAGCAACTGGCATGATTTCCATTTCAATGTGTCTTACGAACATATTGTAAAGAGGTTGTTCAACTGTTGGTTTATGAGCATGATATTCTTTTGCAATTGCAACGGCTCTTTCTAACTGTGCAGCAGTCCATACACTTGTACCCCAATAATGTACCTTACCGCTTCTAATTAAATCATCCATAACTTGAACAGTTTCTTTTAATGGTGTCATGTAATCATAACGATGGCAATAGTAAATGTCAACGTAATCGGTATTTAATCGTTCTAAAGTCCCTTCAATTGCATTTATAACATTTTTTCGACCTAATCCCCAATCATTGATATTTTCTGACATGGGCCAGAATAGCTTGCTAGAGATTACAAGATCCTTTCTGTTAACTGTTTCGTCTTTGAGGAAATCAGCTATAACTTTTTCTGCTCCACCTTTTGCATATATTTCAGCTGAATCAATGAAATTTATTCCATTTTCAATTGCTTCTGCAATACACTTCTTAGCTGTTTCGTCTTCAACGGTACCTCCATAGGTTAACCAAGAACCAAGGGAGATTTCGCTAATTTTAAGACCTGATTTTCCAACTTTTCTATATTTCAATATATTACTCTCCAATATTATTTAAGTAACAAGTATTAAGTTAGCATAGAAATGTTCTGTCTTAAATGCTGTGGAAAGACAAATTCAATCAAAAAATCTTAATCGAGAAAAAAAATTGAAAAAAATGAGATTATTGTGCTTTCTCATTTAAGCCATCTTGAACGATCCATATAAAAGCTGGAGCAAATATGATTTCAATTAGAAATAGGACTATAGCATCCATCTTCTGAGTGATTTTTGCAAATCCTTCACAATACTTCCAGAGCCAGTATATGTTCAAGATAGGTATTATAAGAAACCACGCTGTTGGGATTTCCGCTCCCAAAGAATTCATTTCATTCTTTGTCTTCACATACCACACTAGGCCATAAATACCAAATGTGATCACCATCAAAATTAAAACCATTAAGGGATTCCGTTTTTCAACCATTTGAATCACACGTTATTCATCGAAGTTTTATAAAAAACTTTGTATAATATTCTCAGTTTTTCAGGTTTTCAATAATCTATCAGTTTCTATTAAAATGAAAATTGTGTTAAATATAAAGGCAAAAATTCTTAAGATGCTTACTATATTTTCTTACAAGGTGTTATCATTTGGTTCTAGAACAAGATGTTATTGAATTCTTTGAAACCCCAAGATCTCCACTTCCCATGAATTTTATTGCAAATGGAGTTTTGGGAGTAGAAACGATTATTGCTGCTATCAATCCAAGAGCAACTGAGGAAGTTGTTAGAGGGATATTAAGAGCAGCAAAACAAGCAAATTCTGTTGTGATATTTGAGCTTGCATTGAGTGAAATGTCTCTAAGCGGTGGTTATACAGGATATACACCAAATAAATTTGCGGACAGATGTCAATCAGCAGCAGCAAAAGAAAAATGGTTTGCTTATGCTTTACACGCTGATCACTTGACTGTTAAGAAAGGAACTGAAGAAGAAATGTCCAACGTGATGAAGGAAACTAAAGCTCGAATTGACGCTGGATTTTCTGGATATGCAATTGATACTTCTTTTCTCTTTAATAGAAATGAATCTACAGTAAGTGGTCAACTGCAGGACATTCTATCTAAAGGATTAGTTCTGTTTGATTTTTTGAAAGAAAAATTGGGTGACAAACCTTACGGTCTGGAAGGCGAGGTTGGAGAGATTGGCATCACAGAATTTACTAGTCTTGAAGAAGCTACTTATTATGTTCAATCCTTAGAAAAATCTGGTGTAAAATTAGATTATCTAGCAATCGCAAATGGATCTACTCATGGCGTAAGTGTTGATGTCAATGGTAAGGTTGTACCTCAATTAGGAATTAATGTCCAAAGAACAGTAGAAATAGTTGATGAATTTAAGAAGCTAGGCTATCATACCCGAATTGCACAGCATGGCATTACTGGTACTCCAGTAAATGTTATTGGATCAACATTTCCCCATGGTAATATAGCTAAAGGAAATATAGGTACTCATTGGCAAAGGTTAGTTTATAAGATACTTGAAGTCGATGAGCCAGAATTATATACAAAAATGAGGAAATGGGTACTTGAAACTTATAGTAAACAAGATGTTGATGAACATACAACCTTCGCCAAAAGTTCAAAATATGCTTGGAAAGAGTTTTTTGATGAAGTTGAGAATATTAAACCCAGCACAAAAGAATCTATATTTAATCAAGCAGTGTCAGACATGAATGAATTCATTGAAGCACTTAAAATGAAAGGTACGGCTAGTCTATGCTATAAGTATATAATAGAAAACAATCTTTCAAATACTTACTAGGATCTGAAAATATGTCAATAACAAAATATCCTACCTTAGACTCTTATCTGGACGCACTTGAATCAAGAGAATTAGCTGAATTACTTCAAGAGCTTATAAATATCAGTTTGGATGTACCAAAGCAGATTCTGACTTTCTTATTAGGGGAAAATGATTATTCAGGAGTGATTAATGTTTCTGGGGATGATCAACTTAGTCTTGATATTGCAACACATGAACTTTTCCTTCAAAGGGTGCCAAATCATCTCTACTCCTTACTATTAGGTGAAGAAACTGATGAAAACAATATTATGGAAGGGACTGGGAATTACATTATTCTTGGGGATTTTATCGATGGTTCTTCGATTATAAGAACTAGAAGCCCTGGTGCAATTGTAAACATTATCAATAAAGATGGTTACACTGTTGCTGCTTTTACTGTAAGTTTTACGCTTTTCCTACGATTCGATTTGGCTACTGATCTAGGCTTCTTACAATTTGTTCATGATGGTGAATCCTTTCGCGTAATTAGAGATTCCTTAGATATAAGTCCAAGTAAAAATCCTGTTTTTGGTCTGGGAGGAAAATACAACAATCATTCAGCAAAGCAGAAACTCTTCGTAGATGCTTTAGATATTAAAGGTAAAAACAGGTACGGCGGGTGCATGGTACAAGACATGAATAACGTTTTCGAGAAAACAGGTGTTTTTGGCTATTTTGCTCCTAAACTTAGATTCGTCTATGAGATAATACCCTATCTCTATATTCTATCAAAGGTTAATGGCGATGGTTTCTATATTACTGCAGATGGGCATGAAATAAAATATGAAAACATTAACCCACTTGATGTTAAAAAATTAACCCGGATGCACTATCTGCATCAACGAGTAGGATTTGTAGGCGGCTCAAAAGATCTTATTGAACTCTGGTTCAAAATTGAACAACTTTGAATTCTATTACCATTTTTTCTAGTATTTTCTTTTTGTTTACTTCTGCAACTCTCTAAAAATATTTGCTAATTGTTATCTTCTTCAGAATTTTTTCTTCTCTTTTCTAAATCATCTATTTCAGACTTGATACTCTTTTCGGTAATTTTGATATATTCTTCTGCAGAAACAATGTCTGCTTGTATTCCTTTCTCTAATTCTTCGATTTCTTCTTCAATTTCCCTCATCTCAGATTTCAAGGCTTCCTCCAAGTTTTCAACATTCTCATCTTTAACATCATCAATCACTTGTGCCATTAGACTCTCGATTTTTTCTTTGTCACTTTCAATTTTATTAATTTCCTTTTTTACTGGATCTTCAATCTCTTCTTTTGATTCTTTAGATTCGACCTTAATATCCTCTTCCATTGTTTTTCTCATTCTTATATCTCTCTCACTTACTAAATTATATACAAAAACTTGAACTGAATCAAATAGAGGTCGATAAATTTCTAGATCAAAATCTTCCTGGTGATCACACAAATTGTCAAGTACAAAATCTTCTATCTCAAAGTCGTAAATAAGTGGATAAAATCTACATCCTTGTGGGCGATTCTCATAAATTGAACATCTTGTATTCTTCAGGAAAATGCAATGATTGTCAATATTTCGCAATGTCATGAAACCATCTTTTTCTTCAAGAAACTCGTAAATTTCATATCCTAACTTTTCTATTCTCGTTATATCCTCCTCTGATAGTGTCATTTCTGTGTCTAGACAACACTGATAACACTTATCCGAATATGGACAATAAAACTCAGGTATAGGCTTTTTCATTTTACCACCTTATTTAGCTGCTCTGTCAATTAGAGATTTTAATCTATCCTCAAATTTATTCTGAATGAATTCTATTGCAGATTCAGTATTAGCTTCGATTGTCATTCTTATTATAGGCGATGTATTAGATGGACGAATTAGTACCCATCCTTCTTTCAACTCGATTCGAACACCATCTAGGGTATTTACTTCTTCATATTGTTTCTCCACTTCTACTTTGAATGCTTCAACAACATCGAATTTGAGTTCGTCCTCGCAGTCTATTTCTACTTTTTTCATAGGATAGATAGGAATTTTTTCTACTAAATCTGAGAGTCTCGATTCTATGTTATTAAGTATTTCTGCAATCTTAAGTGGAGTTACCATGGCATCATCAAATAAGAAGTATTCCGGGATAATAATGTGCCCACTAGATTCTAAACCTAGGGGAGATTTCTCTTGTTTTGCCTCTATGGTAAGGTAGGTGTGCCCTACAGGAATTTGTTTGATCTTATATCCTAAGGGTTCAAGTTGTTCCTTGACCGCCTTAGAGCACTCAACATTAACTATAATCGTGCTATTTTTCTGTTTTAAACCATATGTCCCTATTATAATCCCTGTTTCGTCTGCAGATAATACTTTCCCTGTATTATCAATAATAACAGCTCTATCTCCATCCCCATCAAATGCAACACCGAAATCACAAGCTTGTTCTTTAACAGCTTCCATAACCTTAGACAGATTCTCAGGTTTTGGGTCTGATGGTCTTCCAGAGAAGAGTGGGTCGGGAGTACAATAAATTGGGACAATTTCTAAGTTAAGGCGTGAAAAAACTTCTGGAGCTGAGAGAGTCATACTTCCACCTCCACAATCTAGAGCAATTTTTAGTTTTTTTGAGAAACTGAACTTATTCTCAAAAAATTCTAAATAAGCATTAGTTACATTATAATTGTCTAATTGTCCTGTCTCTTGCCAACCTTTTATGGAGAATGTTTTACTAATTGCACGATCTCTTATCCTCATTAATTCCTCTTCAGAGAATCCAACCCCATCTGTGTGATAGAATTTTATCCCATTCCATTCGGGAGGTAAATGGCTTGCAGTTATAAATGCAATAGCAGTTTTATTCAGAGACCATCCCGCAAACAATGCTTGACCAAATGCAGTTGTACCAGCAAAAGTAACATGAACTCCTACTGCTGTAACACCTGCTATAAAGGAGTGAACTAAAGGAACGCTTGATTGACGGATATCACACCCCACTGCTATTTCTGATCCATTAAGCACCTCTTTTACATAGGAACCAAATGCTAAACCAATCTCATACATAATTGGGGGAGTTATATCTATATTGTATAACCCTCTTATGTCATAAGCTCTAAAAATATGTCTCGAAATATCCGGGCACATTATAGTTATTTGGGTAACTAGCAGTTTAAAAAATTTGTTTCTTGAAAGGGTTTTAAGACATTATATCTACAAAAATTTTTTATTAAACTGCAATATTTCAAAGAACATGCACATTTCAATTGTTTATATTCTAATATTTATCAGTTCATATCTCATAGGTTCTATCCCTTTCAGTTGGATTGTCACTAAACTAAAAACTGGTGAGGATCTGAGAAAGATTGGTTCAGGTAATGTTGGAGGTAGAAATGTTTACCGTGCAACCAAATCGACACCTTGGGCGATATTTGCAGGTTTCTTAGATACCTCTAGGTCTCTGACCGCTATGGCTGTCCCTTACATCATTACATGGAAGTATTATTTTACAAGCACTGAATTAATATCCACTCGGTTCAATGACACATTAGCTTGTTTTGCTTTAGCTTCAAGTGGAATTGGTGCAATTCTTGGACATAACTGGCCCATTTATCTCTTTTCACCTGGTGGAAAAGGCATTACTGTAGTCATCGCATCTATGGCATTTGCGAATCCTATCCTCCTTGGATTCTGGATTCTTCTCTGGCCAATCATTATAACAATTGTCGGTTATTCGTCAATAACCTATATTGTTGTTACATTCTTGGTTGGTGTAGTTGCTTTGTTTTTACCTATTGGGATGTTAATGCCTTGGGCCGAATGTAACTTGGGTCTTGCTGCGTTGCTCTTTGGAATCACTTTAATCATGTTGTCGAGACAAGGAGATAATTTTAGAAAAATAAAATCCGGCGAGGCAAAGAAAATGAAATTGATAAAAGTTTTCCGTGGAAAGAGTAAGCTTTCCGATGAAGCTTTGAAATAAAAATTGGGTAAGTTTTGCACTTACCTCAATTATTTATTTTGGTTTTATAGCTGTGACAGTTATACTTTGAGTTGATTCTTGAATACACTCAACATCATCTTTAATCTCTTCCAAATCTTCTATGTTTATTATTTCTCCTTCGACTACGAGTACAGGATCTCCATCTCTTTCATTGAGATTCAATTCTTCAGTAGAACTTTGTGTTTTTTGTACAACTTCTATATTTTCAAAACCAGAGTTACTAATCATTTCTAAATACTTATCTTTCAGTTCGGCTCCTGCTACACACCCAGCAAGAAGTGTTTCATTATTTCTTACTGATTCTGGAAGCGGTTTAAGTAATACTATATCTGATATTGCAAGCCTACCTCCTGGTTTAAGTACTCTAAATGCTTCATCAAACACTCTTTGTTTTTCAGGTGATAGATTGATTACACAATTTGATATGATTGTATCTACGGAATCATTGGCAACTGGTAGATTTTCAATCTCACCTAATCTAAATTCCACATTTACAAAGCTATTCTTCTCTGCATTATCTCTTGCTAGATCAATCATATCCGGTGTCATATCAACACCAATTACTTTACCTTTAACACCTACTTTTTGAGCCGCTAAAAAGCAATCAAGTCCTCCACCAGCTCCAAGATCCAACACAACTTCTCCTTCCTTGAGTGAAGCTATCGCTGTAGGGTTTCCGCATCCTAATCCCATATTAGCTGCATCAGGAATGCTTTCTAATTCTTGTGAAGAATATCCTATCGCTTTACTTACTTGATCCGCATCTACTTTTGTAGACCCACAGCAGGAAGATTGACTCTTAGCTACTTTTCCATATCTGTCTCTTACAATTTTCTTTACGTTTTTTGTTTCCATGTTTCTCACCTTATTCCTCAAGTATTTCTTTCATAACTGGCTTGAGCATAATTTTTACCATATTATCCATCGTCTTTGCTTTTATGAGAGAAATACTAGCTATCTTTCCTTTATCTCTCATTCCTATGACGATGAGCTTATCTTTTTCCTTTAATCCCATCTCATCCCTAAGACTCTTTGGAAGAACTATCTGCCCTTTTTTATCAATCTGAGCTACACCTTCTACATGACAACAGCCTAACTTCTCAGAACTTGACTGACAACAGTTCTCGTCTTTGCTATCTTTGCTCATATCTTTCCCTACTCTCTCCTTTGCATATGTATTAATAAATGCTCTGATATTTCTTATTTTTCCTACTTTTCCTACTTCCCTTCTCCCTCGTGATAATGCTTTTATTCTTTTTCAATAAAGATTTTACAATGAAACAAGCTATTATTATCACTGGAACCCCTGGAACGGGTAAGACCACACTTTCCAAGCTCCTATCAGAAGAAGGTTATTCATTTATCGAGGTTGGAAAGATTGTAAAAGAGGAGAAATTATATGATTATTTTGATGAAGAAACAGATAGTTATGTGGTGAATGATGATCTGTTAAATGCAAGATTAATAGAATTGATTGAAGAAAATTCCTCTTCCAATCCTCTTATCCTTGATGGACATGTAGTAGAACTCCCTCCTTCTTATGTTACATGTTGTATCGTTCTCAGGTGTTCCATAAGGCTTTTACGCCAAAGGTTAATGGACAGAAGTTACAATGCGGCGAAGATTGAAGAGAATGTTGAAGCCGAAATTATGGAAGTAATCCTTACAGATATGTTCAATCTGTATGGTCCTGAGATTGTTGCTACAGTTCGATCCGATGTTTCTACTGGGGAAACCTTTCAGAGTGCTTTAGATATTTTGGGTAAGATATAGGTGAAATCTAATCATTAATTCTGATGGACAGTATGCCACGCTTATCTTTTTGAACTGATACAGCTTCGTTAGGAGCAACAATAGTAAAGATCTTGTTTTTTGAACCTCTTCCAAACAGTCTAGCAAGCTTGAAATCATCTCCACCATCGAACGAAAAGAACCTTAGACCTACAAAATCATTGAAGTCAATTTTTCCCATAGTTTTACTGATGAGGTTCATTTCTTCAGCAGGTGTCAAACCATTTTCTAGTATAAGGATGGTATTTCTCATAACTTTGGAGAGAATGTAACGAATCTTTTCATCATCAGTGAGATCATTAGTTTCAGCATATGGAACAAAATCTACTCTATACTTCATTTTTATCGCCTCACCTTTTTAGCTAACTCAGCTATTTTATCATAAAGTTCATCAATACCATCACCATGAATTGCTGAAACTGGTGCAACATGATACTGACTAAAAGCATCTCTGACAAGTCTTACATCAGCTTCAATCAAGTCAATTTTATTTGGTACTAAAATGAAAGGTTTTTTCTGATGCTCTAGATTTCCAATAATTGTGAAATTTACTTGATCAAAGGGTGATTTAGAAGCATCTATTATCACAAGTGCAACATCGACTTGTTCAAGATACTTTATCGCTTCAATAATTCCTCTAGTTGCCTCTTTCGCTCTTTGCATAGCTTCGCTGGCAGATAACCCGTGTTTTATAAATTCCTTGGGATTAACAGAAGTTGCAATTCCAGGCATGTCTATAAGTGTTAAATCTAATTTAGTACCTTTAGCAGAGAAATTCACTTTTTCTAATTTTTGAATATCTCTAGTTTCATGAGGAATTTCACTAACTATACCTACTTCTTGATCCGCCCAATCTAAACCAATTTTGTTAGCGAGAGTTGTTTTTCCCGCGTTTACTTCTCCGTAAAATCCTAAATTAACTGATTTGGGCTTTGACTTTAGCCACAATCTCCATGACAATCAATTCACCTTAATGAAGCATTCTTGTAAGTTTCCTTAAACAGAAATATTATTGTCAACACACGCTAGTATTACGAAGAATTGCCTAAAAAAAGTCATAATAATTATATAGTTTGAGAACATATAATATCAAGTGAGACAGAATAAAGAACTTAGAAGATTAGGTTTTGACATCTTAGCTCTAGTTATTAGTGCAGGAATGACCTACCTTTCTTATATTATTGTCATGAGTATAGAATCATTCTATCAATGGGATCGATATCTTCTCTTGATTTTCATAAGTTTAGTAACAGGACTAATTATTGGCTTTTTTGCTTTCAAAGTGGAAGGCTTGTCTATTGCAATTATACTAGGTACTACCATGTTGTCAATTCTAGCGATTTTCGCGGTTAAAGGGATTGGTTTGGCAGAAACTTCAGGGAACTATTTGCTTTCCCTATTTGTCTATATTCTAATTGGAGTATTATTTCTGTGTAATTACCTCTTAGGTTCATTTCTTGGTCGCATTATAAGTCCAAAACTTTGGAAAATTGCAAAAGGAGAAATAGAAGCTCCCGACATAACAAATGCAGAAAAACCAACCTCTCAAGTGAAGGAGAGAATTTTCTGCAAAAGCTGTGGCTCAGAAGTACCTCAGGGATATTCAAAGTGTGAGATTTGCGAGGCTTCAGTAAACTAAACAAATAGAAAGAAAGGAGTAGAATTAGATCAAAGGCATTTCATTTCTGATGGTGTAAATGATAAACGAGTAATCCCATCCTTCCTTACAACTATATCGTCTTCTAATCTTACTCCAAATTCTCCTGGAAAATATAACCCAGGTTCAACTGTTATTATAGAGTCTTCTAGAAGTTGTTTACTTGGTCTGTCAGGGGAAGCTTTTGATATTCCTATCCCAATGTCATGTGTTTCAATACCCAATGAATGTCCTGTAGAATGAATAAAGAGTTTCTCATGATCATATCCAAATTCTTCAAACTTATCTCGAACAACATCTTCAACATCTGAAGATAATACTCCTGCTTTTATTTTATTAAAAGCTGCTTCTTTTGCTTTATCCACTGCTTCATATGCATGTAATATTTTTTCTGGAGGATTTTTACCAATCCAGTAGGTGTGTGTAATATCTGAATTTGCAAGATTGTAGGCTACACCATAATCTATGAGTAAAACAGCATTTTCTTCTATTTTTTTCTCTCCTGCTTTGTGATGGGGAATAGCTGCATTTGGTCCTGAAGCAACAATAGCTTCGAAAGCGACACCACCTCGTTTATTACATTCATATTCTATAAGTGCATTAATTTCCTTTTCTCTCATACCTGGTTTAATACTTGGCTCAACAACTTCTTCCATAAGCTCTTCAGCTAATCTAGCTGCTTCCTGATGATTTTCTATCTCTCTTTTTGTTTTGACTGCTCTTATATCAAAAATAAGATCTTTTGCTGAAACATATTCAAGTTCTTTATTTAGGGAGGTCAAAGCATTAAATGAACCACTTGTAAGAATGTCATAATTGAAGTTCTTGAAAACCTCATCTTCTTCAACAAAGTTTAATGCTATCTTTGATCCTTTTGGAATTGAATTGAACTGCTTATCCAACAATTCTTGTATTTCTGATCCTTTCTTGTACTCAATAACGTCATAGACATCTGAATTGATCATCATTGCTTCCATTCTGGAGGCTATAACTTGTGGTTTTCCTTCCTGAGTTATGAGAACTAGTGTAGGACCAGAAAACCATTTTTCTAGTAGATATTTGAGATGTATATCATAAGAATGATGACAAAAAACAGCCCATCCATCAATTTCTTGTTCACGTAAAACGTTTTGAATTCTTTCTATTTTCTCTTTCATTAAAGTACTTCCTTAAAATATTTTTTCAACCATTCAGGCAGAGAGTTGTTCTGATTTAAGTTTATTAAATCTTCAAGTGTGTCTATATCTTGATAACAAAAATCATATCCTAGAACTTGGTGACTGATACCGGTCTCAGTGAGATAATTTGACAATCTTTCTGCTGATTTTACACCATAGAAAAAAGGAAAAGACACATTTCGATTGAAGCACAAGATACTTGTTCCATTATCTCTTGCTGGTGCTATGATGACTTTCTTTTCTTGTTCAACAGTCTCTAAAATACTATTGATATGAGATTTATTAATCAAAGGTAAATCCGCCATAATAATCATGATTATAGTTTCATTCATTTTTGAAGTATATATTTGAAGAGAATCATTGAGATTCTGTCCTTGATCTTCTGCTATTTGGTATTTGCCATCAAAAGAAACTTTGTTCTTTGAGAGAACATACAAATTTACCTTCTTATCAAGTTTCATAATTTCTGAGATTACTTGCTGAGTCATTGTATTAAGAATATACTCGACACTAGTTTCATCCATATCTTCACGTAGACGACTTTTGTCTAAATCTGTCCCTCTAAATGGGATTATTATTCCAATTGTCATTGCCTATCCTTCTAATTGCTGTATTAATTCTGCCATGAAGTTTGGATGTCTGATAAGTGGTCTTGCAACAGATACGGCAATTGCTCCTACTTTTAGCATCTTTTTAACATCTTCTATACATCTTACAGAATTATTGCCAATAATTGGAATATTTGTGGAATTACAATAGGCCTTCAATAATTGGATGTCTGCAACATTCTCTCCTTTCATCATAGAATCAATATGGATGTAGTTTACTTGTTGTTTTTCTAAAATCTCAATCAAAGTATGTCTGTCTCCAACAGAACAACCTCTAATTTTTATGCCTAATTTTGTTTGTTGTAAGGGTTTTGAGATACTTGTTAGTAACTCATTCAATTTGTTTAGGTTATTTAGCAGTCTTTCTCCTGCACCTATTGATAGGACCTCTTTTTGTCTACAATGAGCATTTAATTCCAAGAAATCTACTTTTCCATCCAGAAATTTTAACCATTTTTCAGTAAATTGATCAACGGTTACAATTCGTAGATTAATGGCTATTCTTTGACATTTGCACCTCTTGTTAAGTATAAGATTTTGTTTAAACCACTCGGAAAAATCATTCTCGTTTGTCGGTGGAATGTATTCCGTCCTCCCTCTCTCTTCCATCTTCAGAGATGCTTTGTAATTTAGTTTGTCAGCTGGAAATCCACCCATAGTGACCATCCCCGCTCCTAAATCAAGCATCTGTTGACAAAATTTTTTGTCTGCAACACCAGCTATAGCAGATTGAACAATAAATGGATATATTTCAAACATATTTGTCATAAAGGTCTCTCCGTTTCAGAATAGAACATGCTAACCTGGAAGCATCTTGAGTATCTCTAAACAATATTTCTTCTGAAAGAACTTCTAGCCCTGTTTTGTTTTGTATCTGATTAATCATATCTGAATCCTTATTATCAATTATTAAACACGAACAATAATCTTTGTAGAATTCTGCAATTCCCATAGGTGTTGATTCCATCCCTTCAGATTTCATGAGCATTTTAGTGGGACCACTGATGGGCTTATTACCAATAAGAGGACTTATTGCAATAATCTTGTTTTTATGTTCTTTCAATAAATCTGCAATCTCTCTGACTCGAATAATTGGACCAATACTTGTTACTGGATTACTTGGACCAATAATAATTAACTCGGAATTTTTGATAGTACTTCTAACTGCGTCTGAGATTTCAACACTTTCTAGATTCTTTATGTAAACTTGTTTAATGTTTACTTTTGCTTTGTATTTAACCCAGAATTCTTGAAAATGAATGTCACCTTTCTTTTCTGTGATAATGCGACACTCCATATGATTTTTTGTACAAGGAATAATTGTTGAGCGAACATTTAGCAGTTTTGAAAGAGCTTTTACAATATCTTCTTGAGAGTGTCCTTTATGAATCATTTGGGTTCTAAAAAGATTAACAGCTAGGTCCTGATCACCTAAATTAAACCAAGATGGAAAACCAAGTAACTGCAACATCTTTAAAGTGTTGAAAGTGTCGTCTTTAATTCCCCAATATTTATTTTCATCTAACAGATCACTGAACAAGTAGAGCAGCGTATCCACATCAGGTGAGATATAGATACCCGAAAGCCAAATATCATCTGCAGTATTAACTATCACAGACAGCTTTTCGTCTCTTAAAATCGTTCTAAACCCTTGAATTAACTTTGGGGTTCCTGTTCCTCCTGAAAGGAATGTTATCATGATTAGCCCCTAATTTATTTCTTCTTTATTGCAGTTTTCTTTTTGGCTGGTTTTGCTTTAGCTTTGGTCTCAGTTTTTGCAGTTTTTTTCTTAGCTTCTGTCTTTTTTTCTGCAGGTTTCTTTTTAACTGCTGTTGCTTTGGCTTTCTTTTCTGGAGTTGCTTTAGCTTTCTTTTCTGGAGTTGCTTTAGCTTTCTTTTCTGGTGTTGCTTTGACTTTCTTCTCTGGTGCTGCTTTGACTTTCTTCTCTGGTGCTGCTTTGACTTTCTTCTCTGGTGCTGCTTTG